>NZ_LKBR01000010.1:0-157924 GCF_002723595.1 Pseudomonas sp. ICMP 460
TTTTTTCTCAAACCGCGCTAGAACTTCTGCCCACATCGATTTCGTTCCCCTGACTGGCGTTTTGGGGGATTTTATCAAAGACCTTGAAAGGGCTGGCTGTAAGAGCGAAACCGATACAAGCCATAACCAAAATACCGGATATATACCCAACCTGAAGAACACCCCCACAGAACCGGCTCAGCCGCCAATAATCTTCATAATGGTCGCCCCACCCGAAAACGCAACTTCCTGCTTGTCACCAAGCGCCTTCATCAACAAACCCTGCAACGCCGGCAGCGCCTGATGGCGTGGTTTGTCCAGCAAGTCACCGACATAGTGACGATTGCTCGACGACAAACAACCATGCAACCAACCGGTCGAGGACAACCGCAGCCGTGAACACGTACGGCAGAACGGCACGCTCTCGTTGGCAATCACACCAAAAAACCCCTTGCCCGGCACTTCGTAGCGCACAGCGGTAGCGTCCACCGGCGCATCGGCCTGCAGATACTCATGATGCTCGCCAATCAAACCCAGCAGTTGCTGCAAACTGACGAATTGCTGCAAGAACGCATTAGAGTCTTTGGCCAAGTGCCCCATGCGCATCAGCTCGATAAAACGCAGCTCATAGCCACGTTCGAGGCAGTAATCCAGCAGCGGCATCACCTGATCAAGGTTCTGCCCGCGCAACGGCACCATATTCACCTTGATCTTGATCCCGGCCGCCCTCGCCTGCTCCATGCCGTCAAGCACCGTGGCCAGATCGCCGCCCCGCGCAATACGGCGAAACGCATCTGCGTCCAGCGTATCGAGCGACACATTGATACGCCGAATGCCCGCCTCCACCAGCAACGGCAGTTTGCGCGCCAGCAGTTGGCCGTTGGTCGTCAGGCTAATATCACTGAGGCCCATCTGCCCCACGGCGCCCATAAAGGCTTCCAGTTTGGGGCTGACCAGCGGCTCGCCGCCGGTAATGCGCAGCCGGTCGATACCGGCCGCTTCAATCAGGTACGCAACGCCCCTGGCCATGGCATCGGCCGAGAGTTCGTCTTGGGCAGCCACCAGCCGCTTGCCGTCCGGCACGCAGTAAGTACACGCGTAATTGCAGGCTGAGGTCAGGCTGATCCGCAAATTGCGGAACCGCCTGCCTTGACGATCAACGATCATGGATCACTCCGGCAGAGGATTGTTCGGGCACACTAAAAGCTGACTCATTAATCAGCTCTTAGCAAGATCCTTGCCTGAGTATATTCCTGGGGTACAGCAACTGGCAGTAAATCATTGCGCCATCACTGTGGGGGGAACGCTTAAGTAGCCGGGGTTTCGCCGTTTTTCGGCTCCGTACCCGGTAGCTCGGCGCTGTGCTTGCGCTTGTTGCCCATGCGCACGCCGATGTCCATCAGGAACTGGAAGAAGCCTTCCTGATCTTCCAGCACATTGCTCCAGAACGGCGAGTGGTACAGCGCCACGGCGCCATGCACCAAGGCCCAGGCGGCACAGTAGTGGAAATACGGCGGCACATCTTCCAGCTTGCCTTCGCTGATACGACCTTTGATCAGCAGGGTCAGGCGCTCGAAGTTCGAGGCGCGAATCTTGTGCAACTCCTCGACCATTTCCGGTACCTGATTGCCCTTGACCACTTTTTCTTCCAGGCGGTCGAACAGGCGGTAGCGCTGCGGGTCACGCATGCGGAACTCGAAGTAAGCCCGCGACAGGGCTTCTTTGTCTTTATCGACATCAGCCGAGTGCAGCAGCTCGTTCAAATCACGCTCGTAGTCGAGCATCAGCCGCAGGTAGATTTCGGCCTTGGATTTGAAGTGCTTGTAGATCGTGCCTTTGCCGATGCCCACGGCATCCGCGATCATCTCGACGGTGACGCTGTCTTCACCTTGTTCGAGGAACAGCTTGCGCGCGGTGTCGAGAATTTCTTGCTCACGGCGGCGAAACTCTCGGACCTTACGGGGTTCTTTGTGCATGAGAAAGAGGTCTGCAGAGTTGAATAGGGTGGGTTGCGCCAGGCCACGGATACGTGGCGATACGATTTACCCGATGAAGGGATTATCCCGACTGAACGGTCGACGAGCAACGTCTATGTGAACCCGCCGTGCGTTTTACTTCCCGCTCGCCAACGATTTCATTGATGTCAGTCAGAAACCATACACAACAACCACCGCTGTGCACCCGTTCAATGAGAACTCAAGCGAAGCGCGCGTATTCCAAATCTGTTTAAAAAACGATCAGATGCGGCTGGACTGAATGGGATACTGATCAATACTTGAACTGTCGACGTGGCATCTCCCCCAAGTGACGCGTCGACCTGGGTACCGACGGACTGCGTACCCTTTATTTACTCCTAATGGCCTTAACCCGGATTCCCCCCCCAGAACCCGGGTTTTTTTTGCCCGCGGTTTGGCGCATTACCCGGCGCCGTTAAGCGCCGACGTGAGCCAGCGGGAACAGGCGCTTGAAGTTTTCGGTGGTCTGTTGGGCAAAACGCTCATACGACTCACCGCGCAGCATCGCCAGGTAGTCCGCCACGTCGCGTACGTATTCGGGCAGGTTCGGCTTGCCGCGATGCGGGATGGGCGCCAGGTAAGGCGAGTCGGTTTCCACCAGCAGGCGGTCGGCCGGCACTTGGCGCGCGACGTCGCGCAGGGCATCGGCGTTGCGGAAGGTGACGATGCCCGACAGCGAAATGTAGAACCCCAAGTCCAGGGCGGCCTTGGCCATGGCCCAATCTTCGGTGAAGCAATGCAGCACGCCGGCCTGCGGCAATGCGGCTTCGCGCAGCAGCGCCAGGGTGTCGGCGCGGGCGCCACGGGTGTGCACGATCACCGGTTTGCCGGTGTGCTGGGCGGCTTGCAGGTGCAAGCGAAAGGACGCTTGCTGCAGCTCGGCAGCTTCGGGCTCGTAGTGGTAGTCCAGGCCGGTTTCGCCAATCGCTACCACGCGCGGATGGTTGAGTTCGCCCAACAACCAATCAAGCGCAGGCGCTTCACCGGGTTTGAGGTCCAGCGGGTGAATGCCCACCGAGCAATCAACGTCGGCATAACGCTCAGCCAGCGCTTTGACGTCAGCGGCGTTCTCGGCGCTCACGCCGATGCACAGAAAGTGCCCTACCCCACGCTGGCGGGCAGCCTCAAGTGCGGCGTCAAGGGAACCGCCATGCTGGGCAAGGTCGAGACGGTCAAGGTGGCAATGGGAATCTACGAGCATAGGAAATTACGACTTAAGTTACGCAACGTGTGTGGCCAACGATACACCCGCAGGCCTCGGAAATTAACGGCGGCCGAGCAGGCCGACCCACTGCACCAGCAGCGCTTCAAGCAACAGCACGCGGTTGAGGTTGGCTTTGCCAAGGACCTTCTGGCGCTGGGCCAAAATCCAGTCCTGAATGTTCAGCACCTTGTCTTGTGCACTCTTCTGCGCAAGGTACTGCAACACCTTGCGCATGTCCGGCAGGCCCAGGCCGCTTTCGTCCTGGGTCAACTGGTAGCGCAGGATCAGGCTCGACCAGTCGCAGAACCAGTCGAACAGCAGCAGCAACGGAATATCTTTCCAGGCGGTTTCAGCCAGTTGCGTGGCGGACTGCTCTTGCTTGAGCAGCTTTTTGACCCCGTCCACGACCAGCGCCCGTTGCTCGCGCACGCCTTGGGCTTGCAGCTTCACAGCGGCCAGCGGTGAGCCGGCGGCCAGTGTCAGCAACTCGACGCGTTCGTCGTCGGAACACGCAGGTAGCGCCTGCGCCAGCCATTGCAAACTCATCGCCTCACTCGGCAACGGGCAGGCTTGCTGCACGCAGCGGCTGCGAATGGTTGGCAACAACCGGCTGGACTGGTGGCTCACCAGCAACAAGACCGTGTCGCCCGAAGGCTCTTCCAGGCTTTTGAGCAAGGCGTTGGCGGCGTTGATGTTCATCGCCTCCACCGGCTCGATCAGGACCACCTTGCGCCCGCCCATCTGCGCGGTCTGCACCACGAAACCGACGAGATCACGCACTTGGTCGACCTTGATCGCCTTGTCGGCTTCCTCAGGTTCCAGCACATAGTTGTCGGGGTGGCTGCCGGCTTTGAGCAACAGGCAGGATTTACACGCTCCGCAGGCTTCAAGATTGACCGGCCGCTGGCACAACAGGCTCGCCATGAGGCGCTCGGCCAACGCCCGCTTGCCGATACCGATTGGCCCGTGCAGCAAATAGGCGTGCGCGTGCTGGGCGCGCCCGGCCAATTGCTGCCACAGGCTGGCCTGCCATGGATAGGCTTCAGCCACGGGCGCGCTCCAACAGGTTTGGCACCAGCGCATCAATGGCGTGCTGCACCTGCGCCAAGGGCTGGGCCGCGTCGAGCAGGTAATAACGCGCAGGTTCAGCCCTGGCACGTTCGAGAAACGCGCTGCGCACGGCGCCGAAGAACTTTTGGCCCTCGAGCTCAAAACGGTCGAGGCGACCGCGGGCACTCGCGCGAGCCAGGCCGACTTCCACCGGCAAGTCGAACACCAGCGTCAGGTCGGGGCGCAGATCGCCCTGCACGAAGGTTTCCAGGGTGGCGATGCGTTCCAGCGACAAGCCCCGGCCACCGCCCTGATAAGCGTAAGTGGAATCGGTGAAACGGTCGCAAATCACCACCGCACCGCGTGCCAGGGCCGGGCGAATCACTTCGGCCAGGTGCTGGGCACGGGCGGCAAACACCAAGAGCAGCTCGGCGTCCGGGTTCATCGGCTCTTCACCTGGCGCCAGCAACACCTCGCGGATGCGTTCAGCCAACGGCGTACCGCCGGGCTCACGGGTCAACACCACTTCGATGCCGTCCAAACGCAAGCGCTCGGCCAGGTAATCGCGGTTGGTGCTTTTGCCGGCGCCTTCCGGGCCTTCCAGGGTTATAAACAAGCCAGTCACAGGCAGTCCTTAGTCAGAGTCATTGCGGGCTTTGCGGCGTGGTGCTGTCCGGGGCAGGCTCGGCCGGCGTTTCTACCGGCGCATCGGTCGGTGCGTCGGTCGGTGCGCCGACAGGTTTGTCTGCGGGCGCATCTACCGGTGCATCGGCAGCTGGCGCCGGCTCTTGCGCAGGCTTTGCCGTCGGCGCCGGGCTGGAACGGTAATCCGCGCGGCGCTTGAGTTGAAACTCACGCACGGCGGCATTATGCGCATCCAGGTCATCAGAGAAAATATGGCTGCCGTCGCCACGCGCGACGAAATACAGGCTAGTGCCCGGCACCGGGTTCAATGCTGCGTGGATCGCCTCGCGGCCGACCATGGCGATCGGTGTCGGCGGCAGGCCGGCAATCATGTAGGTGTTGTAAGGGTTGGCTTCCTTGAGGTGCGCGCGGGTCAACTTGCCGTTGTAGCGCTCGCCCAAGCCGTAGATCACCGTGGGGTCGGTCTGCAGCAGCATGCCGATCTTCAGGCGGCGCACGAACACGCCGGCAATCTGCCCACGCTCCTCCGGCACACCGGTCTCTTTCTCCACCAGGGAGGCCATGATCAGCGCTTGGTAAGGGTCGGTGTACGGCGCATCGGCAGCGCGCTTGCTCCACTCCTGGGCCAGCACATCGTCCAGGCGGTTGTAGGCCTTTTTCAGAAAGTCGACGTCGGTCATGCCGCGCACGAAGCGGTAGGTATCGGGGAAGAAGCGCCCTTCGGGGAACACGCCGGGGTGACCGAGTTGTTCCATGACTTCGCTGTCGCCAAGGCCGCTGAGGGTTTGCACGATCTTTTCATGCTTGGCCAGCGCTGAGCGCACTTGGCGGAAGTTCCAGCCCTCTACCAGCGTCAGGCTGTATTGCACCACTTCGCCGCGTTGCCACAGGCCAATCAAACCTTCGGCGGTAAGGCCTGGCGTCATGCGGTATTCACCGCTGTGCAACGGCTGACCGTCGAGGTTGAAGCGCCAGTAAAGGCGTAACCAGAAGGCATCGTCGAGCACGCCGTCCGCTTCAAGACGATTGAAGGTGCCGGTCGGGGTCCACCCGGCAGGCACGTCGAGCAATTGCTCCTGGGGCAGGTTCAGGGGCTGCTTCAAGGCACAATTGAGCTTCCAGGCCGAGAAGCCGAGCACCAAGCCTGCGGAAACCAAGGCGATCTGCAGCAGTAAAACCAGTTTTCGTATCAACTCAAATATCCAATAGCGCGCGAACAATGCCCTGCAGTTTACGGGTGAGCGGGCCAACCGGCCAGCTCATCGCAGCGTAGCCACGCACCGGCCAAATGCCATAAACGCTGTTGCACACAAAGACCTCGTCGGCCTGCTGCAACTGCTCAAGGCTAATATCAACCACAGCCTGCGGGATGCCCAGCGCCTGCGCTTGGGCCAGAATTTCCGCGCGCATGACGCCGGCAACCCCGCAACGATTCAGATCAGCGGTCAGTAACAAGCCATTGCGTACAACAAACAGATTGCTGAACACGCCTTCGATGACGCGCCCAGACATATCCAGCATCAAACCTTCGGCGTGTTCGGCATCTTGCCATTCGGCGCGGGCGATCACTTGTTCGAGGCGGTTGAGGTGCTTCAGACCGGCCAGCAACGGCTGCTCGGCCAAGCGTGTAGCGCACGCAAACAGGCGAATGCCGTCGGTTGCATGCGTTTCGGGATAAGGTGCCGGCGGACTGCCCTGCAAGATACGGCGCACCGGCGCGCCGGGGTTAATGCCATAACCGCGCAGGCTGTCGCCACGGGTGAGGATCAACTTGAGTACACCGTCACCCAAGGCGGCGGCATAGGCCAACACTTCGCTGCGGATCAACGCGTGGTCCGCCAGCAAGGCGAGGCGCTTGCAACCCTGGTCAAGGCGTTGCAAGTGACGGTCGAGCAGCACAGGCTGCCCAGCCCTGACGGCGATGGTTTCAAACAGGCCATCGCCGTACGCCAGGCCGCGATCTTTCAGGGGCACGCTGTCCGCTGGCTGACCGTCGACCCAGCTTTGCATCACTCGGCGAACCGGCGGAACACCAGGGAACCGTTGGTGCCGCCAAACCCGAACGAGTTGGAGATAACCACGTCGATCGGCATTGGCTGCGCTTCATGAGGCACGAAGTTCAGGTCGCAGCCCTCGTCCGGCTCATCAAGGTTGATGGTCGGCGGAGCGACCTGGTCCTTGATGGCCATCACGCTGAAGATCGCCTCGACCGCGCCCGCTGCACCCAACAGGTGACCGGTCATCGACTTGGTTGAGCTGACTGCGAGTTTGTAGGCGTGCTCGCCGAACACCGACTTGATAGCTTCGGCTTCGGCCAAATCGCCGGTCGGCGTCGACGTGCCATGGGCGTTGATGTACTGCACCTGGTCGGGGTTGACCTTGGCATCACGCAACGCATTGGTGATGCAACGCGCGGCACCGGCACCGTCGGACGGTGGCGAGGTCATGTGGTAGGCATCGCCACTCATGCCGAAGCCGATCAGTTCCGCGTAGATGGTGGCGCCACGCGCTTTGGCGTGCTCCAGCTCTTCGAGTACCAAGGCGCCGGCACCGTCGGACAGCACAAAACCGTCACGGCCTTTGTCCCACGGACGGCTGGCCCGGGTTGGCTCGTCATTGCGGGTTGACAGCGCACGGGACGCGCCGAAGCCGCCCATGCCCAGACCACAGGCCGCCATTTCGGCGCCACCGGCGATCATCACGTCCGCTTCGTCGTAGGCGATATTGCGCGCCGCCATGCCGATGCAATGCGTGCCGGTGGTGCAGGCGGTGGCAATGGCGTAGTTAGGCCCCTGTGCCCCCAAATGGATGGACAGGAAACCGGAAATCATATTGATGATCGAGCCCGGTACGAAGAACGGTGAAATTCGACGGGGGCCGGATTCGTGCAGCGTGCGGCTGGTTTCTTCGATATTGGTCAAACCGCCAATACCCGAACCCATGGCCACGCCGATGCGCTCACGGTTGGCGTCGGTGACCTCCAGGCCGGCATTACGCACCGCCTGAAAACCGGCTGCCAGGCCGTATTGAATGAACAGGTCGAGTTTGCGGGATTCTTTGACCGAGAGGTATTCCTCGACATTGAAGCCCTTTACCGAGCCGCCAAAACGGGTGGAATAGGCAGAAAGGTCAGTGTGTTCGATCAGACCAATACCACTGTGACCAGCCAGAATGCCCTGCCAACTGCTCGGCACATCCGTACCCAGTGGCGACAGCATACCCATACCGGTGACTACGACGCGTCTACGCGACACAGCACTCTCCTTTTTCTTGATGACGACACTTCGCTTCAGCGCTCACGCTTCATCAGACCAAAAGTTTCATCTGAGCTAAAGAAAAAACCGCACGCCGTTACAGCAGTGCGGTTTTCCCTAACAACAAGCGACGACTACAAACTATTACGCCTGGTGGGCAGTAACGTAGTCGATAGCAGCTTGAACAGTAGTGATTTTTTCAGCTTCTTCGTCCGGGATTTCGGTCTCGAATTCCTCTTCCAGAGCCATCACCAGCTCAACGGTGTCAAGGGAATCGGCACCCAGGTCTTCTACGAAGGAAGAATCGTTTTTGACTTCTTCTTCCTTAACGCCCAGTTGCTCGGCAACGATTTTCTTGACGCGCTCTTCGATGGTGCTCATACCTTGTTTAACTCCTAATGGACAAATTCAGGCAGCTGGCCAGTGGGTAAGTGTATAGAAAGCCTTTTCAGTTTTTCAACTGAAAGCTTCACCCGCGTACCCGGCCGACCACCTGCCTATAAATTAAGTTGCAGCTTTATAACGGATTTTAGACAGCTCGTATGACATTTTTTTGAAGCGATCCGTCACAATTTAACTCATGTACATCCCGCCGTTAACCGGGATTGTAGCCCCAGTCACGTATGCCGCACCGTCGGATGCCAGGAAAGTGACCACATTCGCGATCTCTTGAGCCTGGCCCAGACGGCCCAGCGGAATCTGTGTCAGCAACGCTTCACGCTGTGCTTGCGGCAGCTCGCGGGTCATATCGGTGTCGATGAACCCTGGGGCCACCGAGTTGACCGTAATCGAACGCGAACCGACTTCACGTGCCAATGCACGGCTGAAACCTTCCAGACCAGCCTTGGCCGCAGCGTAGTTTACTTGGCCTGCGTTGCCCATGGCACCCACTACGGAGCCAATATTGATAATTCGGCCCCAACGCGCCTTGGTCATGCCACGCAAAACGCCCTTGGACAGGCGAAACAGACTGTTCAAGTTGGTATCGACCACGTCGTACCACTCGTCGTCTTTCATGCGCATCATCAGGTTATCGCGGGTGATACCGGCGTTATTTACCAGAATAGCCGGTGCGCCGAACTGTGCAGTAATTTCAGCCAAAACAGCCGCAACCGATTCGTCGCTGGTTACGTTCAGCTCGAGGCCGGTGCCTTGAACGCCGTTTTCCTTCAAGGTTGCGGCAATACGCTCGGCACCCGAGGCGGATGTGGCGGTGCCGATCACAACGGCACCCTGACGGCCCAGTTCCAGGGCAATCGCCTGGCCAATGCCACGGCTGGCGCCGGTAACCAGTGCAACTTTACCTTGCAGACTCATGCAGGCTTCTCCTAAGTTCGGGGATCGTGGTTCAGGATTCAGAGTTCAGACCAGCGCCGCGCGAGCAGCAGCGAAGGCATCCGGGGTATTCAGGTTGGCGGTCGATACGCCGTCGGCGCAGCGCTTGTTCAGGCCAGCCAGGACTTTGCCGGGGCCGCACTCGACCAACTCGGTGGCGCCCTTGGCGGCCAGCGCCTGAACCGACTCAACCCAGCGCACAGGCTTGTAGAGTTGTTCCAGCAGGTCGCGCTTGAGGGTATCGAGGTCGACGGCAATGGCCGCACTGACGTTCTGCACCAGCGGGATCTGCGGTGCCTGCCAGTTGATGGCGGCAATCGACTCGGCAAACCGCTCGGCGGCCGGGCGCATCAGCTCACAGTGCGACGGCACGCTGACCGGCAATGGCAAGGCGCGCTTTGCACCACGCGCCTTGCAGCCTTCGATGGCACGTTCAACCGCAGCCTTGGCACCGGCGATCACCACCTGGCCCGGCGAGTTGAAGTTCACCGCGCTGACCACTTCACCTTGCGCCGCTTCGGCACAGGCTTCGATCACCACAGCATCGTCCAGCCCAAGAATAGCGGCCATGCCGCCCTGCCCGGCCGGAACCGCGTCTTGCATCAACTGACCACGGCGCTCGACCAGCTTGACCGCTTCAGCGAGGGTCAGGCTGCCCGCTGCAACCAGAGCGCTGTATTCGCCCAGGCTGTGACCGGCCACATAAGCCGGGCGCGCGCCGCCTTCCGCCAGCCACACACGCCACAAGGCGATCGAGGCGGTCAGGATGGCCGGCTGGGTTTTGTCGGTTTGGTTGAGTTGCTCTTCCGGCCCCTGCTGGGTCAATGCCCACAGGTCGTAGCCCAGAGCATCGGAAGCTTCTTTGAAGGTTTCCAGGATCAGCGGGTATTGCGCGCCCAACTCGGCCAACATGCCGAGGGACTGCGAACCTTGCCCTGGAAAGACGAATGCGAGGGATGTAGACATGTAACAAGCCCCTAATGATCTGGTCGTCAAAAATGCACACTCCTACGGTGGGAGCGCACGAAACTGACAGATTGGATGGTCAATTGAACTGGCCGGTCACATTTAAGCATTCCCGGGCCAATTCGCCTAAGGCAACAGATCCTCTAGACGGCCGTGCAGGCGTTGCGGCAGGTTTTCCTGGATCTCGATCAACGCCCGCGCTATGGCACTCTGAAAGCCTTGCACGCCCGCCGAGCCATGGCTTTTCACCACGATGCCCTGCAGCCCTAAAAAGCTCGCACCATTGTGCCGCGCCGGTGCCAGGTCAGCCTGCAAGCGGCGCATTAATGGCAGCGCCAACGCGCCCACCATGCGTGACGCCAGGTTCTGCTTGAACAACGCCTCGATACGCGTGGCGATCATGGTTGCCAGGCCTTCGCTGGACTTGAGCAGGATATTACCGACAAACCCGTCACACACCACCACATCCGCCTCGCCACGGTACAGGCCGTCACCCTCGACAAAGCCGATGTAGTTCAAACCCCGCGCACCCTGCAACAGGCTGGCGGCTCGCTTGACCTGCTGGTTACCCTTGATGTCTTCGGTGCCGATATTCAGCAACGCTACCCGCGGCCGCGCCACACCGAGCGCCTCAGCGGCCACCGAGCCCATCAGCGCAAACTGGAACAGGTGCTCGGCAGTGCAATCGACGTTTGCGCCCAGGTCGAGCAGTTGGCAATAGCCCTTCTGCGTCGGAATGGCCGCCACCATCGCCGGCCGATCAATACCCGGCAGCGTCTTGAGGACATGCCGCGACAACGCCATTAACGCACCGGTATTGCCAGCACTGACACAGGCTTGCACCTTGCCGTCTCGCAATAGCTCCAGCGCCACGCGCATCGAAGAGTCGGGTTTGCCACGCAGGGCCGTCGCCGGCTTTTCATCCATGCTAATGGTTTCGCTGGCCGGCGTAATCGTCAGGCGCGCGCGATCCACCGCCGGATGGCTGGCAATCAGTTCTTCAATCAGGGAGGGTTGACCAACGAGGGTCAGGTGCAGCGAGGGCGTTGCAGACAGGCTGGCAATGCAGGCCTGAACAATGCTGCGGGGACCGAAGTCCCCGCCCATTGCGTCAATCGCGATGACTTGAGCAGACAAGTGATTACTCGTCAGCGCCCTTGTCGATCACTTTACGGCCACGGTATACGCCTTCTGGCGATACGTGGTGACGCAGGTGAATTTCACCGGTGGTTTTTTCTACAGACAAAGTGCTTGCCGTCAGGGCATCGTGCGAACGACGCATGTCACGGGCAGAGCGGGATTTTTTGTTCTGCTGAACAGCCATAATTGATTAACTCCTAAACGTTTGGGTCACGCTTTAACTGCGCCAATACACTGAACGGGTTGGACCGCGTTACCTCGTCCTCGCTCGGTTCGGACTCATCATCGAGCCCCTCCGGCTGCTGGCATTCTTCCGGATGATGAGCAGGCACAATGGGCAAGGCGAGCAAAAGCTCCTCCTCGATCAGTGCATGCAGATCCAAAGGATCTTCGCCCAGTTCCAGCACGTCATAACCTTTCGGCAACGACTGGGTATTCGCACCCTCCTTCACCACAGCATAACTGCACTCGCTGTGAATCGGCAGGGTGACCAGCTCAAGACAACGCTGGCAAACCATTTTGACTTCGGTGTCGATAAAACTGTGAATTACCACAGATTTACGTTCATCTCGTTCAAAAACGAATTTAGCCTGCACCGTACCGACAGTGTCGGAAAGCGGGTCGCAGAGTCTCTCCAAATCGGCCAGCAGCAATTCACCTTGAAGGGAAGTGCCACGATCAGCCAATTTGCGCGGGTCAACGTGAGGTGGAATCGGGTCATTCAACATAGGCGCAGCATTATAGGGATGCACCCAGCCATGTCAAAGGAAATTCAGCCCTGTGCGTCAGCGGGTCACGCCGCTAGAATTCGCAACCGCCCTGAGGAGACGCCCATGCTGCCTTTATTACTCGCATCCAGCTCGGTTTATCGCCGGGAATTACTCAGCCGGCTGCATCTACCGTTCATCTGCAGCTCGCCGGACATCGACGAAAGCCATCGCGAAAATGAGCCCGCCATCGAGCTGGTCATGCGCCTCGCTGAAGAAAAAGCCCGCGCCCTCGCAACCAGTTACCCCGGGCATCTGATTATCGGCTCGGATCAGGTGGCGGCGCTCGACGGCCGGATCATCGGCAAACCCCACACCTTCGAAAACGCCCGTGAGCAGTTGCTGGCGGCCAGCGGCAAGCGCGTAAGCTTCCTCACCGGCCTGGCGCTGCTCAATAGCCAGACCGGCCACTGCCAAGTCGATTGCGTGCCCTTCACCGTACAGATGCGCGTGCTGGACGCTGAGCGTGTCGAGCGCTACCTGCGTATCGAGCAACCGTATGACTGCGCGGGCAGCTTCAAGGCTGAGGGGTTGGGTGTGAGCCTGTTCCAAAGCACCGAAGGCACGGATGCCACCAGCCTTATCGGCTTGCCGCTGATTCGCCTGGTGGACATGTTGCTCGCCGAAGGTGTGCAAATTCCTTAAACACAGCGCAAAACCAAATGTGGGAGGGGGCTTGCTCCCGATAGCGGTGCATCAGCCAGCTTAGCCGTCACTGACCCACCGCCATCGGGAGCAAGCCCCCTCCCACATGTTCAGCACCCACATGTCGAGCTATGCAAGCCTCGGAAGATCAGCGCAATTTCGGCTTTTGGAATGGCGGAAGGCGAGTAACCCCTTAAATACACCGCAAAACCAATGTGGGAGGGGGCTTGCTCCCGATAGCGGTGCATCAGCCAGCTTAACTATCACTGACCCACCGCCATCGGGAGCAAGCCCCCTCCCACATGTTCAGCTTCCACATGTTGAGCTATGCAAGCCTCGATAGATCAGCGCAAGGTCGGCTTTTGGAATAGTGGAAGGCGAGTAAACCCCTTAAATACACCGCAAAACCAATGTGGGAGGGGTCTTGCTCCCGATAGCGGTACATCAGCCAGCTTGGCTGTCACTGACCCATCGCCATCGGGAGCAAGCCCCCTCCCACATTTTGAGCTTCCACATGTTGAGCTATGCAAGCCTCGGAAGATCAGCGCAATTTCGGCTTTTGGAATGGCGGAAGGCGAGTAACCCCTTAAATACACCGCAAAACCAATGTGGGAGGGGGCTTGCTCCCGATAGCGGTACATCAGCCAGCTTAGCCGTCACTGACCCATCGCCATCGGGAGCAAGCCCCCTCCCACATGTTCAGCTTCCACATGTCGAGCTATGCAAGCCTCGATAGATCAGCGCAAGGTCGGGCCCTGGAAGCCCATGTACATGGCCAACTTCTCGGCCACGCTGGCGCCAAGCTTTTTCGAGAAGCGATCAAACGGCGATTCCTCAACGGTGAAGTCGACCAGCTCTTTCTCGCCGATCACGTCGCGCGCCACCGAACTGGCACTGCCCAGACCGTCGATCAAGCCCAGCGGCAACGCTTGCTCGCCTGACCACACCAACCCGGAGAACAACTCCGGATGGTCCTTATCCTTCAGACGATCGCCACGGCCTTGCTTCACACTGGCGATGAACTGGCGATGGGTCGTGTCCAGCACGCCCTGCCAGAACTGGGTTTCATCGGCCTTTTGCGGCTGGAACGGATCAAGGAACGATTTATGTTCACCGGAGGTGTAAGTACGGCGCTCCACACCCAGCTTCTCCATGGCGCCGACAAACCCGTAACCGGCCGCGGTCACACCAATCGAGCCCACCAGGCTGGCCTTGTCGGCATAGATCTGATCAGCCGCACTGGCGATGTAATAGGCACCCGAGGCGCCCAGGTCGGCGATCACCGCGTAGAGCTTGGTATCCGGGTGCAACGCGCGCAGGCGGCGAATTTCGTCGTACACATAACCCGACTGCACAGGGCTGCCGCCCGGGCTGTTGATACGCAGAATCACGCCTTTGACCTTGGGGTCTTCAAACGCAGCACGCAGGCTGGTGACGATGTTGTCGGCGCTGGCGGATTCCTTGTCGGCAATCACCCCGCGCACTTCGATCAAGGCCGTGTAATGGTTGCTACGGGTAGCGCTTTTTTCCATGTCCATCAGCGGGCTGAACAACGCCAGCATGCCGAGCAGGTACACGAACGTCAGCAACTTGAAGAAGATCCCCCACCGCCGCGAACGGCGCTGCTCCTGCACGCTGGCCAAGAGCGTCTTCTCGAGCAGCTTCCAGCTTTTATCATCGCCACGGTCGGCCGTTTCAGGCGCTTTCCACTCATCACTCATGCCATTAACCCCAGCAAAGACTTATTGGGCCTGGTTGAGCCAGGCCTGCAGTTCGGAAAAATGATCAATCGTCAGCCGGGGCTCGTATTGCTGCAAGGCCTCGGCAGCCTGCGCACCGTAGCTGACCGCGACACTGTGCATACCGGCGTTGCGCGCCATCATCAGGTCGAAGGACGCGTCGCCCACCATCAGTGCCTGGCTCGGCGCTACGCCGCAGTGAGCCATGATCTGCTCAAGCATCAGAGGATGAGGCTTGCTGGCGGTTTCATCCGCCGCACGGGTGATGTCGAAATAATCTTCAAAGCCATGGGCCTTGAGTACCCGGTCAAGCCCGCGACGGGCCTTGCCGGTGGCCACAGCCAAGTGATAACCGTCGGCGCGAAACGCCTCCAGAGATTGCCTTACGCCGTCAAACAGCGGCGAAGGCTCGGCTTCCAGCGCGATGTAGTGATCGGCGTAGTGCTGACGAAACGCTATCAGCGCTGGCTCGTCGATTGCCGGGTACAAGGTGCGGATCGCCTCAGGCAAACCCAAGCCGATGATGCCCTTGACCGCCAGGTCGCTGCGCAACGCAAAGCCGGAACGGGTCGAGGCCATGTGCATCGACTCGACAATCCGACCAATGGAGTTCGCCAGCGTACCGTCCCAATCAAAAATCAGCAGCTTATATTCACGGCGCGACACTCAAACGCTCCACGGTCTTGGCCCACATATCATCGACCGGGGCCTGCAACTTCAACTCACCGCCATCGGGCAGCGGCACCGTCAGCATGTAAGCGTGCAAAAACAGGCGCTTGCCGCCGAGGTCGCGAATCTCCCTGGAGAAATCCTCGTCGCCGTACTTGGTGTCGCCTGCAATGCAGTGGCCTGCGTGCAGGGTGTGCACACGAATCTGGTGAGTACGCCCGGTAACCGGCTTGGCCTCGACCATCGTCGCGAAGTCGCCGAAACGGCGCAGCACCTTGAACAGGGTCAGCGCTTCTTTGCCCTCCTCGTCCACTTCGACCATGCGCTCGCCGGAGCGCAGGTTGCTCTTTTGCAACGGCGCTCGAACGCTCTTGATCGAACTTGCCCAATTGCCACGCACCAGCGCCATGTAGCGTTTGTCGACACCATCGCCACGCAGCGCGGTGTGCAAGTGGCGCAACATGCTGCGTTTTTTGGCAATCATCAACAGGCCGGACGTGTCGCGGTCCAGGCGATGCACCAACTCCAGCTCCTTGGCATCCGGGCGCAACTGACGGAAGGCTTCAATTACCCCGAACGTCAGGCCGCTGCCGCCGTGAACCGCAATGCCGCAGGGCTTGTTGATCACGATCAGTTTGTTGTCTTCGAACACAATCGACGCCTCTAGGCGCTGCAACAGGCCTTGGGCGAGTGGCACCGGCTCGTCACGTTCAGGCACGCGAACCGGCGGCACACGGACGATATCGCCTGCCTGCAGCTTGTACTCGGGCTTGATGCGACCCTTGTTCACGCGCACTTCGCCTTTACGCAAAATGCGGTAAATCAAGGTCTTGGGCACGCCTTTGAGCCTGGCCAATAGAAAATTATCGATGCGTTGGCCGGCATATTCCGGCGAGACCTCGAGCAGCTGGACGCTGGGGGTCTGGGGGGCGGTAGTCGTCATGGCGGCGATGATAACAATTTTTTATGGAATTGAAGCACTTAATCATTGCTGCTATAGTCGCGAACGCCGTCAAAAGCGGCCTGGACAGAGGACTTGCGGCAAACTGCCGGCCCTGACCATCGCAATTCATCAGGACGCGAGGCCGTCCTACGGGGCTTTCGCCACCTTGGGAGGCTCGGGATTGTAACGAGCGCAGGTGACATGAGGCCTGAAGCGAGTGCAAAAAGCAGAGTAAATACTCGCCTTTTGCGCCGATATTTACGGCCAGTTCACAAAGTGCAGTCAGTCTTGAGCCAGACCATGGCGAATGCTTCGGAAACAACGCCTGTTAAGAGCTGAGTGCGAGCGCAGTCGCCCGCACCCAGTCTTGTTTAGCCATGAGCGTGAACTCCCCATTGGAGAACACGGTAAATGCCAACCCGCTGCGGATTCTGCGCGCGGCAGCACCCGAATTATCAGGGATACGTGTAGGGTGGAGATGCACAACCGTCGGACTGTGTAGCACTAGGCTTATATTTAGACGCTTCATCTCGTCCACAGTCGCCGGTTGATTCCTCCTCCTGACCTTAGCTTTTGTTGAAGTGGTGCCTTTGTCACCACCGCTAACAAGCAGGACGCGTCCGTCGCGATACCGGCCCCTATTGGCGGGTTTTGCTGGACACTGGAGTGGCCAACCACTCTTGACGCACCTGACACCGACCGTGAGAAGTCGTGTGTGCCGAACGCCGTTTCCGGCAGCCCGGAAACCGACGGTACAACATGAAAAGAATGCTGATTAACGCAACCCAACCCGAAGAGTTGCGTGTTGCACTGGTAGATGGCCAACGCCTCTACGACCTGGACATTGAATCCGGTGCACGCGAGCAAAAGAAGGCCAATATCTATAAAGGCCGTATCACTCGCATCGAACCAAGCCTTGAGGCTGCCTTTGTCGATTTCGGCTCCGAGCGCCACGGCTTCCTGCCCCTCAAAGAAATCTCGCGCGAATACTTCAAGAAAGCCCCTGAAGGCCGCGTGAATATCAAGGACGTCCTGACCGAAGGCCAGGAAGTTATCGTTCAGGTCGAAAAAGAAGAACGTGGCAACAAGGGCGCTGCCCTGACCACCTTCATCAGCCTGGCTGGCCGCTACCTGGTGCTGATGCCAAACAACCCGCGTGCCGGCGGTATTTCCCGTCGCATCGAAGGCGAAGAGCGCAACGAACTGCGTGAAGCGCTGAACGGCTTGATCGCACCGGCCGACATGGGCCTGATCGTGCGCACTGCAGGCCTGGGCCGCAGCAGCGAAGAAATGCAGTGGGACCTCGACTACCTGCTGCAACTGTGGACCGCTATTAAAGAAGCGTCCCTGGACCGTTCCGCGCCGTTCCTGATCTACCAGGAAAGCAACGTGATCATCCGCGCCATCCGCGATTACCTGCGCCAGGACATCGGCGAAGTGCTGATCGACAGCGTTGAAGCGCAGGACGAAGCCCTGACCTTCATCCGCCAGGTGATGCCGCAGTACGCCAGCAAGATCAAGCTGTACGAAGACAGCGTTCCGCTGTTCAACCGTTTCCAGATCGAAAGCCAGATCGAGACCGCCTTCCAGCGCGTGGTCGAACTGCCTTCCGGCGGCTCCATTGTTATCGACCCGACCGAAGCCCTGGTGTCCATCGACATCAACTCGGCGCGCGCCACCAAAGGCAGCGACATCGAAGAAACCGCCCTGCAGACCAACCTGGAAGCGGCTGAAGAAATCGCCCGCCAGCTGCGCCTGCGTGACATCGGCGGCCTGATCGTGATCGACTTCATCGACATGACCCCGGCCAAAAACCAGCGCGCCGTGGAAGAAAAAGTCCGCGAATGCCTCGAAGCCGACCGTGCCCGCGTACAAGTCGGGCGCATCTCGCGCTTCGGCTTGCTGGAAATGTCGCGTCAGCGCCTGCGTCCATCCCTGGGCGAGAGCAGCGGCATCGTCTGCCCGCGTTGCAACGGCACCGGCATCATCCGTGACGTTGAATCGCTGTCCCTGGCGATCCTGCGCCTGATCGAAGAAGAAGCGCTGAAAGACCGCACCGCTGAAGTCCGCGCGCAAGTGCCGATCCCGGTTGCAGCCTTCCTGCTCAACGAAAAACGCAACTCGATCACCAAGATCGAACTGCGCACGCGTGCCCGCATCGTCATCCTGCCGAACGATCACCTCGAAACGCCGCACTTCGAAGTGCAGCGCCTGCGTGATGACAGCCCGGAAGCGCACACCAACCAGTCCAGCTACGAAATCGCGGCTGCCGCTGCCGAAGTCGAAGAAGTTCAGCCGGCCGCCGCGACCCGCACCCTGGTTCGCCAGGAAGCAGCCGTGAAGACTGCCCCGGCCCGCGCCAACGCACCCGTGCCTGCTGAAGCAGCTGCGCCGGTTGCCGCACCGGCCGCCCTGCCTGAGCCAAGCCTGTTCAAAGGCCTGGTGAAGTCGCTGGTCAGCCTGTTCGCCACCAAAGAGGAGCCTGTTGCTCCGGTTGTGGTCGAAAAACCGGCCACCGAGCGCCCAGCGCGCAACGAAGAACGTCGCAACGGTCGCCAGCAAAGCCGTAACCGCAACGGCCGCCGTGACGAAGAGCGCAAGCCTCGCGAAGAACGTGCACCGCGTGAAGAACGCGCGCCACGTGAAGAGCGTGCACCACGCGAAGCCCGTGAAGAAACGCCGGTTGTAGCGCGTGAAGAACGTGCACCGCGTGAAGAGCGCGCACCCCGCACCCCACGTGCCCCACGTGAAGATCGCAAGCCGCGTGGCGAGCGTGAAGAACGTGTACGTGAGCTGCGCGAGCCGCTGGACGCCGCACCGGCCGTCGCTGCCGAAGCCACCACCGAAGAACGCCCGGCTCGCCAGCCGCGCGAAGAACGCGCCCCACGTGAAGAACGCCAACCGCGTGCACCGCGTGAAGAGCGTCAACCACGCGCCGAGCAAGCCGCTGCCACCAGCGAGGAAGAAGAAGTACTGACCGGCGAAGAGCAACTGCAGGATGACGGCCAGGACAACGCCGAAGGCGATCGTCCACGCCGCCGCTCCCGTGGCCAGCGTCGTCGCAGCAACCGTCGTGAGCGTCAGCGTGATGCCAACGGCAATGTGATCGAAGGCTCGGAAGAGTCCGGCGAGCACACAGAAGCCGAACCGACTGGCGCCGAACTGGCTGCCGGCCTGGCCGTGACCGCTGCCGTTGCCAGCTCGGTTATCAGTGCACCCGCTGAAGCCCAAGCTCACGAGCAAGCTGAACGCGCTACGGCTGCTGTCGAAGAGACGGCTGCGGTAGAAGCACCCGTCGCGGAAACTGCAGTAGTTGAAGCGTCTGCGTTTGAAGCCCCGGTAGTCGAAGCGCCAGCGTTTGAAGCACCCGCTGTTGAAGCCCCGGTGGTTGAAGCCACTACCCCGATCGAAGCCCCAGTGGTTGCGGACGTGGAAGTTGCACCGGTTCGCGAAGCCCAACCAGAAGTGGAAGTGGCGGCTGTTGAGCCTGCACCGGTGGTTGAGCCTCAGCCAGTGGTTGAAGCGGCTGCTGAAACGCCGGTTGTCGAAGCTGCCCCACAGGTGCGTGAAGTTCGCGAAGAACAGACCGCCTTCCAGTGGACTGCCGAGCCAGCCGCTCCGGTTGAAGCACCAGCCCCTGCCCCAGTGGTAGAGGAAGCGCCCGCACCGGTTGCCGAAGTGGTTGAAGCCGCTCCGGTTGTGGTTGCCGAGCCAGCGCCAGTGATCGAAGCGCCGGTGGTTGTTGAAGTCGCCGCGCCGGTGGTCGAAGCTGCGCCTGCCAGTGCCCTGACCGAAAACGGTCGTGCGCCGAATGACCCACGTGAAGTGCGTCGCCGTCGCAAGGAAGCTGAGGCCGCCGCTGCTGCCGCTGCTTCTGCACCGGCTGCTGCCGAAGTGATCGAGGCGCCAGCCCCGGCTGTTGAAGCTGTGGTTGAGCATAAGGCTGAGGAAGCAGAGCACGAGCCTAAACCGCTCGTCTGATTCCAGACGCTACTAAAAAGCCCCGCCTGAGAGATCAGGCGGGGCTTTTTTTATAGCTGATGATCGTTCCCACGCTCTGCGTGGGAATGCCGCCCTGGACGCTCCGCGTCCCGCTGTAGAGCGGTGACGCAGAGCGTCACGGGATGCGTTGCCACGCAGAGCGTGGGAACGATCAAGAGCGATGACGCGGAGCGTTTCAGATGGGCGCGAAATCCAGTAAGTGCGGCACATCCACATCCCAAAGTACGCCGGGATCTTGCACCTGCACTTCATGCACCGTCGTCTGCGCAAATAACGGTCTGGCCCCACGATCTCCCGTCAACGCCATTAACGCTGGGCCGAACGCACGACCAAACGCAACCGGGTGCCCATAGTGGCCAGCGTGCACCGGCACGTTGATGCCCTCCAGGTTCGCCAACACTCGCTCAATGCTCGACGGCAAAATAAACGGCATGTCCCCCAGCAGCACCAGCCAGCCATCGCTTGGGCCACTGGCCGCAACGGCGGCTGCAATGCTGTCGCCCATGCCCGCCGATTGCAGCAGCAACACTTCGCAGCCGTAAGCCTGTGCCAAGCGAATCACTTCATGCCGGTCCGGTGAGGTAACCACCCAGCGCTTTACGACCTGCGCCGGCAGGCTCAACAGCACCTGCTCGATCACCGACCGGGTGACGCCATCGCGCCCGATGCAATCGGCCAGCAGTTTGTCTGTATCCGCTCCCGCCTCAGCCCTGAAACGACTGCCCTGCCCTGCCGCCAGCACAATTGCGCTAACACTCATTGCGCCAGCATCGGCTGCGGTTTTTTCTGGGTGGGCGCCACGCCATTCTTGATCGCGACGATTTCGGCCATCAGCGACAGCGCAATTTCCGCCGGGGTATGGCTGCCGATGTGCAAACCGATCGGCCCATGCAAGCGTGCAATCGCCTCGGCGGATAAACCCAGCTCGGTGAGGTTCTCCCGGCGCTTTTGGCTATTGACCCGCGAGCCGAGGGCGCCGATGTAGAACGCCGTGGAGTTCAGCGCCGTCAGCAGCGCCATGTCGTCGAGTCGCGGGTCGTGGGTGAGGCAGACGATGGCCGTGCGCTCGTCGGTCTGGATATTCAACACCGCCTCATCCGGCATGCCCGGCACGAAGCGGCCGTGGTGCTCTTCCCAGCCGTAAACAAACTCTTCGCGCGGGTCACAGATCAGCACTTCAAAATCCAGCAACCGTGCCATTTCAGCCACGTAGCGTGATAACTGCCCGGCGCCGATCAACAACAGTCGCCAGCGAGGGCCGTAAATGGCCCGCAGGCGTTCGCCGTCGAAGGTCACAACATCGGTCTTGCTCGCGCCACTCAGGGTGACGTTGCCGGTGCCCAGGTCCAATTCGCGCGCGACAATTTGATGCGCTTCACAACGCTGCAACAGCTCTTCGACCCAGCGCCAGTCGTCCACCCGCTCTTCTGTGAGGCGCAACGTGCCGCCGCAAGGCAGACCAAAACGCGCGGCCTCATCGCGGGTGACGCCGTAGGTCACCAGCTGCACAGGCGGCCCATCAGCAGGCAGGCGACCGTCCTGCAACCGGGCGATCAAGTCATCCTCGATGCAACCGCCCGACACCGAGCCGATCACCACTCCGTCGCCGCGCAAGGCCAGCATCGCACCCGGCGGGCGCGGTGCGCTGCCCCACGTCTGAACCACGCTGTACAACACCACGCGTTCTCCGGCGCGGCGCCATTCGAGCACGCTGCGCAGGACATTCAAATCCACACTGTCCATCAACACTCCTGCAGGCGATGCCGCGTCAATACGGCGGGCTAATCAGTCTTGGAACGAGCTGGCCGCTGTGAGTTTCATCTAATGGAAACGCATGAAGGCATGACTCAATGTAAATCAAAACGCTCAAAAGTGACCGACCAGAAACGCAAACGCCCCGAACAGGTCGGGGCGTTTGCAGCGTTTCAGGTGCTATGCACACCATCAGCGTGTTACTTGACGACAGGTGCAGGGCCTTCGGCCACGCCCAGGTCATCTTCTTCACGGGTGTCGGAGATACCGCGACCACCGGAAGCCAGCTCTACCTGCAGCTTGTCTTCGTCCAACTCCTTGACCCACTTGGCCACAACCAGGGTGGCAACAGCGTTACCCACCAGGTTGGTCAGCGCGCGGGCTTCGGACATGAAGCGGTCGATACCCAGGATCAGCGCCAGGCCGGCAACCGGCAGGTGGCCAACAGCCGACAGGGTCGCAGCCAGCACGATGAAGCCGCTACCGGTTACGCCAGCCGCGCCTTTGGAGGACAGCAGCAACACCAGCAACAGGGTGATCTGGTGGGTGATGTCCATGTGCGTGTCAGTCGCTTGGGCGATGAACACAGCAGCCATGGTCAGGTAGATCGACGTACCGTCGAGGTTGAAGGAGTAGCCGGTCGGGATCACCAGGCCTACTACGGATTTCTTCGCGCCCAGACGCTCCATTTTGATCAGCATGCGAGGCAGTGCGGATTCGGACGAGGAAGTACCCAGTACGATCAACAACTCTTCACGGATGTAGCGGATCAGTTTCAACACGCTGAAACCGTGCGCGCGGCAGATGGCGCCCAGCACCACAACCACGAACAGGATGCAGGTGATGTAGAAGCAAATCATCAACTGGCCCAACTGCACCAACGAGCCTACGCCGTAGGCGCCGATGGTGAACGCCATGGCGCCCAGGGCACCGATTGGCGCAAGTTTCATGATCATGTTGATGATGTTGAACATCACGTGTGCGAAACGATCGATGAAGTCCAGCACCGGCTTGCCGTAGGCACCCAGGCGGTGCAGGGCAAAACCGAAGATCACCGAGAACATCAGCACTTGCAGAATATCGCCGGTAGCGAATGCGCCGACGATGGTGTTCGGGATCACGTTAAGCAGGAAGCCAACGATGCTCTGGTCTGCACCGGCAGTCACATAGGCAGCGACTTTCGAAGCGTCCAGGGTCGCCACGTCGATGTGCATGCCGGCGCCCGGTTGCACAACGTTGACGACGATCAGGCCAATCAGCAGTGCGATGGTGGACACCACTTCGAAGTACAGCAGCGCGTAGCCGCCGGTTTTGCCAACCGACTTCATGCTTTGCATGCCGGCGATGCCGCTGACAACGGTGCAGAAGATGATCGGGGCAATGACCATTTTGATCAGTTTGATAAACCCGTCACCCAGTGGCTTGAGGGCCACGCCGGTTTGCGGGTAGAAGTGACCGAGCAAAATACCGATTACGATTGCGACGATCACCTGGAAATACAGGGATTTGTAGATTGGCTGACGAGTCGTCATTGCAAGTTTCCTCAATCGTCCCGTGTGGCAAATATCCGCCATTGCCCACGGCACTTGAATTGCGAACCCTCCTGCACTGGAGGGATTTGTTGTTTGCGAGACCTGTAGGACAAAGCCTGCGCTGGAATCCTTATCGCAAACGCCGTGCCACTTTGCTGAAAATCGCTGAAGGCCTTTAGACATCAGGGCTAGAGGTTTCAAACGCCGCTTGATCGCGCACGATAAGGTGGCGGAATTCCGCCAGGCGAACCGATCGCGTCCAATAATTTGGCGGATATCCGCCTTGAAGAGGATTTTGGGGCGCGGCTGACTATTTTATAGCGTATTCCCACAGGGTCTGCGCCGGCAGCTGACTTGTGGCAGATGGTGATGTTACGGCGAGCGGCCCTTGTGCCGAGCGGGCCTTGTGGCGAGCGGGCTTGCTCGCGTTGGGGCGCGCAGCGGCCCTGAAACCATTCAACCGGGTTCTGTCTGGATAAACTGTGGTGACTGAATTGGGGCCGCTTCGCAGCCCAACGCGAGCAAGCCCGCTCGCCACAAAAGAATGCGCTCAGGCGGCGGGGAAATGGATCTTGAACGCTGCGCCACCCAGCGGCGAATCGCCGAGGGTCAACGTGGCGCCGTAGCTTTCGATGATGTCTTTGACCACCGCCAGACCAATCCCCTGCCCCGGATGCTGGCGGTCCAGTCGCTCGCCGCGTTGCAAAATACGCGCGCGCTGGTCAGGCGGCACGCCAGGGCCGTCATCCTCGATATACAAATCCGTGCCTTCGAGGTCTTCCACCACGCTGATGCGCACTTCGCTCAAGCACAGGCGGTAGGCGTTTTCGAGCAGGTTGCCGAGCATTTCCAGCAAGGCGCCCTTCTCGATGGGCACATCACACTCCGGCGGCAGCTCGACGTTGATGGTCACGCGCTTGTCGCGGTAGACCTTGTCCAGCGTGTCGCACAGGCTTTGCAGCACGGGCTCCAAACGCACCTGATGGCGCACCAGGCCGCTTTTGCGCAAGCTGGCGCGCTGCAACTGGTAACCGATCTGCTGGCTCATGCGTTCGATCTGCGACTGCAGCACCCAGGCTTGGCTGCGCTCCTGCGGGCGCTGGGCCATGTCTTCGCTGACGCCCTGCAACACCGCCAGCGGGGTTTTCAGGCTGTGCGCCAAGTCGTCGAGGGAGTCTCGGTAGCGCGCCCGTTGCTCGCGCTCGCTGTGCAACAGGCGGTTGAGGGAACCGGTAAGCCGCAAGAGTTCACGAGGGTGTTCTTCGGTAAGGCTTTCGCGGGTGCCGCCTTCGATTTGGTCAAGCTCCTGGCTCAAGCGTCGCAGGGCTTGCAGGCCCCAGGTCAAACCCAGCCACAACAGCGTCAACAACACCAGCAAGGCCGCGCCGAACCCCAGGTAGAGGTTTTCGCGCAGGCCTTCGAGGGTCGTCAGGTATTCGCGCACCGGTTGCAGGGCGACGATACTGAACGCCGCGCTTTTGCCGCCCAGCAGCTTGACCTCTACGTCATAGGCGAAGAATTCCTGGCCGCTGGCCTCGCGAATGCGTGCGAACTCGTTGCCGCGTCCGTCGTAGCGCGGTTTGTAGTTGATGTTCTCTTCGCGGGTCGCGCGCGAACGCCATACCAGATGGCCTTCACGGTCGTAGATGTAGCCGAGCAGCCGGCTATCGGCGAGGTTGAAGCGTTCGTCGGGCAACTGCGCCGGCATCACCAAGCGATTGTTTTCAACCCGCGCGGCAGAAATCAGGGTGGTCACGTCCGACGCCAGGCGCTGCTCGATGGAATCCTGCAGCGCCAGGCTGAACGCACCTTGCATGGCGGGCAACAAGCCCAGCATAAACAGCACGGCCAAGGTGGCAGCCGCGAGCATCAAGCGCACACGTAACGAGCGAATCAACGGCAGCGCTCATTGAACAGGTAGCCCAAGCCACGCACGGTGTCGATCGGCTTGAACCCGGCCGGGCCTTCCAGCTTGCGGCGCAGGCGCCCGACCAGCACTTCAATGACGTTCGGGTCACGCTCGTCGTCATCGGGGTAGAGCTGCTCCATCAAGCGGTCCTTGGCGACCACCTGTTGATGGTGGCGCATTAAATACTCGAGAATTCGGTACTCGTAAGCGGTCAGCGCCAACGGCTGCTCATCCAGCGACGCTTGCTTGCGGTTGAGGTCCAGCAGCAACGGCCCGGCGACGATGGTCGACTGGGTGAAACCGCTGGAGCGGCGCAACAAGGCGTTCATCCGCGCTTCCAGTTCTTCGAACTGGAACGGCTTGACCACGTAGTCGTCGGCACCGGCGGCCAAGCCTTCGACTTTGTCCTGCCAGTTGCCGCGCGCGGTAAGGATCAGAATCGGAAAGGTCTTGGCCTGGGCGCGCAGTTGCCGGATCAGGTCCAGGCCGCCCATGCCGGGCAGCCCCAAGTCGATGATGGCGAGGTCGTGGTTGAATTGCCCGGTCTGGTACAAGGCTTCCTCGGCATTGGCCACGGCTTCGACCACGTGCCCACTGTCGGTGAGGCGGGTCAACAGGTGATGACGCAACAGCGCCTCATCTTCCACCACCAGCAATTTCATAAGGCTCTCCAAGGCAATTCAACTGTCCGACTGAGGGGTATCATAGCGGCCCTGCAAGTCTTGCGGGCGCAGTTTAATGCCATTGTATTGGCCCGTCAGGTGTTCGTAGCCGGCGCGATAGTCTGCTTGTGGGCTGGTTTGCCCCAGGGACTGGCCCCACGGCGCGGCTTGGCTGCCCGCATCTTCGAAGCTGACACGCTGGATCAGGGTGCTGGTTTTTTTGCTTCTCTCGCTGCCAAAGCCCGAAAACGTGGCGTCCGAAGCCTGCACGCCCGCCGTGGCACTGAGCATGGTTAACGCCAACATCAGCTTTTTGATCGCAGTCATGGTGCTTACCTCTGTGCGTTTGCCTGTTGCAGCCAGACTACGCAGGCGCCCCTGAACTCCCCCTGAACGGGCTCTGAACCGCGCCTGAACCGTAATGGGCTATCCAGCGGCACGCCAACTCGGCAAAATACCGCGCATGACGCCTCTACCCGCTTGCTGCACCCCACTCGATGCCCGTTGGCCACTGCCCGTCCCGCTACCTGGCACGGTGTTTGTGAGCACTCGATTCGACCCGGCCTTATTAGTCGCCGATGACTTTCAGCGCAGCGCCGTGCCGCCACCCGCCAGCATCCAGCGCTCGGTGGCCAAGCGTCAGGCCGAGTTCCTGGCGGGCCGCGTGTGCGCCCGCGCGGCGCTGCACCAGCTTGACCAGCTCCATTGCATACCGGCCATCGGCGAAGACCGTGCGCCGGTGTGGCCTGCGCACATCAGTGGCTCCATTACCCACAGCACCGGGCATGCGGCGGCGATTGTCGGGCATAAAGCGCAATGGCGCGGGCTGGGAATGGACCTGGAAAATGTACTGCCGCTGGAACGCGCGGAGCGTTTGGCCGGGGAAATTCTTACCGTAGACGAACTGCAACGCATGGCGAGCGTGCCGCGCGAGCAGATTGCGTTGCTGGTGACGCTGACGTTTTCGGCCAAGGAAAGCCTGTTCAAGGCGCTCTACCCGATTGTGCAGAAGCGCTTCTACTTTGAGCATGCCGAGGTGGTGGAGTGGTCACACAGCGGCCATGTGCGGTTGCGGTTGCTCACGGACCTGTCTGCCGAGTGGTGCCCCGGCACGGAGCTGGCCGCACAATTTGCGGTGAATGGGGAGCAGTTGTTGAGCCTGGTGGCTATCGGCGCGTGATACAGCGCAATCGCAAGCAAACCAGCGCTGATCACACCAAGCCGAAAGCACTCAACTGTGGGAGCGGGCTTGCTCGCGATTGCTGTGTGTCAGACACGTATTTTTCAACTGATAAGCCGCTATCGCGAGCAAGCCCGCTCCCATAAAAAAGCGCTTCAGCGTGTGGAGGCGATCACCTTATGCTTTTTGCTGATCGCGCGGCCAACTCAAGCTGAAACACGCGCCGCCGAGGTTGTTGCTCTTGCTGATCAACGCCCGCCCGCCATGCCAATGGATAATCCGCCGCACAATCGATAAACCCAGGCCATGCCCGCCTGATGCTCGGGTGCGGCTGTCGTCCAGGCGCAGGAACGGGGTAAAAATGCGTTCCCAGGCGCTTTGCGGCACGCCGGGGCCGTCGTCTTCCACATCGATGCGGCAACGCACCTGGCCCACCTGATAACTGATCAGCACCTGGCCTTGAGCGTGACGCATCGCATTGCTCACCAGGTTTTGCAACGCACGGTGCAAATAACGCGGCTCGGCATCCACCCACGCGTCGTCCCAATGCGCCGATGACAGGCATATACCGCGAGTCACCGTGACGTGCGGGCGCAGTGGCGACAACTCGCCAATCACTTGGTCGAGCAACGCACTGAGGTCGACCCGCTGGAAATTCAGCGCCGGCGCGCCCTGCTCCAAACGTGCGTAGGTGAGCATTTCGTCTACCAGGCCATCGAGGTCCTCGATATCGCTGTCCATGCCCTGCATGTATTTGGCCCTTGCCTGGGGAGTGGCGGCGTCGCCGATCATCTCCAGACCAAAGCGCAGGCGGGCCACCGGCGTGCGCAGCTCGTGGGAGACCGCGCGCACCAGTTCGCGCTGGATCGCCAATAATTGCTGCAAGTGCTCGGCCATGTCATTAAAGGCGGCCGCCAAACGCCCCACCGAATCGGCGCCGCGCGCAGGTACGCGAACATCCAGGCTGCCTTTGGCGATGCGCGTGGCCGCCGCTTCCAGGCCTTTAAGGCGCCGTTCAAGCTGGCGCACCAGCAAATACACGATCAGGCCGATCAAGGTCAGGCTGATCAGCGCGATCAAAATCAGCCATTGCGGCGGGTACGGGTTCATTTGATACAGCGGGCCAATCTCCAGTACCCAAGGCGTACCGGCCATGCCGGCAAACACCCGGATCGAATCGCCGCCCTTGCCCAAGGCCATCACGGTATCGCCCTCCGCTACACGGCGGCGCTGGTCGTCGTCCATGTCGGCCTGGGCAAGCGTCATAAGGTGCATGTCAAAACCAAAACCCTTGGCTTGCTTGATGTCGGCGAGCTTTTGCGCTTGCTCGGCGACCGGAAAACGCACCAGTTCGTCGGCCAACAAGTAAATAGTCGCGCGGGCCAGTTGTTCGCTGATCTGCTGCACTTCGCCGGTGAGCACCCACGGCTCCTGTTCGCTGACTTGGCGCAGCACACGCGCCGAATGCGGCCCGGTCTGCTCAACCAGCACTTGGCCACGTTGCAGGCGGCTGCGCTGGCCCAAGTCGAGCTGAGCATCGCTCAGCGTGCGCAACGCCAAGGGCATGCCAAGCAAACGCTCCCACATCGCCAGCGCACGTTGGCGCTCGATGGGGCTCATGGGTTGCAGGTTGTCGCCCATCAGCGCGAAGGTGCCGTGGGCCAGGCGCTCGCGGTATTGGTCGCTGCGCACCTCGTTGAGCAGGTGCAGGGCCAGTACCCCCAACAGCGCGACCAGAATCAGCGCGGCGCACATGCCGCCGTAAATCCGCAGGAAGATCGAGTTCACAGCGGCATATCGGCAGCGGCTTCAGGGACGAACAAGTAGCCTTTGCTGCGGATGGTCTTGATCAAGCGCGGGTGAATCGGGTCGTCACCGATTTTTGGGCGAATGCGTGAAATGCGCACATCAATGGAGCGATCCTGGCCGTCGTAGCCGATGCCGCGCAGGGCGATGAAGATTTCTTCGCGGGACAAAATGCGCCCGGCATTCGCCACCAGTAACCACAGCAAATCGAACTCGGCGCTGGTCAGTTCGATAGCGCCGCCGTGCAGCCAGGCTTCGCGCAGCGCATTGTCGACCAGCAACGGGCCAAACTGCAGGCGGCGCTGGTGTTCGACGGCCGGCGGTACAGCCGTTTCGCTGCGCCGTAGCAAGGCCTGGATGCGCGCGAGTAACAAGCGCGGGCGCACGGGTTTGCACACGTAGTCGTCGGCGCCCATGTCCAGGCCCACTATTTGGTCCATGTCGTCGGTACGCGCGGTCAACATCAGGATCACACCGTCATAATGTTCACGTACCGTGCGGCAGATGCTCAGGCCGTCTTCGCCGGGCAGCATCAGGTCGAGAATCACCAGGTCCGGCTGCTCAGCGATGATGCGCGCCGCCGCAAGGGCGCCGTCGCTTTCCACCGACACGTGCAGGCCGTTGCTTTGCAGGTAGTCGCGGGTCAACTCAGCCAGCCGCTCGTCGTCCTCGACAATCAATAGGTGCCAGGCTTCTTGCTCCACGGGTGACCCTCGTTGTTATTAGAAATGGTTCAGGACGCACATGCTGATCTTCACCCGGCATACCCAGTTTGTAATGTTTTCTGGGCATAACAACGCCTGTGAGTGGGCAGATTGTAGCCACGTGCCAGCCCTGCGGCACAAGCGCGGAAATCCATTCGGTGATCACATTTTTTTATGGTAGGGTTCGCGCCCTCAAAAATTGAGATGCCGTTTCAAGCCCGAAATATTTAATGACAAACGGTTCAACGCAGTCGCTACGTGGCCTACACGGGTATTGCAGCTTTCTTTCACATTTTACTCACAGCCTTATCCACAGGTTACTGCGTTGCTAACCCTACAAAAACGCATTATCTTGTACCTCGGCGGCACGCCAGACCCCACATGTGGGGTTTTCGACCCATTCGACCAACCACACAAGTGGCTCGAAACTCAAGCGCTTTATCGCTAACGCAGCGTGCAACCAACAGATTTCTTGTAGTCCAAATCGCTCACGCGGATGGCAACCGTTCTCCATACCCGACATGGAAAGCGGTACGGGTGTTGCAGGGATAACCTCGCACTCGCAATCAAATATAGAACGTGGAGACAACCCCCCCATGCAAACCGACACAACTCGCGAGAACCCGCAGGGCTCCGTGCCGCAGGCCGCTGATTCGAATATGGATCTGTCCGCCACCGCACCTGGCCAACTGCGCGTGATCAAGCGTAACGGGACTGTCGTTCCTTACACCGATGACAAAATCACCGTCGCCATCACCAAAGCGTTTCTTGCAGTTGAAGGCGGCACCGCTGCTGCCTCGTCGCGCATCCACGACACCGTTGCCCGCCTGACCGAACAAGTCTCGGCAACGTTCAAGCGTCGCATGCCATCGGGCGGCACCATCCACATCGAAGAAATCCAGGACCAGGTTGAATTGGCCCTGATGCGTGCCGGCGAGCAGAAAGTAGCCCGCGACTACGTGATCTACCGCGATTCGCGCGCCAAGGAACGTGCCGTACGTACCCCGGCCGAAGAAGCGGCCGTGCAAGCGCACCCATCGATCCGCATCACCCTGGCCGACGGCACATTTGCGCCGCTGGACCTGGGCCGCCTGAACACCATCATCACCGAGGCCTGCGAAGGCCTGGCAGAAGTCGACGGCGAGCTGATCCAGCGCGAAACCCTGAAAAACCTCTACGACGGCGTGGCCCTGACCGACGTTAACACCGCCCTGGTGATGACCGCCCGTACCCTGGTTGAACGTGAGCCGAACTACTCGTTCGTGACCGCGCGCCTGTTGATGGACACCCTGCGGGCCGAAGGCCTGGGTTTCCTGGGCGTGGCCGACAGCGCCACCCACCACGAGATGGCTGACCTGTACGCGAAGGCATTGCCTGCCTACATCGCCAAGGGTATCGAATTTGAATTGCTGAACCCGATCCTGGCCACCTTCGACCTGGAAAAACTCGGCAAGGCGATCAACCACGAGCGCGATCAGCAGTTCACCTACCTGGGCCTGCAAACCCTGTACGACCGTTACTTCATCCACAAGGACGGTATCCGCTTCGAACTGCCGCAAGTGTTTTTCATGCGCGTGGCCATGGGCCTGGCAATCGAAGAGAAGAACAAAGAAGACCGTGCCATCGAGTTCTACAACCTGTTGTCGTCTTTTGACTACATGTCGTCGACCCCGACCCTGTTCAACGCCGGCACCCTGCGCCCGCAGTTGTCGAGCTGCTACCTGACCACCGTGCCGGATGACCTGTCGGGCATTTACCACGCGATCCACGACAACGCCATGTTGTCCAAATTCGCCGGCGGCCTGGGCAACGACTGGACCCCGGTGCGTGCACTCGGTTCGTACATCAAGGGCACCAACGGCAAGTCCCAGGGCGTTGTACCGTTCCTGAAAGTCGTCAACGACACCGCTGTGGCCGTGAACCAGGGTGGCAAGCGCAAAGGCGCTGTGTGTGCCTACCTGGAAACCTGGCACATGGACATTGAAGAGTTCATCGAGCTGCGCAAGAACACCGGTGATGACCGTCGTCGTACCCACGACATGAACACCGCCAACTGGATCCCTGACCTGTTCATGAAGCGCGTCTTCGATGATGGCCAGTGGACCCTGTTCTCGCCATCCGAAGTCCCGGACCTGCACGACCTGACCGGCAAGGCCTTCGAGGAGCGTTACGAGTACTACGAAGCGCTGTCCCAGTACCCAGGCAAGATCAAGCTGTTCAAGACCATTCAGGCCAAAGACCTGTGGCGCAAAATGCTTTCGATGCTGTTCGAAACCGGCCACCCATGGCTGACCTTCAAAGACCCGTGCAACCTGCGCAGCCCGCAGCAGCACGTGGGCGTGGTCCACAGCTCGAACCTGTGCACCGAAATCACCTTGAACACCAACAAGGACGAGATCGCCGTTTGCAACCTGGGCTCGATCAACCTGCCGAACCACATCGTCAACGGCAAGCTGGACACCGCCAAGCTGGAACGCACCGTCAATACCGCGGTACGCATGCTCGATAACGTTATCGACATCAACTACTACTCGGTGCCACAGGCGCAGAACTCCAACTTCAAGCACCGCCCGGTTGGCTTGGGCATCATGGGCTTCCAGGACGCTTTGTACCTGCAGCACATTCCTTACGGTTCGGATGCAGCGGTCGAGTTCGCCGACAAGTCGATGGAAGCGGTCAGCTACTACGCGATCCAGGCTTCCTGCGACCTGGCCGACGAGCGCGGCGCCTACCAGACGTTCGAAGGTTCGCTGTGGTCCAAAGGCATCCTGCCGCTGGATTCGCAACAGATCCTGATCGAGCAGCGTGGCCAGAAGTACATCGACGTTGACCTCAACGAATCCCTGGACTGGGCGCCGGTACGTGCCCGTGTGCAAAAAGGTATTCGTAACTCCAACATCATGGCCATCGCACCGACCGCGACCATCGCCAACATCACCGGCGTGTCGCAGTCGATCGAACCGACCTACCAGAACCTGTATGTGAAATCGAACCTGTCGGGCGAATTCACCGTGATCAACCCCTACCTTGTTCGCGACCTGAAAGCCCGCGGCCTGTGGGACTCGGTGATGATCAACGACCTGAAGTACTACGACGGTTCCGTGCAGCAGATCGAGCGCATCCCGCAAGAACTCAAAGAGCTCTACGCCACCGCCTTCGAAGTGGACACCAAGTGGATCGTTGACGCCGCCAGCCGTCGTCAGAAGTGGATCGACCAGGCGCAATCGCTGAACCTGTACATCGCCGGCGCTTCGGGCAAGAAGCTCGACGTGACCTACCGTATGGCGTGGTACCGTGGCCTGAAAACCACTTACTACCTCCGTGCCCTGGCCGCGACCAGCACCGAGAAGTCGACCATCAACACCGGTAAGCTGAACGCTGTTTCCAGCGGCGGCAACCACGGTGACGATTCGGTGCTCGCAGCACCGGCCGGCCCGGCGCCAGTGCCAAAGGCCTGCGCGATTGACGAGCCGGATTGCGAAGCGTGCCAATAAGCTGAGCCCGTTGCGGGCTTAATCGCCCGTGATTCAAAAAAGCCGACAACCTTGGAGCATTCAGGGGTTGTCGGTTTTTTTTCGATTACAGGTAAGCAGCTCTCACGCTTTAGATGAGCGCATAAGCATTACCCTCTTGAGGCCTGCCACCTCGACTTCCCCAAAGCTCTAACCGCCCACCGACCACGGCCATTGAATGGCCGCCGAAGTCCACAACACCCAACGCGCCATTGGCCAACTCGCTGCTGGAGGAGGTCCTGTAGTGATTTTTAAGCCCCAGGCGTTCCAGCGATTCACGACCATACTCGCCATCGTTCAACGTAACCGTCGCCTGCAGGAAACTGGCGCTTGCGGTGCCATCATTGTTTTCCATTTGCGCGCGCTTGGCGCTCGCCGCATACAGGAAGTTGGCGTCGGTCATCATGGCCGGATCATCGCCCAAAAATCGCGCCTGCTGCGCCGCCACCTGCAATTCGCCCTTGCTCAAATGAAGCTGGAACCCATCGCGCATCTGCACGTCATAGCCATCACCTGCTTCTTTTACATCCTTGAACACATCGGTGGGCTTCTGACCAAACTTCATCATGGCGGCCTTGATTGCCGAAACCGTGGTGCAGTTTCCATCCGGTCCCTGTTTGAAACCGGTCCAAATATTGCCGGCCTCCTTGCCCATGCCTGGTTTTTTACCGGGATCACTCTTGTCAGGCGTGTAGTTAGCGTGATTAGCCCCCTGGGTAAAAGGCTTGTTACTCATCGACTCTTTGGGGCCAAAATTACTCGGATTAACGCTGCCACCACCGCCGCCACCGCCCCCACCACCACCTGGCGAAGGTGCTGGAGAGGGGGTTGGGGCTGAATCGTCTGGAAACAGGTCCGGAAACATCCGCTTCAGTTGCGCGAGTAAACCCTCAGACGCATCTTTCTTCAGCTCTTCCAGGATCTCTTTGAACTTCTCGTCCCCCAGCTCTTTTCGTTTTGCATTGAGCTTGTCACGCACCTCTTGAACAGTCTGGTTTTTCGAGGTTTTCTCGGCGTCCGTCAGCTCTTTTAGAAGATTGGAAATCGCGGTTTTGTCAGAATCCACATCATCCTTTTTACCGTCTGAAAGGATTCCCCCCCGATACTGGCCTGCCCCACCCACGCCATAATTCACGCCTCCAGCCCCATGGCTGGACACCGACGAACTCCACATACTGTGCCCCCTTGTAATGACGGATCGAATGCCTCGTGATTGATGTGTGGAAAGAACGTTGTGGTCGGTTCCAGTACAGGCGTGTCGTCTGGTAACCGGGCAGGCAGTCGGAAAAGTCTTGAGGCCAAATGACAGGCAAAAAAAAGCCCCTCGGTCGAGGGGCTGGTTTTTCGTGACGCGTCAGGCCATGTGCATCAAGTCATTTGAATGATGGTCTGCATGATGGTGCTCTGGGTAGAGATGGTCTTGGCGTTCGCCTGATAGTTGCTCTGCGCCTTGATCAGGTCCACCAGCTCGTTGGTCAGGTTGACGTTGGAGTTCTCCAGCGAGTTGGCCACGATCGAACCCAAGGTGCCTGATTGCGGGGTGTCGTAACCCGGCTGGCCCGAAGCGAAAGTCTCTCGCCACGAAGTACTGCCGGCGGGTTGCAGGCCCTGCTCGTTGTTGAAGCTGGCCAGGGAGATCTGGCCGACAGCCTTGCTTTGCTGGTTGCTGAACGTCGCAAACAGTACGCCATTGCCGTCGATTTTAAGGCCGGTGATCTGGCCAGTGGCGTAACCGTCGGTGGTCGGCGGGTTGCGGTAGGTCGCCGAGTTGTACTGGGTGATGTTGGCCATGTTGATAGCAACACCGGTCGGGTTGGCGTTCGCGCCGTTTGCCTTCCATACGCCATCGGTCACAGTGCCCGGCACCCAACCTGTAAGGTTCAAGGTAGTGCTCGAGGTGGTACCGGTGACTATACCCGTGAGCTTGCCGGAGCCATCAAAACTCAACGTGGACGGTACAGGTGCAGTCGTACCGGTGGTGGTCGGTGCGCTGCCATCCAGGTTACGCCCATCGATCAGGGTGTAGGCGTTCCACTTGTTGGCATCGGTTTTCACCAGGTACTGCACCATCGGGTGGGCGTTACCTTGGCTGTCATACAGCGTGGTGCTGTATTGAGTGGTAAAGGTGCTGGTGTCGGTTGGATCAAACGGCTTGGCCGTTTGGTCGATCACCGGCTCCGAAGAGTTCAAGTTGCTGCTGGAATCCACTTTGGTGGACGCTTTGGGCGGCAGGTTCGACAAGTTCAGTTTCAGGTCGGTCAGGCCGCCCTTGGTGATATTGCCTTCATCGTCTGCCGCGTAGCCCTGCAGGCGCGAGGTGCCGGTGTTGTTGGTGATGTAACCGTCCTTGTCGGAACGGAACGCGCCACTACGGGTGTACTCCAGCGAGCCGTCGCTGCCCTTCTGTACGAAGAAGCCACCGCCCTGGATCGCCATGTCCAGCGTACCGCCGCTGTTATTGACGTCACCCTGGGTGAATTGCTGGGACACCGCCGCCAGGTTCACACCGTTGCCGATGCTGTTCTGGCCAGTGCCCAGCTTGGACGCCGCGTAAATATCGGCGAATTCCGCACGGGACGACTTGAAGCCAGTGGTCGCAACGTTGGCGATGTTGTTGCCGGTAACGTCCAGTTGTTTGTTGGCCGCATAGAGGCCGCTAAGGCCGATGTTAAAAGACATGTTTCTCTCCTTCTGCCGTCGTTAGCCGGCTCTATGTACCGATAGTCTGAATTTGCGACAGCTTGACGCTGCCCATGCCGCCAGCAAGGTTCAGCAGCATTTCGCCGCCGGTCTTGCTCAGCGTCACGCTGGTAACCGTTGCCGGCAATGAGGTGCTAAGCGCAACGGCATCGCCGGCGTCACTCTTGGTGGTAGCGGCAAAGGTGTAGGTCCCGGGAGTCGCGACCTCACCACTGTCGTTCTTGCCATCCCAGACAAAGCTCACATCGCCGGCGCTTTGGGCGCCCAAATCGAGGGTGCGCACCACACTGCCGGTTGCGTCGGTGATCTTCACCGAAACGTTGCCCGTCGCCGCAGTCACGGCCACCGAGCCGGTCATGCTCTTGCTGGTGTCGACCGTGGCTTTGTCGGTTTGGGTGATGATCGAACGCCCCACCAGCGACGACGCTTGCAGCGCTTGCGACGAGCTGAAGTTGCTGGAGATCGAATTCACCGAGTCGTTCAGGGTGTTAATCCCTTCCAGGCTGCTGAACTGCGCCAGTTGTGCGACAAATGCGCCGTTGTCTTGAGGCGACAGCGGGTTCTGGTTTTTCAACTGGGTAACCAGCAATTGCAGAAACGCGTCTTTGCCCAGCGACTGGCTGCCGGTGGCTGCCGAGGCAACGCTTGCGACATTGTTTGTTGCGGAGCTGACCTTCGTGTTGAAAAGGTCCTGAACCGCCGTGTTCGTAGAAGTGCTATCAACAATGGCCATTATTTGGCACCCCTTATCACTGACCCAGGGTCAGGACCTTCTGCATCATGGTTTTGGCGGTGTTCATCATTTCCGCGTTGGTCTGGAACGAACGACTGGCGGAGATCATGTCGGCCATTTCCTCGACCACGTTGACGTTGGGGTAGTAGACGTAACCCTTTTCGTTCGCAGCGGGGTGGTTAGGCTCATAGCGCGCTTCCAGATTGCTCTGGTCTTCAACCACGCCAAGTACTTGCACGCCCTGGCCTGCGGCGTCCTGGCTCTGGAACAGCGAATCGCTGCCGCCGCTCTGGCCGCCCTGAAACATGGTGGCAAACACCGGGTGACGTGCACGGTAGGTCTGGTCAATGCTCGAAGACACGGTTTCGGCGTTGGCGATGTTACTGGCGACGGTGTTCAGGCGCGTGGTTTGCGCGCTCATGCCACTGCCGGCAATATTAAAAACACTGGCTAAGGACATGGCTTATTCTCCACGCAGGGCTGACATCAGCCCTTTGAATTTGCTGTTGAGCAGGGTGAAGCTGGCCTGGAAGTTCACCGAGTTCTCGGCATAGGCCGATTGCTCCAGCTGGGCATCCACGGTGTTCTGGTCGATCGATGGCTGCATCGGCGTGCGATACAGCAATGACTCGTCACCATTGCTCAGGCCTTGCGCTTCGATATGACGGTTGTTGGTCATGTTCAAGGCGAAGGTGCCGTTCTTGGTCTTGTCTTGCTGGGCGGCGAGCACAGCAGAGAAGTCCAAGTCCCGAGCCTTGTAGTTCGGGGTGTCGGCGTTGGCAATGTTGTTGGCCAGGACTTCGGCACGCTGGGCGCGGAAGCCCAGGGCTTGTTCGTGGATACCGAGCGCTTTATCGAAGCTGATGCTCATGGCGGAAACCTTTAGGCTGACCTGCTTTTCGTAACAAGGTCTTAGCAAGGTGCATGCCAATGTCAGCAAAGCCCGTAATTCAAGGGTTTGCGCGGCGTTTGCCGGCGGCAATGCCAGAAAAGCGGCAACCGCCTTCCGCGTCGCGCCATTAAAGCGGCAATCACCTTTGCCGCTTTAATGGCGAGCGGCAACCGCGGCGACGCAGTCATTTAAAACGCAGCGCGCTGTCGCACCGTCCGTCTGCACTGGTATTTATGACAGTTGTGGTGCCTGCCGCATCGGATGCCCTATTGGGCGCACATCCCTCCATGCGCAAGGAAGAGGCTTACCACGATGACTGTCCCAGCCCTCGGCTTCACATTACAAGACTCGGCACTGCCCATTCCAAACCTGAACACCAGCCTGCTGACGGGCAACTCTGCTGAAGCCATGTGCAGCTTCCCCTTACTGCCCATGGACTTTGTCAATATCAACATGATCAGCAATGTTCTGGGTGGTGACCATAACCAAAGCTTTTCAATTGCCCAAGGCGTGCCCTCACTCATTGCTCAGATACCCAGGGAACGTGTTGAAGCGAACGAGGGCAACAGCGTGCGGCTGCGGGTGAGCATCAGGCGTAGCGGGGTTTCCCTGACTGCACCGGACGCCACCGTGACCATCAACCGGCGCCCGATAGTCATACCGCCAACGCCAGGCATGGTGTGGGACTTCAAAGACGGTACGTTCCAGGGCTGGGTAGCCCAAGGCAGTTACGTGGGCGGCGTGTTGCGCATTGTCGCAGGGCAGGTAGTCGCTGACGTAGCCGACAGCGAGGTTGCCAAGTCCCACATAATTACCCGAACCATTTGGGTGACCGCGGGCCGCACGTACGATTTCGCCTTTGACGCAAGCGCAGGCGACCCCGCCGATGGCTCAATGGTTTTCCTGACAATCAACGGCAGCCGAATCGGCCCGACTGTTCAGAACATCAACCTGACCCAGCAGTCCGGGAGCGGGTCGTTTGTCGCCACAATGACCGGCAACGTCACACTCGGCCTGTTCAACGATGCCGTTCCGCTGGGCCGACATCGCCTGTCGCTGGGCAATATCCGCATGACACAAAGGCCCTGAGTACACGCTGCTACCGTTTGACAGCGCATAAAAAAACGGGAGGCCTTCAAGGGGCCTCCCGTTTTTTTATTCAGTGCTTACTTGGCCTGGTAAATAATACCCGGACTGCACTGCACCATCTGGTAATGATCCGGCAACCCATTCAACGCTTCAGAAGCGCCGAGGAACAAATAACCACCGCGCTTGAGCGTGCCATGGATACGCAACAGGATGTCTTTCTTGACCTCTGCCGAGAAGTAGATCAGCACGTTGCGGCAAAACACCATGTCAAACTTGCCCAGGCTGGCGTAGCTGTCGAGCAAATTGAACGAGCGAAACTCCACCCGGCTTTTGATCGGCGCCTTGACCGCCCAACGTCCCGCCCCTTTAGGGTCGAAGAAACGCTGCAGGCGCTCCGGTGACAAACCACGACCGAGCGCCAGGCTGTCGTACTCGCCGGTCTTGCAGTTGGTGAGCATGGTGCCGGACAAGTCAGTGGCGACAATTTGCGCACCCGCCTTCAACTGGCCCATGTTGGTTCGCTCGAACTCATCGATGGACATCGAAATCGAGTACGGTTCCTGCCCCGAAGAACAGGCGGCCGACCAGATACGCAGACGCTGGCCCGGGCTGGCCTTGATGGCCTCCGGCAGCACTTTGCTCTTGAGCACCTCGAAGGGGTAGGTGTCGCGAAACCACAGGGTTTCGTTGGTGGTCATGGCATCGACCACCATTTCCTTGAGCCCGCTGCGCGGCTGGCTCTGGATGCGCTGCACCAACTCGCCAAGGGACTTGATGCCCTGCTGCTCCATGAGTTTGTTGAGGCGGCTGGATACCAGATATTGCTTGTTTTCACCGAGCAATATGCCACAGGCTTTTTCCAGGAAGACCCGGAATTGTTCGAAATCCAAATTACCCGTAGACAATGATACCGCCTCTTAAATCGTGTGACCGCCAGGGGAATTTCCCCTAGCCGTGATCTGCTGCCTTGATCCGGTCGACTACCCGGGATGCCAGGTCATCAGGGCGAAATTTGGCCAGGAAGTCATCGGCACCGACTTTCTTGACCATCGCCTGATTGAATACACCTGACAACGAAGTATGCAGGATGATGTGCAGCTTTTGCATGCGTGGATCGTTGCGTATCTCGGCGGTAAGCGTGTAGCCGTCCATTTCCGGCATCTCGATGTCAGAGATCATCATCAAGAATTCATCTTCCGGCTTCTTGCCTTCATCCACCAGCTTGCGCAAATAATCCAGCGCCTGGCGACCATCATTAAGGGCCACCACTTCGACGCCGACGGTTTGCAGGCAACGGGTCACCTGCTTGCGCGCCACCGAGGAGTCATCCACCGTCAGCACACGCAGCGATACCGCCTTGTGCGCCGTTTCGGCATCCACCACGCCCACCGAGATGGTTTCCGAGGTGGGTGCGACTTCGGCGAGGATCTTCTCCACGTCGATGATTTCGACCAACTGGTTATCCACCCGTGTCACTGCCGTGAGGTAGTGGTCACGCCCGGTGCCCTTGGGCGGCGGATGGATCTCTTCCCAGTTCATGTTGACGATGCGTTCCACCGAGCGCACCAGAAAACCCTGGGTCTTGGTGTTGTACTCCGTGATGATCACGAACGGGTTTTCGCGATCCTGCAAACCCGCCGAACTTGTGGCCAGGGCCAGGTCAAGAATCGGGATGGTCGCGCCACGGATGTTCGCCACGCCACAGACCACGGGGCTGGATTTGGGCATGATCGTCAGCTTGGGACATTGCAGCACTTCCCGCACTTTAAACACGTTGATGCCATATAACTGTTTGCCATCCAGGCGAAAAAGCAACAACTCCAGGCGATTCTGCCCCACCAGCTGTGTGCGCTGGTTTACTGAATCCATTACACCTGCCATGCCATGACTCCTACGCTAAAACTTAGGCTAGACCTAAAGTGAAGCGCGTACCCACCACTAAACGGCACGAGCTTTGCTGTTGTTTTGATATTTAGTTGGCCATGAACCTTAAAATGACAGTTTCCCGACGCCCTCGCCTTCCAACGTTCCGCAGACTGCTCTGCGTCTCGCTGGCGTTGCTCGCCTTGGGCTCGGGCATCACGGCCCGCGCAGATAACGCCACCTTGCCTGATCTTCTTATCGGCGTCACTCAAGGCTTTCTTGAGTTCACTGTAGAAGATTATCTGGCAACCACCCAGACGCCGGGGCGTTATGAGATTCAAGTGAACCAGTTGGACCCGCGTTTGCGCATGCCGCTGTGCGACAAAGAATTGACAGCCTCGCTTGAAAGCCCCGCCCAGCCCATCGGTCGGGTCACGGTGAAAGTGCGCTGCGAGGGCGCCTCGCCGTGGACCGTGTTTGTGCCGGCGCAGGTCAAACTGTTCCGCGACGTGGTGGTGGTGACGCGGCCATTAAAACGCTTGGGCATCATCGGCTTCGACGACATAGGCTTGCGCGAACGCGATATCAGCCTGATCAACCAGGGCTACCTGACGTCGGTTGACCAAGCCGTGGGGCAGCGATTGACCCGACCAATGGTGGCCGACCAAGTCATCACCCTGGTCCACCTGGAACAGGCCGAAGTGATTCGCAAGGGCGACCAAGTGGTGATTTCCGCCAGCAGTGGCGGGCTTACCGTAAAAATGCCGGGGGAAGCGCTGTCCAACGGCGGCATGAGCGAACAGATCAGGGTTAAAAACCTCAACTCCAACCGGGTGATCAAAGCGCAAGTCACCGCGCCAGGGCAAGTCGAGGTAGCGTTATAGTCACTGGCGCAGGACGCCTGCTTTTCCTACACTGTGCGCCATAGATGCGTACGTGCAGGTTTATTGTCAATCGAGCCTAAAGTTTGTCCGGGTATGGCCGAAAACATGGCAAGCGTCCAAATACCCAGAGGTTTTTTATCATGGTCATTGATTTCAGTCGTTTAAATAACGCCCCGGCTTTGCCCGGCAATACGCGTACCAGCGGTGCCAAGGACAGCGTAGAAGCCAAGTCGCAGCCAGCGCCTGCCGCCAAGGCAGAACAGGCCAGCGCCAGCCAAAGCGGGGAATCGGTACACCTGAGCAATGAGGCTCAACAGTTGCAGAAGGTCACTGACTCGCTGCGCGATCAACCTGTCGTCAATAAAGCCCGTGTGGCCGAATTGAAGCAGGCCATCGCCGATGGCAGCTATAAAGTCGACAGCAACCGTGTAGCCAGCAAGCTGCTTAACTTCGAAGCCACGCGCTAGGCAAATGCCTGCGCAGGGCTTTTGGACGCTTAAAACCCAAGGCCAGCCATGCACCACGACGAACATTTGCTTCAACTGATCATTGATGATCTGGCGCCGACGCAACATTTGCTCGAGCTGCTCAAAGAAGAGTCCCTGGCCTTGCATGGCCGGGACATGCGCTTGCTGGAAGATATTCTGGCGCGCAAGCAGTCGCTGATTGTGCTGCTCGAGCAGCATGGCAAAAAGCGCAGCCAGATCCTCGTCAGCCTCGGCCTTGCGCCCGATCACGATGGGCTCGCACAGCTGGCCAGTCATTCTTCGGTCGGCGACCAGTTGCTGGCGCAAAGCACCGCACTCAATCAGTTGCTCGCCCAGTGCCAGGAAGCCAACCTGCTCAACGGTCAGTCTATCCAGCTGCAGCAAGCCACGACCGCCAACCAGTTGCGAATCCTTCACGGCGGAGAGCCTCCGGCGCTTTACAACGCCCAGGGTTCCACCTCGCGGCTGGTCAAGCCAAGCACCCGCAGCCAAGCTTGACACCGGTTTACAGCGCGCCCTATCCAAGGCGCGCTACATGCTGGCAAAATGCCGGTTCTTGCGTGTAGTCGTATTTTGTCTGGAGATGGAAGAACCGTGTTCAACGCCCTTAATGCGGAAGATGCTCCGCAGCCACCCAAGGTGCTCACCACGCCTCTGGAAATCGCCAGCACCTTGCGGATGCTGCAAGAAAGCCATGACCCACTGATCATTACGTTCCACGAACGCAGCCAGCGCTTCCAAAGCTATTTGGTGGACGTTGACAGCAAAACGCTGACCCTGGACGAAATGATCCCGCGTGACGGCGAACGCCATCTCGAGAACGGCGAACCGTTCCGCGTCGAAGGCTTCCACGACGGCGTGCGTGTCGCCTGGGAAAGCAATGGCACGCTGACCATCAAAGAAAAAGATGGCCACCGCATTTACACCGGCAGCCTGCCCGACGAAGTGGTCTACCATCAGCGGCGCAATGCGTTTCGCGCCGCGTTGAAGCTGGCGCAACTGGTGAACATCGAGATGGGCGGCGAAAAGATCAGGGCGCCGGTCAGCGGCAAACTGCTCGACATCTCTGCCACCGGCTGCAAATTGCGCTTTGAAGGCGACATTTCCGATCGCCTGCAACTGGGCCAGGTGTATGACCGGTTTATCGCCGCCCTGCCCTTCGGCAGCATGACCACCTCTGTCGAACTGCGCCACCTGCACTTCGAAGACCGCATCAACATCACTTTCGCCGGCGTGCGCTTCCACAACATGAGTGGTTTGGTGCAGCGCCAGGTAGAGCGGTTTGTGTACCAGTTGCAGCGTGAAGCGCGACGTTTCGACAAAGACGACGATTTTTAACGTTTAAAATCGCGGCAAAAAAAACGGGCGGATCCTGATGGGATCTGCCCGTTTTTGCGTTCAGGGGCGCGCCCTGCTCAAGTCATGCGGATGCTCGTCCGGGCCCAGCGGCTCCGGCGGCCCTTCGAACAGCGGCTCATCGGCCGCTGGCTCAGGCTCGGCTTCAGGCTCGGGGTCCACCGGCCCCTGCATTTGCTCCTGCACGATCGCCTCGTCCACGCGCGGGTCAAGGCACACCACCAGCGGCGAGCTGGACATGCTGTCGGGCATCGCCACGTGGTGCAGCGGCGCATCGTCGACCTGGTGCAGGTTGGTGACCGCCTTCGGCCGAATACGCCACACCAGAACCAACCCGCACAGGCTGAAAAACACATAGAGCATGTGGCTGCCAAACAGCTTCATGGCAACACCCGCCAACAACGGCCCGATACTCGCACCCACGCCGTAAGTCACCAGCAACATCGCCGTCAGCGACACCCGGCGATCACCTTCCACATGATCGTTGGAGAACGCCACCGCCAGCGGGTACAGGCAAAACTGCACCAGCGAACACAAGAACCCGGCCACGAACAACACTTCCAGCGGCACCTTGGTCAGCACGGCCAACGGCAACGCCGTCACCGCCAGGCACAACGCAAAACAACGAATCAGCAAGGCGCGATCATAGCGGTCCGACAACCAGCCCAACGGCCACTGCACCAGCAAGCCTGCAAAAATACAGCTACCCATAAACAGACCGACCTGCTCGGTGGTCAGGCCTTGCTGAGACGCATAGAGCGGCGCCAAACCGTAGAACGAACCCACGATCAACCCCGCGCCCAGCACGGTACTCAGCGACTGCGGCACACGCTTGATAAAGAACCGCGGCTCCATTGGCGCCGGGTGCAGCGGCGCCGGGTGAATGCGGCGCGTCATGGCCACGGGCACCAGGCACAGGGCAAAACACAGCGCGACCAGCATCAGCAATTCAAGGCCCAGCTCCGGGTGCATCACCAGGATCAACTGACCCAACACCAGCCCCAGGTACGACGCAATCATATAGCCGCTGAACACCACGCCACGCTGCTTGGCATCGGCCTGCTCATTCAGCCAGCTTTCGATGACCATGTACTGGCACATCATCCCCAGGCCCACAATCATCCGCAGCACGATCCACGCCGGCAGCCAATTGATCAGGCCATGGCCCAACACCGCCGCACCGACGATCCCGGCGCACGTGGCATACGCACGAATATGCCCGACCCGGGCGATCAGGCGATGCCCGATCTTGCCGCCCAGCACCAGGCCAAAATAGTTGGCCGCCATCAACGCACCTACCCACAGGCTGTCGACATGGTCGGCCGCCAGGCGCAAGGCCAGGTAAGTACTGAGCAGGCCGGAGCCGATCAGCATCATCAAGGAGGCGAAATAAAGGGCTCGAAAAGATTTCCAGATTTGGCGCATCGGCGTTCCGAGCGGCTCCTTGCAGTGAGGGACAGGGCTATCGGCATGATAGTCCGGGGTTGCCGGGAACGGACAGGCAATAGGGGCTGTTTCCGGGGGAAAATTTTGCTTACTAGCTCAGACGCTGCATGGCGGCGTGCGAGGTACATGGGTTGCGATAAATACATCGCGCACCTGCTGAGAACCCTGATCGCCGGCAAGGTTCGACCGGTGTTTGAGGGCGCGCACAAAAAAGCCCCGTCAGAGAAATCTGAACGAGGCTTTTTATGAGAGCGCTTCAGGAGCGCCACAAAGAGGGTGTCCCAGGGCCGGTTCGAACGGCCAACCTTCCCGTAAGCACGCAGATGCGTTGATCAATCCGCTTGGTTCTGCTCGGGTCCTGAACACCGCAAACAACGTTCTAAAGGGACTATCGACAACCCGCCAGGCGATAACCAAAGTTTTTCAATGCGTTCGAAAGAGCCAACCCGCTATAACACGTAAGACGACGTCCCGCTTAAATAACCGGAATGATACATTGATTGCCCTAAAAACAGATCGTAATGAACGTTTCGCTGAGTGCTGAGCGTATTATTCAGCAGGCACGGGCAACGTTTTTAAAGTTAAAACCCCGCTTGTATATCCTGAATGTTACAAAAACAAATCAGACTGCAAACCGAATAATTAAAGCCGGACCGAATGAGGAATGTATAGGCGTTGACGGTAGAAGGTGGAGGACTTCACGAGCGGTTGACATCCCCCCCTTAAAGCCTCTATTTTCTGCGACGCAGCCAAAAATAAAAAAACTCAATCAATAATAATTATCATTCCCCAGCCACTTTCGCAACCGTATCTTCGCGCCCCATTTGGGTGCGCAAAAAGCAGCAAGCGCTTATCTGCACCATTGATGAGCGTTGATGAAAGTCTGGCATTAGGACGACCAGGATATACATTCAGAGGGAATAAAAATTGCTGGTTTTAGAAGAGTTTAATGGGATTTTACAAACGAATTCTGAAAAGCAATGGTTTGAAGAGTTAACCCATTGCACGCAAAGGCTGGGCTATACAGACTTTTTGTTCGGTCTGAAAAAAACAGCTAACGCCCCCTTGGAATCCGCCATCATATGCTCCAACTACGATGAGGCATGGAGAAAAAAATATGATGAATCGGGTTACGCGTTCATCGACCCGGTAGTAGAGCATAGTTTTACCAAAGTATTTCCCATCGTCTGGCGCGAAGACATTTACCAAACGGTTCAGCAAAAAGACTTCTTCGAAGAAGCGAGTGCTCACGGACTTCGCAGCGGCATTACGCTTCCCTTGCATGGTCCTGGCGGAGAAATTGGTACATTCAGCTTAAGCCTGGATAATATCCAGAGCACTCCCCAAACGATCCGTCATATTTCTGATACCCTCCCACAACTTATGTTAATCAAAGAGCTGGCACTGGGCAGCTATTTACCTTACTTGCATACACCGAACCCGCTCATCAAAACAACGTCAGAGCTGTATCCCCTGTCAAAAAAGGCGATAGAAATTTTAAAGTGGTGCGCCATAGGAAAAACGTCGTGGGAGATCGCTCGAATTTGCGTGTGCACTGAAGCCAATATTAACTTCCACTTGAATAAGGCTCGCCATATTCTCGGCGTTAATAGCCGCAAGGCTGCTGTGGTGAAAGCTTATTCCTTGGGCATCATTGATATCTAAGCCACTGCCTTAATCGACTGCCCTTGAGTACATTACTAGACAATATATCGCTAATACGCTGCGATCGACACTATCATTTTTGATAGCTGATCAATGAAATATTTTGAATTATTCTCCTCACACATTTTCGGCGAGGGGAAACAAATGCTTTATTCACTGGGTTATAAAAACGAATTTAACAAGCAAGCTATTATCTCCATGTACAAATTACGTGCCGATGTATTCAAGACACGTAAAGGCTGGGCGATCGACACTATTGATGGTATGGACATTGATGGTTACGATGCCTTAGACCCTATCTATATGCTGATCAAGAAAACCTTTGAAGATAATGATGTGCAGGGTTGCTGGCGGCTTTTGCCTACCTCGGGCCCTTATATGCTCAAGCACACCTTCAGCGAGTTGCTTAACGGAGAAGAGGCGCCCTGTTCGGAAAAAATATGGGAGCTCAGCCGATTCGCGATTAACGCTGAAGAAAAACGAGTGATGAGCTTTTCAGACATCACCGCCGAAGCGATAAAAACCGTCATAGCGTTTGGTTTCGAACAACAACTGGACAGCTATGTCACCGTGACAACTGTCGGTGTAGAGCGAATGCTCATTCGTTCGGGTATTCACCTGCAGCGACTCGGCCCCGCTCAGCAAATTGGCGTGGAACGTGCCGTCGCGCTGAAAATTCTGCTGTCGGAACGCACCAGAAAAGCCATATTGCAATAAGACGACCCACCTCCCGAAGAGCGCGCGTGCATAAACTGTGCACGCGCTCGGTTATCAGCCCGGATAATTAAACGGGACCGCGCCGTTTCTTAAAAGACCCGCATTGAAGCGGCTCAAATCAAAGTCGTCACCGTACTTTGCAGACTCATCGCAACGACGCTGGCGAATCGTAGACAGCCCTACTTGATACCCGGCCGCTTGAGCGGGAACCGCAAGATAACGATCGATTTCGGCCGCAGCGTCCTCCGCGTCGAGCCCGGCACACGCCTCAAGAAAAGTTATACCCTGAGTGCGCGTCCAGCCCTTGGCATGCAGCCCTGTGTCCGCGACAACACGCGCGGCTCGCAACTGTTCGGTTCTGAGGTGCGAATGCTCGCCGCTGGCCGCGTCTGTGTACAGCTGAAGCGTCGACGCGAGCCCTTCTGCATAAGTTGCCCAACCCTCGATAAAGGTGTTGAACAGACTCAGTTGCAGTAACACCGGCAGCGCCGGGTTCTGCCTCGCGACGCAGAATTGCAAGTGATGCCCGGGCACCGTCTCGTGAAAAGCCACCACTTCAAGGAAACTGAACGGCATTTGTCGAACCTTCGCCGCATTCACCCAAAAGATCGCCGGGGAATGCCGCCCTGCCGGTGTGTATTTGGCAAACGGTGCGGATGCCTCCAGCGCCGGTGGTATTGCCTTGAATGACAACGCCTCAAGGTACGCGCCCTCAACACACTCATCCGCCAGAGCACATGCCCGCTCGTTGAGTTCTTCCAGGTAAGTCAGCAGGGCGTGGGTAAAATCAAATGAATCCAGGCTTTGACCAGAGCGCTGCAGCAAGTAGCTTTCGGTCGTTTCAGTGCTCACAACATTGGCTGCAGAGCGTGCCAACCGTTGGTTGACTGCCTCCATTTGCTCCAACCCGAATTGGTGAAGCAACTCGCCGTCCAGGCTATTGGCCTGATACCGCAAAGCCTTCTGGTAATACTGGGTGCCGCCCGGAAGATCCAGAACCGAATGGACCGGCGCATGATCCGAGGAAAGAAAACGCTCCACTGCCTCAATAGCTGCTGAATATGCCGGGTAAATCGATGATTCCAGAATGGATTTAGCACGGTCCAAAAAAGACAATCGACTGTCGGCCGTAATCTTTTCACAGAGGCTGAGTGTGTACGCGAACGAACCGTACAACGGGTGCACGTCCAGCGGTACGCCAATATAAGATCGTAATGTAGCAACCGCTCTGACCAGGATGGAATCAGGCGCATACCATCCCTGTTTCATATCGTGTTCAAATTTCTCCACCACGCTCGCTATCATATAGTTCAGTGATGCCAGTCGTTGTACGTAGAAAACTGCATCCGCTTCGCACGTCACGGCAAAACTATTGGCCAACGCCTCAGGTATATCAATGAGTGGCCCGTTGATCTGATTGATAATAAAGGGTATATGGCCTGCCCAGGTATCAATGTATCCAACCGGCGCGTCTGTGTATCCGGCGAAGATAGCCACCTGCGACGCCAATGCCTGCAAGCGGATTTTCGAATCGGCTTCTATTCCCGGCTCGATCTGCCCTCGGATAACCGTGGCGATGCTGCGCATCCGGGAACGCAACACGGTCTCGCATGCGACGCTGTAGTCTTCGATCTTCGGGGCTGACGCCGCGCGCTCACCCACCGCGTACAGATCGTAAAATAAAGCGGTGCTTGGCCGCTGCTCAAGATATTCATCCAACGCTTGCTGGCCAACTTCGTGCAACAAACTACCTTGTACAAAACCGTTCATCCAAGCACCTGCAACCAGTTATGTTAGCGTGGGTTCACATTGAATGTCGAAATTCACCGAATTGGCCAAAAAGCATTCGTGATGCGCATCTTCGTGCAATTTAATCGCGAGTTCCTTATCTGAACCCGGCGTCACCTCAACCTCCGGGCGCAGTATCACCTTGGTGAAATGCCCTTTGCGCGTAGGGTGTTCATCCACCATGTAGCCCACTGCGTTATCAACATAGCGGGTGACGATAATTTTGTTAACGGCGCATAAATGCAGATACCACAACTTATGACACGCGGAAATTGACGCGACCAGCATGTCTTCAGGGTTCCACTTGGCAGGGTCACCGAGGAACGCAGGGTCAGAAGAGCCTTGAAGAACAGGTTTACCCTGGGAGGTGGCCGTAAAATCGCGACCATAAGCCTTGTAATCAGAGGTGCCTGTTCCGCGATTGCCGGTCCAGGAAATTTCAACTTCGTAATGATGTTCACTCATGCAGGGCATTCTCGTTGGTCAGAATTTTGAATTGGCTGAAGGCCGTTTGAAAAATCGCCTCGTCGTCCGGACTTTTAAATTTTGAAATAAAATAGGCCGGGCGATCATAGTAACCGGTCGCCGGGTTTATCACATCACCCTCCTTGACGCCGACCTTATGTTCTAACAACGTTTCAATAAACGCTTCACTTAATGGAGAGACTGAGGCAATACGCCCTGCTGACACCGTCGAGAACTTAACGGCCGTCACGTGGGCTTCAGCACGATTGATACGTGGCAGGTTGCCGAAACACAAAAATTCAGCGTACTCAAGAAAGACTTTGTTACCCGACGAATATTCAATTAGCTTGGTGATGAAGTCACCGCCAAACCGACTATGGAGTTCGATGATCTCCAGGCGGCCATCAATGATCTTGAACTCGACATGGAAGGGGCAGATGCTCATTCCAAGTGCCTCGAAAACTTCTTTCAAGGCGGGATGCAGCCAAGGCAACAAGCGATGGTTGGTGTCGAAACGATGGCCGGTTTCGACGAAATATGGCTGCTCGGTTGTCTCTTTTTCGGTCACGCCATAAATGTGAAGCTCACCGTCAAGCAGCAGCCCTTCGACACTGAATTCCGCGCCAGGCAAAAAGCTTTCAACGATCAGTTCACAGCCATTCGCATAGGCATTGTTTTGTAGCCTGTTCGAGTAATCCGCGATCTCCGAAATATGCTTTATCAGCTGCACGCCAATGCTGCCCGTCAGGCTGATCGGTTTGACAATGGCAGGGAGATCGAATCGACCCAGTACCTCGGGCAGTTGACCAAGGGTGCTTTTTTCAAACTTTACCCCCGTCAAGCTCGCCGCGGCCAATGCAACTCGCATTGCATGTTTATCGACCGATTGCTTTTCCACCTCGGCGCTATGCCCGCGCATCGCCAATTGATCCCTGACCTGAGACGCGGGCATCAACCCCAGCTCAGCCAATGAAATCAGGTTATCCAATCGCAGATCGGTTGAAAGCGCTTGAATACACTCGACCGCGTAAGAGTCGCACGCGACGAAATGCAGATTGGAAGGCAGCTCGAACGCTTTCACAGTCGAAATACGGGCATCCGTATCGATAAAAAAAACGTGCCCATTGAAATGCGAAAGCTGCGTCGTAATCTGCTTCAAAATGTCCAAATTATAAGGTAGCTGAAGGATACCGAGCCGTGTCATCTGCGCCTGCCTTTTTAGTGAACGCTAAAAGTGAAATCGAAAATATGAACGCCAAAACTCCCACGCCAAACGCCAGGACCCAGCCTGAATTGATCCCATACACAACCGCGAGTCCCGTGGTGGTGGTGATCGAGAGGATTTTGCCAAGCGTGAGTACCACAGGGATCAACGAGAACAATTTAGCTCGGTACCGCACAGGCGCATTTTTGGAAATGAACACGCTCATGTAAGTGGCGCCAAGAATCTCCCCAATACTCCACAACACTACCAACGCCAACACCGGGTACACGCTGCCAAAAAAATAATGAATGCCAAAGCCAAACCCGTAAAACAGCGCAGCAATCCCCATATTCCTGATGGGGTCAATGGCTGAAGTGACCTTAACGACGTATTTGGTCAGCAACAATACAATCGCCGCGTTGACGATGCCGATCGTGCCAAACAGTACCGAACTGGAGTCTTTATTTAAACTGTCCAACCAGACCGGCAACTGATACTCACGCTGAGCATCGAGGAACGCCAAACCGAAAAACAGGATAAAACTGCACACAATTATTGCGGACAGAGTACCGACGTCTGCCGACTTGGGCGTGGGACTGCCCGACGTCGACGACGCTGCAACCGGCTTGAGCAACAACGCAGTGCACAAAAAGCTCAACGCGCTCAGCACTGTAAAAAAATACAACGGATACTGTGCTCCACGTGCCAGCAGGAAACCGCCAACAATGAAAACAATCGCAATCCCGATATTGTTCGCCAAGTACAAATTACCGAACGAACTCTCGCGATTCGATTCATCGACGCTGTTCGACAAATAATTGCTGAGTACCGGATTTGCAGCCCCGGCCATAACAGCAAATACCGAGATAGCGGTAAACGTAACAGTCGCCGCAAGCGCCATCGAGCCGACAATCATGCTCAGCAACGAGCAAAAAGAGAACAGCAGCAACAATGAACGCGATTGAAACTTGTCACCCAAGTACCCACCCGCCAGATTACCTACGAGGTAACTGACAGATAAAACCGTGACCATCGTCGCCAGCGCGCTGGCGTCGAAGTCATACCGTTTGCTAATGAACAGTGCTGAAAACGGAATGACAAAGTTACTCGCGGTAAACAGCAGTTTGACAATACATATTCGCAAGGCGTTGGTCATGGTCTTTCCTCAGGCGGAGCCAGCCAGTCCGCCGCCATCGACGACCAGGCCTTCTCCGGTAATAAACGACGAATCACTGGACGCCAGAAACAAAACGGCACTGGCTATTTCACTGGGTTGACCGGCTCGACCTAACGGGCGGGTCGCCGCTGCATCGACCAGGGCATTTCTTTCAAGCCCCAGTTGTTCGGCTTCGTTGAAGAGCATAGGGGTCAAGGTATCGCCAGGGCAGATGCAGTTGACGCGGATATTGTCGGGACCATGATCAATCGCCATTGCTTTGGTCAGTAAGACCACGCCGCCTTTTGACGCACAGTAACTGGCCGCATTGCCTCCACCCACCAGGCCCCAGCCGGACGCCGTGTTAACAATGTTGCCCGCGCCGCGACGCTTCATATGAGGGATCGCAAATTTCGACATCAGGAAGATCGATCTCAAGTTGACACTGATGACTTGATCCCATTCTTCTATCGTCGTATCCACCACTGAAGCGCGCCGGGTAATACCCGCGTTATTAAACAGGACGTCGATGCGATCGTATTTCTGGATAACTGTTTCAATCAGTACGCGGCACTGCTCGGCATCCGTGACATCCACGGCATACGCCGAGGAATTCGTACCTGCATCAATGAGCGCTTGCAAAAGCGTTTCATCAATAACTTTGTCAACCAACACGACCTGTGCGCGCTCAGCGGCAAAGGCACGTGCGGTGGCCGCGCCGATACCACCATTACCACCCGTGATCACTACAACACGGTCATCAAATCGCGAACGCATGCTCTACCTCTTCTTCTGCATATAAAATATCGGCAGTATTCCCGAAGGTGAACGACTCACGATGATCGAACGCCATATTAATGACCCGCCGGCGCGAGGAGTTATCAGAAATAGGCGTGACCCTGTGCAAATTGTCACCGGCATTCAATATGTAACAATCACCGGCTTCCAGATGCACGCTATTGATAAGGCCGTGGCGTTTGGCAAAATTCAATCCGGCGTCGACTTGCTTGTAGGGGTCGATGGCCAGCTGCGCGCACAACTCCTTCCACTTTGCTACATATTCAACACACCCACCGCTTCCTGCAGCGGGCGCATCCAGAACGATAATCAGCGCATAGGTCGGGTCGTCCAGATGCCACCCATGCGTCTGCCCCCGCCCATCAAGATAGTTGGCAACAATGCACTCTTCCTGATGTTTTACGGTATAGAGTTTATTTTGCGTGAGCAGTGACAATACCGTCTGCAACTGATGATGCACATATAAACTCGGGATGAAGACTGTGTTCTTCAGAATTTTCTTGCCGCCCGCCACTGATAAAATCCGTGGCGTTTCATAGCCTGCCATGACGAAATCACGCTTGGCACTCAGATCATGTAACTTGAAGGTTTCTTCGTTCAAACGACTGAACACTTCTTTGGATAAAAAACTGCGTAGGGTCAGATAACCGTCTTGCTTAAACTGTGTACTGAGCTTTTGCAGATAGCTCTTATCAAGGTACATCGGCTCCACCACATCGGCGAGCACTAGTGATTCCATCATCGATCAGTCCCTGTTCGCGTCATAGGTTCAAGCTAATTCAAGCTTCGTACTGGCTTCTTGATGATGGGCTGCGGCGTCATGTTTTTTCATGTCTGCCAGGATGCCGTCCCATAGGGTGATACGCGCGCTGATTGCTTGTTGGGCTGCCCGCAACGCGGCGGCCTCGGCGTGCTCGTCGATGATCAGGTCAGACAGAATCTTCATGGCCGCCGGCCCATGCTCGTCGCCGTCCAGATCAATATGCCGTTGCAGGTAATGAACAAACCTGGGTGCCGATTCCTTTTTCAGGCCCCATTGATCAAGCAGCGCCTGGAACATCTGCGGAATGGCATCTTCACGACCGTAGAAGAAGCTGCTGGCGGCTTCTTCGGCGCGCCCATTAAGTGCGGTGTCAATCGTCTGACGAACGAAGTTGATGACGTAGCTCGGTGCGTCTGCCAACTCAAGCGCCCGCTCAAGCTCAACTCCGCTGCGGTAATGTTGTTCAAACAGGTCAAATTTATGCCTGGAGCACCCCATGTCGGCCATGGCGGCCAGATACATATCAAAGTGGCTGGCGGGCAGGCCGTCGTCGCCCAGATCACTTTCCTCACCCAAAATAATTTCGTTGATAAACCGCGCTTTTTTGGCATCGGTCGGTGTAAACCATGGCAAGCGGGTGCAGGTGAGTTCAATTTGAAGGCGTTTTGCCAGGCTCATGAAATCCCAAACAGCGAATACGTGGGACTCCATGAAAATTTTCAGATGAGCTGGAGAGTTGATGTAGTTGTAGATCTCGTGGTTTTCGAGTGTGGTTTGCAAATGCTGCAATTGTTGATTGAACATATAAAGATCCTTCTTAATTATTTTCGACGGCGGTCGGTTGATCGGCATGCGCCCTATGGGCGGGTGCGGTTTCGACGTGCGTTTCGCTTTCACCTTTACCGGTCAAATCACGGTACATACGCTTTAATACTTTCGGTGTCGGAATTAAAAGCGCCGTGTCATTTCGATACTGCTGCCAGGATTCGCCAATCATTGCCAGCCCGCGCAAATCCTGATGATAAGTACCCAAGTAGAGGTAAATAGTGGCGCCGATTGCCAGGAACAAAGTGTCCAGCGTCATCACCGGGTGAGTCCAGAACAACAGAATCAGGCACGTGTGGTGTGGAAACCGGATGTACTTTTTTATACCCTGCTGACGGACACGGTAATACGCAGGCATCTTTTCGTTTTTAAGCCTTGCCGCAACCTGGCGAACCCCCAGCCATTGCCAAAACGAGGTGGTGTACTTAAAGCAGAAAAAGAAGAAAAACAGCGACGCGGCCAGCGAAATAGTCATCAGGTGAAACGGAATGCTGCCGGGCGCCAGATAAAAGATATAAACGCCCGACGGCGCCCAAAAATGAAAAGCCAGCAGCAGTGTAATCACCGACATGATGCTGTAACTTATATTCCAGCTCCACGCGGGCAATATCGCGTTATACCCACGCACCAGCGCCTTTGTTGTCAATACGGTATGCTGTAACCCGTAGGCAAGCATAATTAAAAAGTCAACCATCCACCAAGTCATCGTGTCTATCCTTAATTGATCATATAACGAGCGAGTTTAGGCTTCGGTGCAAACTGCAAAAACGGGTCCTGCGCCACGTTCAAACGCACCGTTACTTCATACTGCGGAAATTCTTTTGTTAACGTCGAACGCACTTCTTCGACCACCTGATCACTGCCCAAGGCAACCAGATCAACATCAATGCGTCGTTGGCTGCTGGAGCAGTTCGCCACGTAGTTGAAAATGGGTTGTTGCACACTGTAAATCAGCTCTTCCAGTCGAGCGGAGCTCGGGTAGCCCGCCTGCAGATTTACGATACGCCCCAAGGGCTTGAACTTGAACGGGTGATTCTTCTTGACCGTCACTTCGAACACATCATTGGTGTTATAGCGTTTTATCGGCAGTAACCCGCCTTTAAGCCAGGTCACGTGCAACTCACCTTTGACCCTGTACTCATCAGCGTTGGCAATCGTGACCTCGCCATCGACGATCTCAAAGATGAAATCTTCTTGAAACGGCAGATATTGGCCGTTACCAATCCCGTACATCAGGCTGGCTGTTTCGCTGCCGCCGTATACAAAAGCAACGACCTCACACGCCGGCCCCAGGATTTTTTTAAAGTTTGCTTCACAGGCTTCTGTTATCAGTTCCCCGGTCAACAATACCTTGTCCAGCTTTAGCGCCGCACCCTCGCCAAGTTTTTTGATCTCGTACAGAATTTTCAACGCCAGCGATGGCGTGGTCATGAGGGTGGTAATTTGGTACCTGACCAATACATCACGAATTCGACGGTAATCACAGATACCCTCGATAGGGAAAACTTTGACGTAACCGACTTCGAGTTTTCTCAAGGCAAATGTCGTAGCCTCAATAAAAGGACTCAGCATGCCCGGGTGTATGATCGCAACTCGGTCCTGCTTTTTTTTTAACAGCCTGGAGTACGCGTACATCTGGTTCTGCGTATTCCAATTCAGCTCGATATTACCGCGTGGCGTTTGCAGCGGCTTACCGGTGGTTCCGGAAGTTTCGCTGAACAACACCGCATTTTCCAAAAAAGAGTCGCGATGCTCTTCCGCATAATCAATCAAATCAGTCTTATTCTGAACAGGAATATGTTGAAGCATATTCTCCAGGTCAATTTCATCAAAATGATTTTGAGGATAGTCTTGCCCTTCCTCTGCCGTTGAGGCCAAGTATTCAGCGGCCTTCCTTCTGTTTGCCGTGATGACTAAATGCATGAACATCCCTTACTTAATTATCCGTGTCCTGGATCAAAAGATGTCATTTCGTAATTTTAATCGCAACTATCAAAACTATTAGTTTTCCCTCAACCGCCCGCCCCGTATAGGTCTCGTTCGGGACTGCATGGCCAGCTGGCACGCAGAATTTGGCCTAGTGGCGTCAAGACGATTTAAGAGGGGATTCTAAAGGGGCGTGCAACGGTCGATGGCATTTAGCCACAAATCGTCGCAGGTGCACGGAGCAAGGAAATCAATCACACAAAAAGGAGTGAGCATTGATTGCTTCAGAGCACGGCGAATTTTTAGGTAATTGGCGGCCAGCTGCCGCAGGGAAAATACAACCACAGCGAAGGGTCAGACAAAAAACTCGCTAACCCTTTGATTATATGGTGTCCCAGGGCCGGTTCGAACGGCCAACCTTCCCCTTAGGAGGGGGATGCTCTATCCAATTGAGCTACTGGGACAAATGACAGCTGCCAGGCGAAACGCGCAGCGGCGGACGGCGTGCATGTTAACGGCCGAGGTCGGTTTTGTCATGTCGTCCGTGGGCTTTTTGAGTGTAGGCCGTTCCTTGAATAAGGCACTGCGGTTTCGCCCCGTAAATACGGGTACTTGGCGGCGTCGTGCAAATTGCACGCCCTCAAAATGCCAGTCTTGCAAATTGCAACGCTCAAGCACCTAAAAACATATCTAACTCATTGTTTTTATTGGCATAAAATATTGGCACGACACCTGCAATACTTATCCTACAAAACCATTCGACCCAGCCACTGCGGATCAAGAACATGAACAGCGCCCTTCTGTTAACCCTCAACGCTGTGGCTTTGGCTGCACTGGTCATGTTCCATTTTCACTCCAGCAATGATGATGCCGCGCAGATCAGTCAGGCCGTGCCGCATCACCTGCAGCAGCGCCCGCAACTGGCGGTGATGACACCTGCGATGCAATCGCCGATTCGTGTGACTCAGGACACTCAGACCGCGCCTGTATCCGAACACTGGGTGTTCTGAGGAGGCCTTATGAGCAAGTCCGCCTGGCTGTTCCTGTTTTTGACCGTTACAAGCGGCGTGACGGGTTTAAGCATCGCCTCCCAACACGCGCAAACGCCTGCCTTCATTGCCACCGGCGTGTTTGCCGGCTTGCTGGTTTTCACGCTGATCGTGGGCCGGCGCATCAAGTTCGACCCGGTACTGCGCTGACCGGTCGACTCGCGTGCCCCCTACCTTATGTCGCCTTTCACTAGCAAATTGGCAGATCGCCACTATCCTTAAAAAATAGGGCAAAAGGCCATACCTTCGGGCACTTTGCGCGCCTACCCCCTTGCGGCCGAGGTTTGCTCAAGCGTTCCGGTTTGGAATCATTCGTAGCCAAAACTTCTAACCAGTCCGCAAAATTGCAAATCAGTGCTGGCATAAAGCCTTTAGGCAGTTCAATATTTGTCACAGAATTGACGCCAAGGAACTGTCAAATCTGAGGCATGATGCGGCCTCTTTGCAATTCGGGTTGAACTTTGGTCGTGAGTCTTGTCTTAACACTCATCCTTGCGGCCAATTCCAAAAACCGCTCCCCTGAACTAACCGGTTAAATATATGCGCCCATTGAAACAGGCAATTTATTCCAGCCGTACGGCTGACAAGTTCGTCGTACGTCTGCCAGACGGAATGCGGGAACGCATTGCCGAGGTGGCTCGCAATCATCACCGCAGCATGAACTCTGAAATCATCGCGCGCCTGGAACAGAGCCTTATTCAGGAAGGTGCGTTGGGCGAAGAGTTGAGCATGCGCCTGGACAGCCCAGAGCTGTCACTGCACGAACGCGAACTGCTGCAGCGTTTTCGTCAGCTCTCCCACCGCCAGCAAAATGCCCTCGTCTCGCTTATCGCGCACGACGTTGAGGCGGCCGCAGAAGCCAGCTGATCCAACACTGAAAGCCAGAGCCAGCCATGTGCTGGCTTTTTTTTGCCTGGGGTTTGAGGGTCGCCCGGAACGGGGCTGTGCGGGAGCAGCGTTGCGACTTGCTCGCGAGTGCGGTGGATCAGTCAATTTATTGCTGATTGACAGAGCGCATTCGCGGGCAAGCCCGCTCCCACAAGGGATCACAACAGGAAGATGGTCGCCAGGCCCAGGAAGATGAAGAAGCCACCGCTGTCGGTCATGGCCGTAATCATCACGCTGGCCCCCATGGCAGGGTCGCGACCAAGGCGCGCCAGCGTCATCGGTATCAATACGCCCATCAGCGCAGCCAGCAGCAGGTTGAGGGTCATGGCAGCCGTCATCACCACACCCAGCGACCAACTGCCATACAGCAAGTAGGCCACCACACCGATCACGCCACCCCACACCAAGCCATTGATCAAGCCAACCGCCAGTTCCTTGCGCATCAGGCGCGAGGTATTGCCGGTACTGACTTGGTCGAGCGCCATCGCGCGTACAATCATGGTAATCGTCTGGTTGCCGGAGTTGCCGCCGATACCCGCCACAATGGGCATCAAGGCCGCCAGCGCCACCAGCTTCTCGATCGAGCCTTCGAACAAGCCGATCACGCGTGAGGCAATAAACGCGGTAATCAGGTTGACCGCCAACCACGCCCAACGGTTGCGCAGCGAGCGCCAGACCGAGGCAAAAATATCTTCCTCTTCGCGCAGACCGGCCATGTTGAGGACTTCGGTCTCACTCTCCTCACGAATCAGGTCGACGATTTCGTCGATGGTCAAACGACCAATCAACTTGCCGTTCTTGTCGACCACCGGGGCCGAAATCAAGTCGTAACGCTCGAATGCCTGCGCTGCGTCGTACGCATCTTCATCCGGGTGAAAACTCACCGTGTCACTGGCCATCAAGTCTACGACGCGCTTTTCCGGGTCATTCACCAGCAGGCGCTTGATCGGCAGCACACCCTTGAGAATGCCGTCATTGTCGACGACGAACAGTTTGTCGGTATGCCCTGGCAGTTCTTTGAGGCGGCGCAGGTAACGCAATACCACTTCCAGGCTGACGTCTTCACGGATGGTGACCATCTCGAAGTCCATCAACGCACCGACCTGGTCCTCGTCGTAGGACAGCGCGGAGCGAACACGCTCACGCTGCTGGGTGTCGAGGGCCTCCATCAGCTCATGCACAACATCACGCGGCAATTCAGGAGCAAGGTCAGCCAGTTCGTCGGCGTCCATCTCCTTGGCGGCCGCCAAGAGTTCATGATCATCCATGTCGGCGATCAGGGTTTCGCGCACCGAGTCGGACACTTCAAGGAGGATATCGCCGTCGCGATCAGCCTTGACCAACTGCCACAAGGTCAGTCGATCATCGAGCGGCAAGGCTTCAAGAATATAGGCGACGTCGGCGGAGTGCAGGTCATCGAGTTTGCGCTGCAACTCGACGAGGTTTTGCCGGTGAACCAGGTTTTCGACGCGGTCGAGGTTCGGACCTTCCTGGCGGTGCGTGAGGTCTTCCACCACACGCTGACGCTGCAGCAGCTCGATGACTTGAGCCAAACGATCCTGCAGGCTGTCTTGTGTTTTCTTTACTTCTACTTCGGTCATAGGCGAACTCCACTCCCAGCAGCGGGGCACGCCGGAAGGATCAATCAGTCAATTCATGATTGGTAAAACGGGGTACTGAGTTACTACTGGGTAAGTCCATGGAGGTATTCCACAAGCCCCGGCGGGGCTGACGGGCGCAATGATACACCGCCCGGCCATTTTTAACGTTAAAAAACTGGAAAGAACAAGCGCTTGCGAGACAAAGCTAAGCACGGACTGCATCTACTAACTGCGACGCCACGACCTCAAGGGAAAACACATGGCCGGGGCGAAAAGCTGAATCCGGGGATAAACCCTACACAAACCCCAGACGGCAAAAAGCCCGCACTAGGCGGGCTTTTTGTTTGTATGGTGCACTCGACAGGATTCGAACCTGTGACCGCTCGGTTCGTAGCCGAGTACTCTATCCAGCTGAGCTACGAGTGCAGATTGTGTTTTTAGACCAGATCACAACTGGCTGAAGCCGAGCCACCTGCATTGCTGCACATGATTCTTAAATGGTGCACTCGACAGGATTCGAACCTGTGACCGCTCGGTTCGTAGCCGAGTACTCTATCCAGCTGAGCTACGAGTGCATTTGTTGCCGCGCATTATAGGCCGTTCAATCTCTATGTAAAGCTATTTTTTCGAGCAATTTCAACAACTTACCGAAAAAACCAGATTGCAACGTACTAAGCAAATAATGGCGGAGAACGGGGGATTCGAACCCCCGACACCCTTTTGAGGTGTACTCCCTTAGCAGGGGAGCGCCTTCGGCCACTCGGCCAGCTCTCCGCAACACGGGGCGTATATTAACCACGTTCATCCCCGTTTGCAAACATAAAAAACGATAAAAATTAAAGGCTTGGTTCTTCGTCCTTCTCTTTCTTGATCCGCAGGTAAATTTCTTCGCGGTGTACCGCTACCTCTTTCGGAGCGTTAACCCCGATACGTACTTGATTGCCTTTGACGCCGAGCACGGTCACGGTGATTTCGCCATCACCGATAATCAGGCTTTCTGCGCAACGACGAGTCAGAATCAGCATACCTTTCTCCTCACGCATTTCATTTCAGGAACAACAGTCTGCAAAAAAAAGGCGTTCGACCTACAACCCAAAGGCCATAGCTCTAACGGCCTAAGTATTGTCGAGCGCAGGCAAAACGCCATGCGCCCTACAAAAAATCAAAGGCGCGGTAAACCGCGCCTCTCTGGCATCGCATCACTCGCCCTGTCGGGCCGGAGCGTCCAGCTCAAAAGCGGTATGCAGCGCGCGTACAGCCAGCTCCAGGTACTTCTCTTCGATCACCACCGACACCTTGATTTCGGAGGTCGAGATCATCTGGATGTTGATGCTTTCTTTGGCCAGGGCCTCGAACATGCGGCTGGCAACGCCGGCATGCGAACGCATGCCCACACCCACGATCGACACCTTGGCAATCTTGATGTCGCCGATCACTTCACGGGCGCCAATTCCGCTCGCCGTGTTCTGCAGGATCCGCTCGGCGGCATCGTACTCGTTACGGTGCACGGTGAAGGTGAAATCGGTGGTGTTGTCGTGTGAAACGTTCTGCACGATCATGTCGACTTCAATGTTCGCGCCGCTGATAGGGCCGAGGATCTTGAAGGCCACGCCAGGCGTATCTGGCACGCCACGGATCGTCAGCTTGGCTTCATCGCGGTTGAAAGCGATGCCGGAAATGATCGGCTGTTCCATGGATTCCTCTTCATCAATAGTAATGAGGGTGCCCGGACCCTCTTTGAAGCTGTGCAATACGCGCAGCGGCACGTTGTATTTGCCGGCGAATTCCACCGCGCGGATCTGCAACACCTTGGAACCGAGGCTGGCCATTTCCAGCATCTCTTCAAAGGTGATCTTGTCGAGGCGCTGGGCCACCGACACCACGCGCGGGTCGGTGGTGTAAACACCGTCCACATCAGTATAGATCTGGCATTCATCGGCCTTGAGCGCCGCTGCCAGCGCTACGCCGGTGGTGTCCGAACCGCCACGCCCGAGGGTGGTGATGTTGCCCAACTCGTCTACACCCTGAAAGCCCGCTACAACTACCACGCGCCCTGCTTTCAGATCTGTACGAATCTTCTGATCATCGATTTGCAGGATGCGCGCCTTGGTATGTGCGCTGTCTGTGAGGATGCGCACCTGGCTGCCCGTGTAGGAAACTGCCGGCACACCACGCTTGTTCAGCGCCATGGCCAACAACGCGATGGTCACCTGCTCGCCGGTGGACACGATCACATCCAGCTCACGCGCCAGCGGCTGTTGATCACCGCTGATGGCCTTGGCCAGATCGATCAGGCGATTGGTCTCGCCGCTCATGGCCGACAGCACCACCACCAGGTCGTCGCCGGCATCGTGAAACTTCTTAACCTTGTCGGCGACCTGCTCGATTCTTTCGACAGAGCCGACCGAGGTGCCTCCAAATTTCTGTACGATCAAAGCCATTTCTAAGCCGCCTTAGCCCGTAAAGGGGCGCCTGATAAACAAATCTTGCAGCAACCGAAAACGCCCATGACTAGACCATGGGCGTGTTAACAGCGCCTTAAATGCCGGCCTCGACAAACGGCACGGTCAGGGCCAGGGCAGCGTCCAGGGCACCGGCGTCTACACCACCGCCTTGCGCCATGTCAGGACGACCACCGCCCTTCCCGCCCACTGCCGCGGCAGCTTGCTTCATCAAATCACCAGCCTTGAGTTGGCCAGTCAGGTCCTTGGTTACACCGGCAACCAGCACGACCTTTTCCTCATGGACACCGCCGAGCAGGATCACTGCGCGGCCGAGCTTGTTCTTCAACTGATCGACCAAGGCCAACAGCGCCTTGCCGTCTTGCCCGTCTAGGCGCGCAACCAGCACTTTTACACCCTTGACGTCCAGCGCGGAAGCCGACAAATCGTCGCCCGCCGCACTGGCTGCCTTGGCCTGCAACTGCTCCAGTTGCTTCTCCAGCGCGCGGTTGCGCTCCAGCACGGCAGACAGTTTGTCGATCAGGTTGTCGCGGCTGCCCTTGACCAGGCCTGCCACTTCCTTGAGTTGTTCTTCGCCAGCGTTGAGGTAGGCCAGCGCCGCAGCGCCAGTGATCGCCTCGATACGTCGCACACCAGAGGCCACACCGCCTTCGCTGATGATTTTGAGCAGGCCGATGTCGCCGGTCCGGTTGGCGTGGATACCGCCACACAGCTCTACCGAAAAGCTGCCGCCCATGCTGAGTACGCGCACCTGGTCGCCGTACTTCTCGCCAAACAGCGCCATGGCGCCTCTTTTACGCGCGCTTTCGATGTCGGTTTCTTCCATCTCCACCGGGGAATTCTTGCGAATCTCGGCGTTGACGATGTCTTCCAGTGCCTTCAACTGCTCAGGCTTGATCGCCTCGAAGTGGCTGAAGTCAAAGCGCAGGCGCTGACTGTCGACCAACGAACCTTTCTGCTGAACATGCTCGCCCAGCACCTGACGCAACGCGGCGTGCAGCAAGTGAGTGGCCGAGTGGTTCAAGGCAGTTGCATGCCGTACGTCGGCATCTACCTGAGTGTCCACCGGCGCACCGACGGTCAAGTTACCCAGCACCAATACGCCGTGATGCAGGAACGCACCGCCGGTCTTGGTGGTGTCGCGCACTTCAAAACGGCCAGATGTCGAGCTGAGGAAACCACAGTCACCAATTTGACCGCCGGATTCGGCGTAGAACGGCGTCTGGTCCAGCACCACGACCGCCTCCTCGCCTTCGTTCAACACGTCGACCGACTTGCCGTCCTTATAGATGGCAACAATTTTCGCCGAGCCAACCGTGGCCTTGTAGCCGATAAACTCGGTCGGCACGTCAACCTTGACCAGCGTGTTGTAGTCCAGGCCAAAAGAACTGGCGGAGCGGGCACGCACGCGCTGGGCCTGCATCTCGCGCTCAAAACCAGCCTCATCGATGGTCAGCTCGCGCTCACGGGCGATGTCGGCAGTCAGGTCCATCGGAAAGCCGTAGGTGTCGTAGAGTTTGAACACCACGTCGCCTGGCACCACAGTGCCTTTGAGATCAGCCAGGTCCTGTTCCAGAATTTTCAGGCCATGTTCCAGGGTCTTGGAAAACTGCTCTTCTTCGGCCTTGAGCACGCGCTCGATGTTGTCTTGCTGCTGCTTGAGTTCCGGGAAGGCTTCGCCCATCTCGGCCACCAGCGCGGCGACGATTTTGTAGAAGAAACTGCCGCTGGCGCCCAGCTTGTTACCGTGACGGCAGGCGCGACGGATAATACGGCGCAACACGTAACCACGGCCTTCGTTCGACGGCAGCACGCCATCGGCGATCAGGAAACCGCAGGAACGAATGTGGTCCGACACCACCTTGAGCGAAGACTGGCTTTCGTTGGCGCAGCCAATCGCCGCAGCCGAAGCGCTCAACAGGTTGGTGAACAGGTCGATTTCGTAGTTGGAGTGTACGTGCTGCATCACCGCACTGATCCGCTCCAGGCCCATGCCGGTGTCGACCGACGGCGCCGGCAGCGGATGCAACACGCCATCGGCGGTGCGGTTGAACTGCATGAACACGTTGTTCCAGATCTCGATGTAACGGTCGCCGTCTTCTTCCGGCGAGCCCGGCGGGCCGCCCCAGATGTCGGCGCCGTGATCGTAGAAAATCTCGGTGCACGGGCCGCACGGGCCGGTGTCGCCCATGGTCCAGAAGTTATCGGACGCATACGGCGCGCCCTTGTTGTCGCCGATGCGGATCATGCGCTCAACCGGCACACCGACTTCTTTGGTCCAGATGTCATACGCTTCATCGTCGGTTGCGTAGACGGTGACCCACAGCTTGTCTTTAGGCAGCTTCAACACGCCGGTCAGGAAGGTCCAGGCAAACGTGATCGCATCTTTTTTGAAATAATCACCGAAGCTGAAGTTGCCCAGCATTTCGAAGAAGGTGTGGTGGCGAGCGGTGTAACCGACGTTTTCCAGGTCACTGTTCTTGCCGCCGGCGCGCACGCACTTCTGACTGCTGGTGGCGCGGGTGTACGCGCGTTTTTCTTGACCCAAAAAGCAGTCCTTGAACTGGTTCATGCCCGCGTTAGTGAACAGCAGGGTTGGGTCATTGCCTGGGATCAAGGAGCTGGAGGCGACACGGGTGTGACCTTGCTCTTCGAAGAAGCGAAGGAAGGCTTCACGGATTTCTGCGCTTTTCATTAGGTTCTTCCACGGAGTCTGCGGCCAAAGGCCAGTGCGCAACATCATCAGACGGAGCGACGGCAAAGGGCAGCATTATATCGGCCCTTTGCCGGTGGTACAGCGTGTTTATGTGATAGAAACGCTCAATTAGACAGCCAGCACGGTCATTGCCGCGAAAATTCGATGAATGTCTGCAGCACGCGCTCAATCTGCGCCCGGCTCACATCCAGATGCGTGACCATGCGCAGGCGCGGCGCGGCGGTCAATTTGATCCCGCGCTCGGCGGCAAACGCCTTCAAGGCCTGCGCCTGATCACCGACCTGCACGTAGACCATATTGGTCTGTACCGGCTCAATCGTGTAACCGGCCTTGCGCAGTTCTTCGCCCAGCCAGTGCGCGTTGGCATGGTCATCAGCCAGGCGCTGCACCTGATGATCCAGCGCATACAGCCCCGCGGCGGCCAGGCTGCCAGCCTGGCGCATCCCGCCGCCGAGCATCTTGCGCAGGCGCCGCGCCTTGGCGATCAGCGCCGTGGCGCCGCACAACACCGAGCCCACCGGCGCGCCGAGGCCCTTGGACAGGCACACCGAGACCGAGTCGAAGTGCTGGGCAATTTCGCGCGCATCCACCCCGAGCTTGACCGCCGCGTTGTAGATTCGCGCGCCGTCCAAGTGCAGCGCCAGGCCATGCTCACGCGTAAACGCACGGGCTTTTGCCAGGTAGTCCAGCGGCAATACTTTGCCCTGCATAGTGTTTTCGAGCGCCAACAGGCGCGTGCGGGCAAAGTGGAAGTCGTCGGGCTTGATCGCCGCCAGCACGTGGTTAAGGTCGAGGCTGCCGTCTGGCTGCACCTCCAGCGGCTGTGGCTGGATAGAACCCAGCACCGCCGCACCACCGCCTTCGTATTTGTAGGTGTGGGCCTGCTGCCCGACGATGTATTCCTCGCCGCGCTCACAATGCGCCATCAATGCCAACAAGTTGCTCATGGTGCCCGTGGGCACGAACAACGCGGCCTGAAACCCCAGGCGCTTGGCCAGTTCAGCCTCTAAATGGTTGACGCTGGGGTCTTCGCCATACACGTCATCGCCGCTGACCGCGCTGGCCATGGCATCGAGCATACCGGGGGTGGGTTGGGTCACGGTGTCGCTGCGCAGGTCAATCACAGTCATGAAAGTCGCCTCTAGCAGATTAGGTAAGCCCTGCGTGAATAATGACTGCGGGCATCGCCATAGAATATAAAGACTCTTGATGATTAATCGAATACCAACCAAACAAACCGATATAGCTTATCGAAACGACGGTCGTGCAGTTTTTGAAAAACCATGTTAAAAACTCTCCGCCGCCAGGGTTCTGGTGGCAACGTTCTCAGGGCGGGGTGTAATTCCCCACCGGCGGTAATTGCACGCAATGTGCATAGCCCGCGAGCGCTTGGCGCCTCGAACCGCTCATGCGGTACGGCGACAAGGTCAGCAGACCCGGTGTGATCCCGGGGCCGACGGTCATAGTCCGGATGAAGAGAGAACGGGATTGGCACCTAAGGGCCGCACGCTGACGTCATGTTTGCATGACCAGGCTGTCCGTACCCTTAAATCCCATTCGATTCATAACGCCCTGTTTTTTTCTTAAACAGGAGTCAGAACATGCAACCTACCGCAATCGACAGCAAAAGCAAAAACCATCACGGCGAGCGTGTCGCGTTTATCCAGGCCTGCTGGCACAAGGATATTGTCGACCAATCGCGCAAAGGCTTCCTCGCCGAAATGATCGCTCAGGGCTACCAGGAATCGGACATCGATTTCTTTGAAGTCGGCGGCGCCTTTGAAATGCCCCTGCACGCCAAGTTGCTGGCCAAGACCGGCCGTTACGCTGGCATCGTTGCCGCAGCGCTGGTGGTGGACGGAGGCATCTACCGTCACGAATTCGTCGCCCAATCGGTGGTCAGCGGCCTGATGCAGGTGCAGCTGGAAACCGAAGTGCCAGTGTTCTCGGTGTCACTGACCCCGCATCACTTCCACGCCGGCACCGAGCACCACACGTTCTTCTACGAGCACTTCGTGCACAAGGGCCAGGAAGCCGCGCGTACCTGCGCCGACACCCTGCACAAGATTCGCGCGATCCGCCGCAGCGAGCCGCGTGCCGTAGCCGTCTAAACAACAGCACAAAACCAATGTGGGAGCGGGCTTGCTCGCGATAGCGGTCTGTCAGTTGAAAAATATCTACCTGACACACCGCTATCGCGAGCAAGCCCGCTCCCACAGTTGTATGCGGTGAGGCCTGGAGGTTTACGCTAGCCCGGCGTCGGTGGTGGGCACGATCAATATGCCCGCGCGCAGGCCATTCTTCACCTTCGGGTTGGGGAAGATAACACGTGCGCCCTCCTCCTCGATCACCCAGCGGGTTTTGGCCACGTCTTCGGCCAGCAAGTAGCCCTTCTCCAACTCCGAAAAGTTTTCTACATCCGCCGGCAGGTGCAGCAGGAACGCATCGCTGTGCTTGATCACTTCGCGTGACACCGCAAAAAGCTGCAGGCCATCGAGGCTGTCGGTCACAGGCTCCGTGCCTTCGATGATGTGCTTGAGGCGGGTTTCCAGGCGCGACACGTCCACGCCCTGGTTATGCCCGAACGGCCGCGCCTTGCCCAATTCCAGGGTGAAGGACTCGGCGTCGAGTTGCTCGTAGGTGAACGCGGTGAAGGTGATAGAAGGCTTGTTCTGCAGCAGCACCGCTTGCATGCCGGCGGCGCACAGGCGGGCGAGTTCGTGGCGCGAATGCTGGCGCCCGTCTTTCCATGGGTACAGCGCAAACTGCTCGATCTTCGAGCCGCGAATGGCCGTGTGCAGGTCGTAATGCAGGCGCGAGCGGTCGGGCACGCTGAAGAAGCTGCGCGCCAGTTGCTCAAGCTCGGCGGCGCGCATCGCTTCGGGGCCGATATTTTGTTCATGACGGCCGTTGAACAGCCGGTTGACGTCCAGTTCCAGGTAACGCTCACCGCGGCGCATGGCCTCGGGGTTGCCGAACAGGAACAGAATACGCGTGCGCGGTTTGAGCTCCCCGCGCGCGATGCCATGCAACAGGCGGTCGAGCAGTTCGATCGGCGCGGTTTCGTTGCCATGGATGCCACACGACAACAGCAGGTCGCAGCCGTTGTCCTGTGCCAGCGGCGGGCGCACCTCAAGTGCGCCCTCGCTGAGCCAGCGCATCTGCACGCCGTCGACAGTCAGTTGAATTTTTTGCGCCGGTTCACGACCGGCGAGGGTCAGTTCAAGCAGTTTGCCGAGGGCGAGCATAAGCAGCTTCCTTAGTGGTTGCAGCCTGGGCCGTGGACGTGGTCGTCGTCATCACCTTCGACGTCGGCCGGCTCCATTTCCAGTTGCAGGCTCATCAAGTTAGTCGCCAATGGGCGCATCAGCAGGTTGGCGTACTCGGCGTCGCCTTCTTCTACGTCTACGCCGATCAACAGTTGGCCGCGGCCATCGTGCTGAATCCAGATTTCCTTGCCCTGCCAGACCACTGCGACGCGGGTGCAGGAGGTTTCCAGCTGGGTGCCGTCGGTGTCTTCAAGAATCAGTTTCAGGGTGTCGATGGTCATAAATAGTTCTCAGCCATGGGGTGTAAAAGAAGTGGCGTTAATTGATCTGGAAAGGATACACCGAGCCCAGTTTAAGGATTTGCGTCAGTTCATCCAATGCCGTCCGGCACTCAAGCAGCAATTGCGGGTCAGCCAGGTCGGTTTCACGCAGGCTGTCGCGGTAGTGCTTGTCGACCCATTGAGTCAGCGTGTCAAACAACGGCGCGGTCATGATAACGCCTGGGTTCACCGCCGCCAGTTCCGTTTCGTTCAAGGCCACGCGCAAACGCAGGCACGCCGGGCCGCCGCCGTTTTGCATGCTTTGCTTGAGGTCGAACACCTTCACTTCGCGGATCAACCCACCGGCGGCGGTCAAGCCTTGCAGGTACTGCCAGACGCGTGCGTTGGCGCGGCACTCTTCCGGCACGATCAGCAGCATCGAGCCGTCGGCGCGCGTCAACAACTGGCTGTTGAACAGGTAGGAACGCACCGCGTCCTCGACGCTGACCAGCGCGCGCGGCACGCACACCGACTGGAAGTTACCGCCCAATTTGCCCAACTTGCCGTGCAACTCGGCGAGCATCTGCTCGGTATTGAGAAACGCGTCCTCGTGATAGAACAGCACCTCGCCGTTGCCCACCGCGATCACGTCGTTGTGGAACACGCCGGCATCGATCACCGCCGGGTTCTGCTGGGCGTAGACCACGCCGGTGTCGGCAAGCCCGTGCAGGCGCGCGACGGCCTGCGACGCTTCAAGGGTCTGGCGCGCGGGGTACTTTTGCGGCGCAGGGTAACGGGTGTCAAAGGCACTGCGGCCGAACACGAAGAACTCGACGCCCGCCTCGCCATAGTCACGGCAGAAACGCGTGTGGTTGGCCGCGCCTTCGTCACCGAACTGCGCCACCGCCGGCAACGCGGCGTGGTGGGCGAAGTGTTTGCCGTCGGCAAACATCGCTCCCAGCACGCGGCTGGTGGTCGGGTGCTCAATGCTGCGGTGGTATTTGCAATTGAGGTTGGCGGCGGTGAAATGCACGCGGCCATCCGCCGTATCGGCGCTGGGGCTGACGGTGGCGGCGTTGGCCACCCACATGCTCGACGCCGAGCAACTGGCGACCAGCAAGGGCATGGCGTGTTTGGCCGCTTGCTGGATAACCTGCGCGTCGCTGCCGCTGAAACCAAGTTTGCGCAAGGCGGCTACGTCAGGACGTTCCTGCGGCGCCAACACGCCTTGCACAAAGCCCATGTCCATCAGCGCCTTCATTTTTTGCAGGCCTTGCAACGCCGCTTCCTTCGGGTTGGAAGACTGCTGGCTGTTGCTCTGGGACGCGACGTTGCCGTAGGACAAGCCACCGTAGTTATGGGTCGGCCCCACTAGACCGTCAAAATTGACTTCACAGGATTTCATCGGCGAGGCTCCACGAACATCTGTTTTTATAGGCATCTAGTGCAGATCTATAGCTGTAAATCCGATCAAGGCCCACCTTTAGGCCAGCGTAATGCCGGGGGTCAGCGTGGCGGGGACCACCAGGCTTGGGGTCTCCAAAGACGCCACCGGGTACGCGCAATAATCGGCCGCGTAATACGCACTGGCGCGGTGGTTTCCCGAGGCGCCTACGCCACCGAACGGCGCGGTGCTGGCGGCGCCGGTAAGCTGCTTGTTCCAGTTAACGATGCCCGCGCGGCTTTGCAGCCAGAACTGCTGATAGCGCGCGTGTGAATCCGACAACAAGCCCGCGGCCAAGCCGTACTGGGTGTTGTTGGCCTCGGCAATCGCTGCGGCAAAATCGGCGTAGCGAACCACTTGCAGCAACGGGCCAAACAGCTCTTCGTCTTCGCGCTCGGTGACACCGGTCACGTCGATGATGCCCGGTGTCAGCAACGCGGCCTGAGCCTGCGGCTGGGTCATTTCGAGCAACGCCACGGCGCCATTCGCCAACAGCAGTTCCTGGGCATCCATCAAGGCTTTCGCCGCGCCAAGGGAAATCACCGAGCCCATGAACGGTGGCGGCTGCTGGTCGAACGCACCGACTTCAATCGTCGCGCTGACCGCCACCAGGCGCGCCAGCAACGCATCGCCCCACGCGCCTTGCGGCACCAGCAAACGCCGGGCACAGGTGCAACGCTGGCCGGCAGAAATAAATGCCGACTGAATAATGGTGTAAACCGCCGCATCTACATCGGCCACTTCGTCGACCACCAACGGGTTATTGCCGCCCATTTCCAGGGCCAGGATCTTGTCCGGGCGGCCCGAGAACTGTTGGTGCAGGTGATTGCCGGTGCGGCTCGAACCGGTGAAGAACAGACCGTCGATACCTGGGTTGGCCGCCAACGCGATACCGGTTTCGCGCCCGCCTTGCAGCAGGTTCAACACGCCTGCCGGCAAACCCGCTTCGACCCAGCATTGCACGGTCAGCTCGGCGACTTTAGGCGTCAACTCGCTCGGCTTGAACAGCACGGTGTTGCCCGCGAGCAACGCCGGGACGATATGCCCGTTGGGCAAATGGCCAGGGAAGTTATACGGGCCAAACACCGCCACCACGCCGTGGGGTTTGTGACGCAACACGGCGGTGGCGTCGCCCAGCGGGCCGCTCTTTTCGCCGGTGCGTTCGCGGTAGCTCTGCACCGAGATCGCGATTTTGTTGGCCATGCTGGTGACTTCGGTGGCCGATTCCCACAGCGGCTTGCCGGTTTCTTCGCCGATGCAGCGGGCGATTTCATCGGCGCGGCTTTTCAGCGTGGCGGCGAAGGCTTCCAGCACGCCGATGCGCTCTTCCAGCGGGCGCCGTGCCCACTCGGCAAAGGCCTGGCGTGCGGCCTGCACGGCGGACTCAACCTGTTCGGCGCTGGCGCCATTGCCGCTCCACAGCACGTGCTGGGTGACCGGGTTACGCGATTCAAACAGTTCGCCCTGGCCTGCCAGCCAGGCACCTGCGATATACAACGAATTCATTATTTCGACTCCCGAGCAGCAGACAACGGTACCGCACGCACTTGATCACCGACCACCAGTTGCAGGCGCTTGGCGGTCTGCGGATCGACCACCAACGTGCCTGCCGCCAGACGAGCCGGCGCGGCGGTGATGCGGCACTCTTCACGCTTGCGGTTATGGATCAGGAACGGCGTGGCGTCGTCCCCCGGTGTGCCGATCGCCAACACCAGCGATTGGCTGTCGCGCACGGCGCGAATTTTGGTGGTTTCACATTCCACCGCCGGACCGGCGTCGAAGATGTCGACATAGCCCTGGTAGCTGAACCCTTCGCTCTTGAGCATGCTCAGCGCAGGCTCGGTGTCGGGGTGCACCTTGCCGATCACGTTGCGCGCGTCTTCGGAGAGGAAGCAGCTGTACAGCGGAAACTTCGGCATCAGTTCGGCAATAAACGCCTTGTTGCCCACGCCGGTGAGGTAATCCGCCTGGCTGAATTCCATCTTGAAAAAGTGCCGACCGAGGCTTTCCCAAAATGGCGAACGCCCGGCGTCATTCGACACACCGCGCATCTCGGCAATGATCTTGTTGCCGAACAACTGCGGGAACTCGGCAATAAACAACATGCGCGCCTTGGCCAGCATGCGGCCGTTGAGGCCGTTGCGGTAATCGGCGTGCAGGAACAACGAACACAGTTCGGAATTGCCGGTGAGGTCGTTGGCCAGAAACAGCGTCGGAATCTCGCGGTAAATGTTCAACTCTTGAGAAGCGCTGACCGTCAGGCCGACCCGGAAGTTGTACCAAGGCTCGCGCAGGCCGACGGCACCGGCGATGGCGGAAATACCCACCACACGGCCTTCGTCGTTTTCGAGCACAAACAGGTAGTCGGTATCGCCGCGCCCCGCGTCGCCGCGAAAGGTTTTTTCGGCCCAGCCAACCCGGTGGGTCAGGCGCTCTTCGTTGGCGGGCAAGGTGGTGAGGCCGGTGCCGGTGCTGCGCGCCAGATCAATCAGGGCCGGTAAATCGCTGCTGCGTACGGGACGAACGATCATGCTATCTCCTCAGACAAGCCGCCCGCGTGGGCCACTCGCGAAACTCTGTGTTTAAACGGCAACCAGACGCACGCTGGCACCTTCGCCGACGCCCAAGGCTTCGGCGGTTGCCAGGTCGAGGATCACCGGTTTGCCGGGCGCGTAGTCCAGGTCCAGCATCACCGCACGGTAGTCCTGCAACTGCGCGTTGCTCACCAGGTACTGGCGGCCAACACCCTTGACCATCTCGCCGATCTTCACCGGCACTACGCGGCTTTGGGCGATTGAGCGAATACCCGAAACCCGCGCGTGCAGCGTTGGGCCACCGTCGAAGATGTCGATGTAATGGTCGGTCTCAAACCCTTCACGCATCAGAATGTCGAAGGTGATTTGCGCGCGCGGGTGCACCTGGCCCATGGCTTCCTGGGCGGCGTCCGGCAGCAACGGCACGTAGATCGGGTAGTGCGGCATCAGCTCGGCAAGAAAGGTGCGGCTTTTCAGCCCGCACAGGCGTTCGGCGGCGGCGTAGTTGAGGTCGAAGAAGTTGCGGCCGATGGCGTCCCAGAACGGCGAGTCGCCGTTCTCATCGCTGTAGCCGACTATCTCGGTCACCACCGAATCGGCGAAGCGCTCCGGGTGGCTGGCGACAAACAACAGGCGGCCACGCGAATTGAGTTCCGACCACGGCGAACCAACCAGCGCAGGCATCACGTAAAAACTGGTGAGCAGGCTGTTGCCGGTGAGGTCGTGGCACTGCGAAAGCACATGGATCTTGTTGTGGATTTTGAGCTCGCGGGAGGCGTGCACAAAGGTTTCGTTACGAAAACTGTAGAACGGCTCCGAGTAACCCGCCGACGCGACGATGGCCGAGCAGCCTGCGAGCTTGCCGGTTTCGGTGTCTTCGAGTACGAAGAAATAGCTTTCTTCACCGTTGAAACTGACCTCGGCTGCGAAAGACGCTTCGCTGGCGGCGATCTTGTCGCTCAGGCGTTCCACATCATCCGGCAAGGAAGTGACACCAATCGGGCTGTCCGCAGCCAGACGCTGTACCTCGCCCAGATCAGCCATTTGCGCGGGGCGCATCACCAGCATGGTGTCACTCCTTAACTCGAAAAATCATAGGGGAAAATACCGGGAAGATCAGGAACAACACCTACCCACAGTGGGAGTATTCCAATGTTGGAATAGTGCAATGTGGGAGGGGGCTTGCTCCCGATAGCAGTTTGTCATTTGATAAATCAGGTGACTGATTCACCGCTATCGGCAGCAAGCCCCCTCCTACATTTGAATCAAGCTTGCGTCAGGGTTTTCACTGCACGCTCAAAACGGTCCAGGCCTTCGTTGATGTCCGCTTCTTCCACCACCAGGCTCGGCGCAAAACGCACCACGTCCGGGCCGGCTTGCAGGATCATCAGGTTTTCTTTTTCGGCCGCGTTGAACACGTCCTTGGCCCGGCCTTTGAAGGCGTCGCTCAACACGCAACCGATCAGCAAACCCAAACCGCGCACTTCGGTGAAGATGCCGTATTGCTCGCCGATCTGCTGCAGGCGCGCCTTGAACAGCGCGTGCTTGGCGTTCACCCCGGCCAACACGTCAGGCGTGTTGATCACGTCGATTACCGCTTCGGCCACCGCACAGGCCAGCGGGTTGCCGCCGTACGTGGTGCCGTGGGTGCCGACCACCAAATGCTTGGCCAGCGCCTCGGTAGTCAGCATCGCCGCGATCGGGAAACCGCCGCCCAGGCTCTTGGCGCTGCTGAGGATGTCTGGCGTCACGCCGTAGTGCTGGTAGGCGAACAAGTGGCCGCTGCGGCCCATGCCGGTTTGCACTTCGTCGAACACCAGCAACGCATTGTTCGCATCACACAGTTCGCGCGCACCTTGCAGGTAAGCCAGTTCGGCTGGCAGCACGCCGCCTTCGCCCTGGATCGGTTCCAGCACCACCGCGCAGGTTTTGTCGGACACGGCCGCTTTCAAGGCGTCCAGGTCGTTATAAGGAACGTGGGTGATGCCGGTGATTTTAGGCCCGAAACCATCGGAGTACTTCGACTGGCCACCGACGTTAACGGTAAACAGCGTGCGGCCGTGGAAGCTGTTGAGCGCGGCGATGATCTCGTACTTTTCAGTACCGAAACGGTCGAACGCCACGCGACGGGCCAGCTTGAACGCGGCCTCGTTGGCTTCGGCGCCGGAGTTGCAGAAGAACACGCGCTCGGCAAAAGTGGCGTCGATCAGCTTGTGCGCCAGGCGCAGCGCCGGCTCATTGGTGAAGACGTTGGAAACATGCCAGAGCTTGTTGGCTTGCTCGGTCAATGCACCGACCAGCGCCGGGTGGGCGTGGCCCAATACGTTAACCGCGATGCCGCCGGCAAAGTCGATCAGCTCGCGACCCGCCTGGTCCCATACGCGCGAACCCGCGCCACGCACAGGGATAAATGCGGCAGGTGCGTAGTTGGGAACCATGACCTGGTCGAAATCGGCACGTTGCACCGGGGCTTGCTCAACGGACATCGGAGTCTCCTGAAGAGGAACGCCTGCCTGATACTGGCGGGCGATGCAGGGATTGTAAGGACAGTTTTCAGCGCGGCCTTGCCGCCAAGCGACAACTTCTTATAGCGCCAACCCCGGTTTTACGCGGGTTTACGGCAATGCGACATATTGCGTCGCAATGGCGCAGTGTAAACCAGCGGCGGGGTTTTCGGCACAACGCGCCGGATCAGATCAACCCGTGCCAATTGCGCTAACCCGTTAGCACCCACGGTTGCCGCACGCCGATTTACTGGAGCGCTTTAATCACGCTCAAGGATTGGCAACATGCCTGACTCTGCAGAACAAACGCCGCGCACCACCCTCTCGACTCAGCCCGACAGCCATTACGCGCAGTTAAAAGACGCGATGCCGCGCTGGCTCGGCGAAACTTCCTCGCGCCGCCGCCAAACACTCGGCCACAGCACTGCGCGCCTGCCCCAAGCATTGCGCGACGCCAGCGCCAATAGCCAAAGCGAGTTCAAGCGCCTGGCGATTGCCCACTGGAACGCGCAAAACAAAGTCGAACAGGCGCTTGCCGGTGTGCTGGACGCCCAAGCGTTTGCCGAACCGATCCTTACGCTCGCCCTGAAAACAAAGTTCGGCCTGGACCTGGATGTCAAAAATACCTTCTTGCGGCTTTACATCCCGCAAACGATTCCCGGTTTTGCGCTCCGTTCGGGCGCCAGCCGCACCTGGACCGTGTCACTGCTCGACGCCGCCCTGCACAACTTCGAACACAAGGAAACGTTGGCGGACGCCTATGAAATGGTGTCGACCTTCGTGACGCGCCCCGACGCCAGAGGGCTTTTCGAGACCTTGCCGGCCATCAAGCGCGTGCTCTCGATTCAGGCCTTTACCCAGCTGTGCCGCGACCTCGATATCGGCGCGCAGTATGAACGCTACTTGCAGGAGCAACTGGGCATGACCGAACCGGTCGCCGAGGCAGTCTTGCAACGCAAAGTCGAACGCAGCCACAAAGCCGAGTTGCACACCGCGCTGCACTGGGCCTTGCTCAAGGGCGACCTGCAACCAGACTATTACCAACTGCTCCAGGGCCTGGTCGACAGCGTGGCCGGCGCCGGCGTGCGCCTGGCAGGCCAGACACTCCGTTACCACGACCTGAGCCTGATGGGCGTGGACCTGCCCGGCATCATCGTGTTTGCGCCAGACCTTGAGCAAACACGCACTGCGGTGCGTATCGTGGCCTATGTACCCGGCGACCCCGAACACCCGATCAAGGAGTACGCCTCTGCGCAGGCGATGCACCAAGAACTGGTGCGCCAGTTGCGCAGTGACGACTACCAACGTTTTTTCAGCCGTTTTGTGGCGCATGAACAACGCGGGCATTTTTTCGCCAACCTCAGCCAGTTGCTCGGCAGCATTACCTGGCACCCTTTTGTGCCGGGCAGCAACCTGCCGAGCTGGCGCGAAACGCCCACGGACAATCCAAGGGTGCGCTTTGTGGCGACCCCGGGCAGTCGCAACCTGTGGCGCCATCAGTACCAGCGCCAACTCAACCAGATCCTCAATGACGGCCGCACCAACGCCGTCGCCACGGCAACCGTGGACCGCGCGGCGCGTTGGGCGTTGTGGGATTCCTTCGTCAATGTGGCGTCCGCAATCCTGCAAGCCGCCGCTTTTGTCATCGCGCCGTTTGTGCCTTTTGCCGGAGAATTGATGCTCGGCTATATGGCCTATCAATTGCTGGATGAGGTGTTCGAAGGGATCATCGACTGGAGCGAAGGCCTCGGCAGCGAGGCGGTCGAACACCTGCTGGACGCGGTGCAAGCCTTGGTTCAACTGGGTGGTTTCGCCGCGGGCAGCAAGATTGCCATCGCCGAATTTCGCAAGGTGCTGCCCCAAGGCGTGATCGACTTCATTGACCGCTTCAAACCGGTACAACTCGCCAATGGCCGTACGCTCTATTGGAAACCCGACCTTGCGGCCTACGAACAGCCGGTCAGCGTGCCAGCAGGTACGTACCGCGACCCGTCAGGCCTGTTCCAGCATCAACGCCAACACCTGTTGCCGCTGGACGACAAATTCTACGCCGTGGAAAAAGCCCCGGCCGCCAATACCCTGCTCATCCAACACCCGACGCGTGCCGACGCTTATCGGCCGAGCGCGCAGCACAACGGCCAGGGCGCCTGGCACACGGAACTGGAGCGCCCATTGCAATGGGACGCAAAAACCCTGTTACAGCGCCTGGGGCACAGCGTGGACGGTATCAGCGACGCTGATCAGGCGCTGGCGCTGAGCATCAGTGGCGTTGACGAAAGCGCACTGCGCAAAATGCACGTTAACAGCCACACGCCTCCCGCCCTGCTGATGGATACCCTGGACCGCGTGCGGGTCGACCGGGACATTCAAACCTTGATCGACCGGCTGAACAGCGATGACCCGGCAGCCTATGCGCAAGTGGACCCACAGGCGAATGTGCAACTACTGACCACGTATGGTTACTGGCCGGAAACACGCCGCCTGCAATTTATCGACGCCCAAGGCCAGGCGGCCTGGGCCTTTGGCGACACCCAACTGCCCGCTGTCGAGATACCCGAAAGCCAGTTGAACACGGGTGATTTGCTCAAGGCGATACTCACCCAGTTGCCGGCGCCAGAGGCTGCCAGTGCGTTTGGCGCAGCGGTCGGGGACTTGCGCCTGAGCCTGGACGCACGCACCGGCCATCTGCGCAAGAAACTCGCGGCCATTGCCCAGGACAAGCGCGCGTCCTTGTTTGAATCACACTACGCCAACCGGCAGGCCACGCGTGACCCACGGGCGCAGCGCCTGATGGACGCAGCCCCTGGCCTGCCCGCCTGCGTTGCGGAAAAACTGCTGGAGCAGGTCACGGCCGAAGAACTGCAAGCGCTGGATAACCAAAACACACCTCAGCGCCTCGGCCTGCTGGCGCGCAACGCGTTCGAAGAAGTACGCCTGAGCCGGGCCTATGAAGGTTTGTACTTCGGCGCCCAGACGCTGGACACACAGCGCCTGGCGCTGCACTCGCTGCCCGCACTGCCCGGCTGGTCTGCCCAAGTGCGCCTCGAACTTCGCGACTACAGCGCCACCGGCAGCCTGCGCGACCAGATCGGCGCTGCCGATGCGCCGATTGTGCGGACCTTGGTGCGCAGCGAAACCGGCCAGTACACAGCGTATGGCGAGCGCGGTTCGCTGGCCGCCGCCAGCGATTTTTATTCGGCCATCCTCAGCGCACTGCCCGACAGCCAGCGCCAAGCTATGCAGTTGAACGTGGACCAAGGCCCGCGCCTGCGCCAGCACATTCGGCAGCAGGCCATAGCGCGCAATCGCTTGCGCGAAATACTCAGCACAGACCCGCTGCGCAAACCGACTTACGACCCCGAAACCATGAAGCTGTTGGGCGGCATGGACGGCTACCAGGCGCAGGCGGCCTATGGTGACGGGCCGCCGCCGCTGACTGCGCAGTTACGCGAGCTGTTCCCGAGCCTGGCGGACGCGCAAATACAGCTGCTGCTCGAACACATGCAGACGCGGCCGGAAGGTGCCGCCAATCAACTTGCGCTCCTGCGTGAGCAACGGCAGATATTGCGCCAGAATTTGCACACCTGGCAGGCCGACATTGCGCCTATCGACCCCGACACGCAGCTGGCAATGACCGCCGAGCGACGCTATTACGAGCAACAATCGCGCACGTTGGTGGCCGAACAGATTGAGCAGTGCTGGCGTCGGGAAACCGATAAGGACGAGTATTTCGCCAACCCCGCCCGCAACGGTCATACGCTGAGGCTTTATGCGCCGGGGTTAGCCGACCTGCCGGAGCTGGGCGTCACCTTGAACCATGTGTCACTGCTGTCGCTGATAAGCGGCAGGCGTATGGGCGGCGTCGAGCATTTTTTACTCAGGTTCCCCAGGCTGCGTCATCTGGAGCTCAGGTCGATACCGCTGGCAGACTTGCCGCCACAGCTGAGCGGCATGCGCACGCTGAACAGCCTGACCCTGAGTGATTGCAACATTACCCTCACCGCGCAAAGCCATGCCCGATTAAGCGCAATGAGCAACTTGCATTCGCTCGACCTGCACAGCAACCCGCTGCGGCTGGTACCCGATGTGCGGGGCATGCCCGAGCTGATTTATCTGGACTTGTCGGCCACCGGCATCGACCACCTGCCGGACGGCCTGGTACAGCGCCCAATACTGCAGGCAGCCCTGCTCAGCGACAACCAAATCAGCGCACTGCCCCAGACCCTGTTCAGCGTGACGCCCGACATCGCCAGGCAATTTAACCTTTCGGGCAACCCGTTGATGCTGCCGGCACTGGAACAGATCAAGGCCTACTGCCAGGCATACGGCGAGCATTTCAACGCCCAAGCCCCGAGCGTGGAACGCTCCAGGGTCAGGATTCTGTACCCGACCTACCTGGAATCCGAAGCTGACCGCTTCCTCTTCAGGCTGCCCGGCAACATGGACGCGGTCGGCCCGACGTTGACGCGCATTGAAGCCGAATACGCCCAACTGGTCACCGACTTGCAGCAATGGGCGCTGAACGTACCCGATCGCCATCCGATTCTTGACACCCCACTGGATGAACAGGCAGCCGCCCAGGAGCAACTCGCACGCCTGCACATCAAAACCGTGCTTGAAGAGGCCTGGCGCCGCGAAAGCGAGGAGGATGAAGAAAGCCTGGGCGATGAATTCACCCATTCAGTGGCCCTGCAAACATCAGCCTTGGGCCCGCTGCCGGAACTGAGCGCAACGTTCGAGCATGTCTCCAACCTGGAAATCAACGGAGGCGGCACCACCGGCAATGTCGATGGCACATTGCGCTGCTTTGGCAAACTGGAAACACTGACACTCAACCGCTGCGTGCTAGGGACGCTGCCGACCACCCTGCCGCGCTTGGCGAGGCTGGCCACCCTGAGCATCGAGGAGTGCAGCATCACCTTGACCACGCCGGACATCAACATGCTCGGCGACATGACCGAGCTTGAGTACCTGAGCCTGACCAATAACCCACTGAGCCTGGCGCCCAACGTCAGCAACCTGTCGCAATTGAGCGCGCTGCACTTGCGCAACACCGGCATCAGCGAGGTGCCCCACGGCGTGTTCAGCCTCGCGAATCTGGAAACGATCGACCTGAGTAACAATCTGATCCGCGAAATCCCGGCCGATCTACTCGAATCGACCACAGCCTATGGCTACGATTGCGATTTCAGCGCCAACCCCTTGTCGCCGCGGAGCCTGGACCATCTCAGGCAACACTACGTGCGCACCGGCGTTGATTTTCAAGTAGATGCCGCCACCGTGGATGAGCAAGGCGCGCAATTGGTGATCGTAGGCCCTACACCGATGGAGGAGTAATCAACCGCGCTCGGACGGCACTGACGACAACTCGAACGGGCTGCTGCTGCGCCGCTGGTTGCGGTCTTCGCGCGGGGTGGCGCCGAAGAAGTTGCGGTAGGCGCTGGAGAAATGCGGCCCCGAGGAGAAGCCACACGACAGGCCGATCTGAATGATCGACTTGCTGGTTTGCATGAGCATCTGGCGCGCCTTGTTCAGGCGCAGTTCCAGGTAGTACTGGCTGGGGACGCGATTGAGGTACTGCTTGAAGATGCGCTCCAGTTGTCGTCGCGACACACACACGTGCTGGGCGATTTCGTCGGTTGTCAGCGGCTCTTCGATGTTGGCTTCCATCAGCAATACGGCTTGGGTCAGCTTCGGGTGGCTGGAGCCCAGGCGGTTTTGCAGCGGGATGCGCTGGCGCTCACCGCCTTCGCGGATGCGCTCCACCACCAGTTCTTCGGACACCGCACCGGCGAGTTCGGCGCCGTGGTCGCGGGCCAGCACGGCCAACAGCAAATCGAGCACCGACATGCCGCCACAGGCGGTCAGGCGGTCACGGTCCCAGTCGAACAAGTGGCTGGTGGCGATGACCTTGGGGAAGCGCTCGGCAAAGTCATCCTGCCAGCGCCAGTGCACAGCGGCGCGGTAGCCGTCGAGCAGGCCAAGCTGGGCCAACGGGTACACACCGGCCGACAAACCGCCGATCACGCAGCCTGCGCGAACCTGCTGCTTGAGTGCGCTGCTGAGTTGCGAAGCAATGGCGGTGGGCGGCTCATCCGCCAGCAAAAACAGCTTCTGGAAGCCTTCAAGCTTGCCCGCCCATGGCTCACCCGGCAATTGCCAGGCGCCTTCGGTGGCAGGCTCGGCGAGCAGAAACGACAACTCGTAGACCACCTCCGGGTGCACGCGCTGAGCAACACGCAAGGCCTCCTCAGCCAGCGCAAGCGTCAGTGCTTTTGTGCTGGGCCAAATCAGGAAACCAATTCGATGGGCGGTCATGGAGGGCTTTCCGAAGCGAGAAACAGTAATGAAGACAAAGGCCAATGCTAGCCGGTAAACCAACACAAATCTCAAAAACCATGAAGAACCACTGTGGGAGGCGAGGCTTGCTGCCTCCCACATTTATTTATTTCAGGCTGCCGGAGAGGAACTGCTGAAGACGCTCCGATTGCGGGTTAACCAACACTTCGCGCGGGTTGCCACGTTCTTCGACGATGCCCTTGTGCAGGAACACCAACTGGTTCGACACTTCACGCGCAAAGCCCATTTCATGGGTGACCACCACCATGGTGCGGCCTTCCTGGGCCAGGTCCTGCATGACCTTTAGCACGTCGCCGACCAGCTCCGGGTCAAGCGCCGAGGTCGGTTCATCGAACAGCATCACCTCGGGCTCCATCGCCAGCGCGCGGGCGATCGCTACGCGTTGCTGCTCGCCGCCGGACATATGGCCGGGGAAGGCCTCCTTGCGATGGCCTACGCCGACTTTGGCCAAATAATGCTCGGCCTTTTCGCGCGCGTCTTTTTTCGACATGCCCAGCACGTGCACCGGCGCTTCCATCACGTTTTCAAGCGCAGTCATGTGCGACCACAGGTTGAAATGCTGGAACACCATCGACAAGCGCGAACGCATGCGTTGCAGTTGCTTGGGGTCGGCAGCGCGCATGGCGCCGTCTTTATTGGCGACCAGTTTGAGCTCTTCGTTGTTGAGCAGAATCTTGCCGGCGTGCGGTTGCTCAAGCAGGTTGATGCAACGCAAAAAGGTACTTTTGCCCGAACCACTGGAACCGATGATGCTGATCACATCACCGGCCGCGGCGGCCAGGGACACACCTTTGAGCACTTCATGACTGCCATAGCGTTTATGCAGGTCTTGGACTTCAAGCTTGTACATGCGGTCGGTTCTCACAAAAACAGGTGGTCAGTCGTTGAGCAAGCGCCCGTGCCGCAGCGCTTCGCGCCCCGCCACCTTGGCCAGCCAGAAACCCGCTTGGGCATAACGTAGCCGTTCAACGGCAAACAACACCCCGGACGTGCCCGCACACACAATGCTGACGCGGTCGTCCAAGGGATCAATCACTTCGAAAATCGGCTCACCGCTGTCGACCCAGTCACCGGCCTTGCGCAGGTAGCTGATCACACCGGCATGCGGCGCAAACAGCAACTCGGTGCCTTCGAACGGCAGGCCTTCACACGGTTCGTGCTGCGCGGCGGGCCATTGGCCTGTGACCAGGCCTTGCTCGGCGAGGAACGCGAGAATGCCTTCGGCGTGGAAAACCGCCTCGTCACGCCCGGTGTCGGCCTGCCCGCCCAACTCCAACGTCGTCGCCAGGCACGCCAGCGGAACCTGCGCGTCGGGGAACGCCCGCGACAGGCGCAACCACGGCAGCGAGCAGGCTTCATCGAAGGAGCTGCCGCCGGAATCTTCCGCGAGCAAGCCCACCTTCACATTCAAATGCGCAGACAGCGAACGCCACTGCGGCCAGTGCTGGGGCAGCGCGTACATGTGCAGCGCGGCTTCGGCGTCGCAATGCAGGTCGAGCACGATGTCGGCGCTGCACGCGTGGCTCAGCAACACGCGCTGCATGCCTTGCAACTGGCTGCTCGGCTCGGGCAGTGCGGCGAGTGCATCGCCCATCGCCTGGCGGATCAGGCGCACGTTAGCGTGCGGGTCATCGCCCAGCTTGCCCTGCAGCAACTCGGCCACCGGCGCGCTCAATTCAACGAAATCGCGGTTGAAATTCTTGCCGCTGCCGACCTCGAAACGCCCCTGGTGGCTGCCTTGCAACAGTTGGCCGAGGCCCATCGGGTTGGCCACCGGCACCAGCTCGATCACGCCATTCAGGGCGCCTTGCTGTTCGAGTTCGGTGAGGCGCTTTTTCAGCTCCCACGCAGCGCGCATACCGGGCAATTCATCGGCGTGCAGGCTGGCCTGGATATACGCCTTGCGCTCGCCGCTGCCGAAACGAAACACGCTCAGTTGGCGTTCGCAGCCCAGGTGGCCCCAGGGCAACAGGTGATCGATACGTTGCATATCAGTGCTTCCTTGGAGCCAGGTAGCTCAGCCAGCGGCGCTCGGCCAACTTGAACAGGCGCACCAGGATAAAGGTCAGGCACAAGTAGAACGCGCCAGCGGTGATAAAGGCTTCGAACGGCAGGTAAAACTGCGCGTTCACCGTGCGCGCGGCACCGGTGATGTCGATCAGCGTGACGATGGACGCAAGGCTGGTGGTCTGCAGCATCATGATCACTTCGTTGCTGTACTGCGGCAACGCGCGGCGCAGCGCCGACGGCAGCAAAATGCGCCGGTACAGCTTGTAGCGCGACATGCCCATGGCCTTGGCCGCCTCGATCTCGCCATTCGGCGTGGCCTTTAGGCTACCGGCGATGATTTCGGCGGTGTAGGCGCTGGTGTTGATCGAAAAGGCCAGGCACGCGCAGAAGGTCGCGCTGGACAGCAGCGGCCACAGAAAGCTTTCGCGCACGGCTTCAAATTGCGCCAGGCCGTAGTAGATCAAAAACAACTGCACCAGCATCGGCGTGCCACGAATCACGTAGGTGAACAACCACGCCGCGCCGTTGACCAGCGGCTGTTTGGACACGCGCATCAAGCCCAGGGGCAAGGCCGCGAGCAAGCCGAAGAACAGCGAGACAGCCAGCAATTTCAGGGTGGTCAACATGCCGCCGACGTACAGCGGCAGCGCGTCCCAGATGACGTTGTAGTCGAAGATCATAGATCAGCCGCCCTTACGCCTACCGAGTAGCGCTTCTCAAGGTAACGCAGGGCCAGCAACGACACGCTGGTGATCACCAGGTACATCGCCGCCACTGCGAGGAAGAAGGTAAAAGGCTCACGGGTGGCATCTGCCGCCTGCTTGGCCTTGAACATCATGTCTTGCAGGCCCACCACGGAAATCAGCGCAGTGGCCTTGGTGAGTACCAGCCAGTTGTTGGTGAACCCAGGGATAGCCAGCCGGATCATCTGCGGCACCATCACCCGGAAGAACACCTGAAAACTGCTCATGCCATACGCAAGGCCGGCCTCAGCCTGGCCCTTGGGAATGGCCATGAAGGCGCCACGGAAGGTTTCCGAGAGGTAGGCGCCAAAGATGAAACCCAGGGTGCCGATACCGGCGGCCAAGGGGCTCAAGTCAATATAGTCGTCATGGCCGAGCATCGGCGCGACGCTGTTAAGCAGGTTTTGACCGCCGTAAAAAATCAGCAGGATCAGCACCAGGTCAGGGATCCCGCGGATCACCGTAGAGTACAAGTCACCCAGCCAGGCCAACCAGCGCACCGGCGACAGGCGTAACGCGACCCCGATCAGCCCCAGAACAATGGCCAGCGCCATGGAGGACAAGGCGAGCTGAAGCGTCAACCATGCGCCATCGAGGATGACGGCCCCGTAGCCTTTCAACATGATTCAGGTCCTCGAAAAGGCGGATGAAAAAATGGCGCAAACCTCAGGAATTCTGTTGCTTGCGCCATTCTGCACAGACAGCTGCGACGGTTTACTGAGCTTCAGGCCCGTAAATATCGAAGTTGAAGTACTTTTTCTCGATTTCTTTGTATTTGCCGTTGGCACGGATCGCGGCGATAGCAGCGTTGATGCGGTCCAGGTTTTCTTTGTCGCCTTTGCGTACGGCAATGCCTACGCCGTCGCCGAAGTACTTGACGTCGGTGAACGCCGGGCCGCTGAACGCGTAGCCTTTACCGGCTGGCGTATCGAGGAAACCTTCCTGCAACAGGGTGGCGTCTGCCACGGTGCCGTCGAGGCGACCGGCTTCCACGTCCAGGTAGATTTCGTTCTGCGAACCGTAAGGCACCACTGTCACGCCTTTAGGCGCCAGCACTTCCTTGGCGAAACGATCGTGGATCGAACCGCGCTGCACACCGATTTTCTTGCCTTTGAGTTCGTCCAGGCTGTCGCTGACCGTCGTGCCTTCCTTCAACACCAGGCGCGCCGGGGTCAGGTAGTAGCGGTTGGTGAAGTCCACGGACTTCTTGCGGTCTTCGGTGATGGACATGGACGACAGGATCGCGTCGATCTTGCGTACTTTCAGCGCCGGGATCAGGCCGTCGAATTCTTGCTCGACCCACGTGCACTTGACCTTCATCTGTTCGCACAAGGCGTTGCCGATGTCGTAGTCAAAACCCACGATGCTGCCATCCGGCGCCTTCGAGGCAAACGGAGGGTAAGCCGCTTCGATACCAATTTTCAGAGGCTTTTCATCAGCGAAGGCCTGCATGGACAGTACGGACAGCGCCAGGGCGCCCAACAGCACAAGTTTCTTCATCTTGGGACTCCATCGGTAGGGCAAAAAGCAGTATGAGCGGTGGCCCACGATGCGACTTAAGTAAAACCCAATAGCGGCGCTACGTCCCAACCCCGGTTCAACACTGGAGACGGCGAGCGAGTGATCGGCATTCTAACGACAGGCCGGAAGCCGATATTTCCTCAATGCGACAACTATTTACAGAAGCACCGAGAAAGCGGTTCCAGCACATTGACAGTCCCTGTATTTTATGCAGAGACAAAAGATATTAAACCTGTTGATGCTGCAAATTACGCGCCTATTATTCGCAAACCCTTCTGGCACGGCAAGCGTGGCGGCTAATCTTATTTTCAGGGGTGTCTAAAACGCGGCTTTTCGGGATGAAAACGTAGCGCTTTGCCTCATGTTTGGGCGACGGGTTACACATTTGCAGCGCTCGGTTACATTTAGAAATTTCCTACGGCAAAAACCGATATTTATTGGCCTTCAAGATAATCGTTCCCACTGTGGGAGGGGGCTTGCTCCCGATGGCGGTGAATCAGCAAAAGATTTGTCAACTGAACTGCCGCCATCGGGAGCAAGCCCCCTCCCACAGTTGATCTACAGCGCTTTTTCAGGCGGCACAAAAAAGCCCCATCCGGCTTACACCGCATGGGGCTTTGTCAGGCCAACCCGCCTTACGCGGCGTTCATGCTCTTATGGGTCTCAATCAAATGCGCCACCACGCCTGGGTCCGCCAGCGTGGAAATATCGCCCAGCCCGTCATACTCCGCCGTGGCAATCTTGCGCAAAATGCGCCGCATGATTTTCCCCGAGCGCGTTTTGGGCAGCCCCGGCGCCCACTGAATCACATCCGGCGAGGCAATCGGGCCGATCTCTTTGCGCACCCAGTTTTTCAGTTCCAGGCGCAGCGCCTCATTCGGCTCCTCGCCATTTTTCAGCGTGACATACACATAGATGCCCTGCCCTTTAATGTCATGCGGCACACCCACCACCGCCGCTTCCGCGACTTTCGGGTGCGCAACCATGGCGCTTTCAATCTCGGCAGTGCCCATGCGGTGGCCCGACACGTTCAACACGTCGTCGACGCGCCCGGTGATCCAGTAATAACCGTCTTCGTCACGCCGCGCACCGTCGCCGGTGAAATACATGCCACGGAAGGTCTTGAAGTACGTGTCGACAAACCGGTCATGGTCGCCGTACAGCGTACGCGCCTGGCCCGGCCACGAATCCAGAATCACCAGGTTGCCCTCGGCCACGCCCTCAATCAGGTTGCCGAGGTTATCCACCAGCGCCGGCACCACACCGAAGAACGGGCGTGCCGCCGAACCCGGCTTCAGCGCATGCGCGCCCGGCAGCGCGCTCATCATGTTGCCGCCGGTTTCGGTCTGCCACCAGGTATCCACAATCGGGCAACGCGATTGGCCGACATTCTTGTAGTACCAATCCCACGCTTCCGGGTTAATCGGCTCACCCACCGAGCCAAGCAAGCGCAAGCTGCTGCCATCGGCGCCTTCAACCGCCGCTTTGCCGGAAGCCATCATGGCGCGAATCGCGGTCGGCGCGGTGTACAGAATATTGACCTTGTGCTTGTCGACGATTTTCGCCACCCGCGTGATGTCCGGGTAGTTCGGCACGCCCTCGAACAGCAAGGTTGTCGCGCCATTGGCCAGCGGCCCGTAGACAATATAGGTGTGGCCGGTGACCCAGCCGACGTCGGCGGTGCACCAGTAAATTTCGCCTGGGCGGTAGTCGAACACGCGCTCGTGGGTCAACGCTGCGTACAGCAAATAACCGCCGGTGGTGTGCTGCACGCCCTTCGGCTTGCCGGTGGAACCTGAGGTATACAGGATGAACAGCGCTTCTTCGGCGCCCATCTCTTTGGGCGCACACACGGTGCCCGCCACTTTCATCAGGTCTTCGTACCAGATGTCGCGATGCTGGTTCCACTTGATCGCGCCATTGGTGCGCTTGCACACGATGACTTTTTGAATGCTGCTGGTTTCCGGGTTGGTCAGCGCGTCGTCGACGTTGGCCTTCAGCGGAATTTTCTTACCGGCACGAATGCCTTCGTCGGCAGTGATCACCACCTTCGACTTACAGTCGATGATGCGACCGGCCAGGGCTTCCGGCGAAAAACCGCCGAACACCACCGAGTGAATCGCACCGATGCGCGTACACGCCAGCATGGCGACCACGGCTTCGGGGATCATCGGCATATAGATAGTCACCACGTCGCCACGGTGCACATCCTGGCCGCGCAGGGCGTTGGCGAACTTGCAGACTTGTTCATGCAGTTCGCGGTAAGTGATGGTGCGGCTCTCGGCAGGGTCGTCGCCCTCCCAGATAATCGCCGCCTGGTCGCCACGTTCGGCGAGGTGACGGTCCAGGCAGTTGTAGGAAACGTTCAGGGTGCCATCGGCGAACCATTTGATGTCGACGTGGTGGTCATCGAAAGAGGTCTGCTTGACCACAGTAAAAGGCTTGACCCAATCAAGGCGCTGAGCTTGCTCACGCCAGAAGCCATCGGGGTTGACCACCGACTGCTGGTACATGGCCTTGTAGGTTGCCTCGTCGGTCAGCGTGTTGGCTGCTACTTCGGGGCGAACGGGGTACAGGGAAGCCGCACTCATCTTTCTTACCTCGGTGACAATCGTTGTTTTTGTATGCCCTGTTGTAGCCGGGGCTGCCCCATAGAACCATTCGACGATGGTAGTAACAAGCCCCCGCACATTCCCCTGCACGCCGCGCGCGCGCCTCTGGCCCGCACGCTGTGGCGCTTTGCGCCTTGATAAAAAAACCTTAACCCGATGATTGTTACAAAAACCGCCAACAGTGTTTATCAAAAGCACGGGTATATGAATATAACCCGCACGCCTAGAATCAACGCCGTCAACACGACACTGTGATTAACAACGTAACAGCCCCCACGAAGGCAACGTTAATCCGAACTTCCCATTACTTAAGTGACACACGTGGCCTCACAAAGGCCCCGTGACCCCTTTCGCCCTGAAGAAGGTAAATAGAGAAATGAAAGCTTTACTCGTGATGGCCCTCAGCAGCGTGTGCGCCACCGCCGCCCTGGCCGATGAAGCCCCGACCGAGCTGGCCGGCCAGAACGCCCCGATTGTTGAAGACTACAGCTACAGCACCCACTTGGACGTCGCCAAAGTAATGTCCATGAGCACTGTTCCCGATGTATGCAAAGTTGTACCGGTGAAGATGGAATATGAAGACTCACAAGGTCAGCGGCATATTCTTAAGTATCACGTGATGGGCAATGGTTGCTCTAACGGGTAATAACTTAGTGCGTCAGGCGTAACCCTGGATCTTGGTCGCCGCAAGAAATCGTTCTTGCGGCCAAGAGCCGATTTCAGATGTACCGGTTCAAGGGTGGAAGCTGGCTTGCCTGCGATGGCGATACAGGCAACACCCCAGTCGAAGATATTTGTCTCTGTTTCCTAATGTACCCAATCCTCGTAAGACAGCCCTGCAACCCGGCTGAATTCCCGAACATTGTTGGTCACCAACGTACACTCCGTGGCAATCGCATGCCCCGCAATAGCAGTGTCATTTTGACCGATAATTAACCCGTGCTCAGTCAGGCTTCGCTTCACCTCGACCGTCGCGTCTACTGCCGCTAGGCCCCAAGGCAATACCTCGTCAAGCCGCTTCACAAACTCGTCAACTAACGTCTTGTGCTTAGGCGATGCCTTTTTTCCAACCTGCCCATACCGCATTTCGGCGTAGGTGATGGCCGAAATCACGATTCGGTTATTCCTCGCAACCTCCGCCGCTAATCGATCCAGTACGCACTCTGGTCGCTCACGCATGATGAACGAGCAGATGCATGTATCCAGCATGTATGTCGTCACAGATTAAACCTGTCTTCATCACCCACAACATCCTGGCGCTCTTGCAAGAAATCCGCTTCTGCTTTGGGCAACTCTGCAAACGAGGCCCAGCTCGGCCGTAGAGGGCGCAACGTTATCGTGTCGCCGTTACGCGCAATTTCGAGCTCGCCTACTCCCTCATAAGCCATGTCGTTTGGAAACCGAATGGCCTGATTTTTTCCGTTTTTAAAAATTGAGACTGTACGCATGACGTGAACTCCTACCTATGCCTGACATATGCAATGTAGGGACACAAAGTGACATATGCAAGGCATAGGGCAATTCGCCGACGATCGGAGATGTGAGCCAGTCGTAAAAAATCTCGCAACAGCAACCCCCTGTAAACCCTCACTCCGGCTTAAATACCAGCCTTTTTGTGCGTCCACCGAGACCATCCGCCGCAACACAAAGCCGAATTTTTCCCTATAATGCGCGAGTAAATCGGGCCTGCAATATCCCTTTACACAGGGATGAAGAGCCAGACCTGAGGCCTCCGCTGGAGCAAGCACCTGCCGCTCCGCCCCTCAAGCCTCACGCAGAGTACCCGTTCACCCCATTGCGTTTAATGCCTGCGCTAGCTGCTGCAACAAACGATTCCTTAAGATCCACCGCGGCCCGAGGGCCGTGTGAACACCCAACCATCCGGTTTCACACGGGCACCTTTGAGCCCTCACGCAGGAGACGACACGTCATGCTGAGCTGGGACGAATTCGACAAAGAAGAACACGCCGAAGTAGCCACCAAAGGCGCTAACGCCGGCCACGCCACCGAAGCCAACATGGACCGCCTCGACGGTGCCGGCGCTGCCGCCGCCATCGAAGCCCGCGCCGTCACCGCCAGTGACTCCGCCGCCATCGTGCGCGCCAAGGCTGCACTCGACAAACTCGACGTCGCCGAAGGCCTCGCCGAACTCGAAGGCGCCTCCGCCCGCGTCGCCGTTGACGAAAAGCGCATGATCAACTGCCGCGCCGACCTCAACCAACTCGTGCCCTTCAAGTACGACTGGGCCTGGCAAAAGTACCTCGACGGCTGCGCCAACCACTGGATGCCGCAAGAGGTCAACATGACCGCCGACATCGCCGTGTGGAAAGACCCCGAAGGCCTGACCGACGACGAACGCCGCATCGTCATGCGCAACCTCGGCTTCTTCTCCACCGCCGACTCGCTGGTCGCCAACAACCTGGTGCTGGCCGTGTACCGCCTGATCACCAACCCGGAGTGCCGCCAGTACATCCTGCGCCAAGCCTTCGAAGAAGCGATCCACACCCACGCCTATCAGTACTGCATCGAATCGCTGGCCATGGATGAAGGCGAGATCTTCAACATGTACCACGAGATTCCCTCGGTCGCCAAAAAGGCCGCATGGGGCTTGAAATACACCCGCTCGATCTCTGATCCGAAGTTCGAAACCGGCACCGTCGAAACCGACAAAGAGCTGCTGCGCAACCTCGTCGCCTACTACTGCGTGCTGGAAGGTATCTTCTTCTACTGCGGCTTCACCCAGATTCTGTCGATGGGCCGCCGCAACAAAATGACCGGCGTGGCCGAGCAGTTCCAGTACATCCTGCGCGATGAGTCGATGCACCTGAACTTCGGTATCGACGTGATCAACCAGATCAAAATCGAAAACCCGCACTTGTGGGATGCCGAGATGAAAGAAGAAGCGACCCAGATGATTCTGCAGGGTACGCAGCTGGAGATTGAATACGCGCGGGACACCATGCCGCGTGGGGTGTTGGGCATGAACGCGGCGATGATGGAGGACTACCTCAAGTTTATTGCTAACCGTCGTTTGTCGCAGATTGGCTTGAAAGAAGAATATCCAGGCACGACGAATCCGTTCCCGTGGATGAGCGAGATCATGGACTTGAAGAAAGAGAAGAATTTCTTTGAGACTCGGGTGATCGAGTATCAGACCGGCGGCGCGCTGAGCTGGGATTGATATAAAAACGGCCCCTTTGGGGCCGTGTTTGTTTTACCTGTCGATGTTTTTTTATGCCCAATCAAACCATCAAGACACCGTGCGTCGGCCTCTGCTCCACCGTTTACGGGGACCTGGTCTGCCGGGGCTGCAAGCGTTATCACCATGAAGTCATCCAGTGGAATGGCTACAACGCCGACGAAAAGCAGGCGGTGTGGCTGCGCCTGGAACAGTTGCTGGTGCAGGTGATGGCCAGCAAGTTGGAAGTGTTTGACGCACAGCGTCTGCGCCAGCAACTGGAAGATCGCAAGATTCGTTTTATGCCGCACCAGTCGCCGTATTGCTGGGCCTACCAACTGATTGCCCGGGGTGCGCGGGTGATCTCCAAGCTGGATGCCTATGGCCTGGCGTTATTGCCGGAGTTTCGCGAGCGCCACCTCACCGACTTGCGCGATGCAATCGACCGGGAGTTCTTCCTCTTGTCCGAGGCACATTATGAGCGGTACATCGCGCCAGGGTTTATCCGTGACGCGTTTGGGCCAGCACTTATCGCCAGTATGTGAGTAAGTGCTGCCGCGCGGCCCCGCCAGGCGGACGGTCTAAAGCGTGACACTTGCAACCGCCCCCTTGGCTTGGTCCAGCCAGCTTTTTGAGGCCGGTGCCTCGGCACTTGACGCCTGCGACGCGCCATCCAGCGGGCTCGCGGGTGGGCTCAGCGCTGCGCCTTCAAGCGCTTGCGAGGCTTTGAGTATTTCGATCAAGTCTTGAGTCGTGGCGGTGCTCGCCGTCAATGCAGGCGGCACCGGCAAGGCTTGCGCCGCTTCTGACGCAGCGCCCGTCTCGGCAGTAAAGGCGCGAATCGCCTCCAGCCCCTCAAGCATCGGCAGTGTCAGGCCGGTGACACGGTCAAACGCACGGATGCTGGGGAAGTCCACCTTGCCGCGAATCACCGGCGTACCCAGCGACGGAACAATCAACCCGATCAGGTAGCGTGGGTTGCGGCGTCTGATCGTCAGGCCAACACTTGCCACCGCCAACCCCACGCCCACCACGCGTTCGGCGGTGACCAACAGCGATAGCGGGTTATTGGTTTCAGTGTCGAAAAATATGCCGCGATAACGAAAGTAGTCGCTGAAAATTTCCCGTTCATTCAAGGCCGCGTTCATAAACCAGGCGCGCGAGTCGTGCACATGTTCATCAAACATCTGGATGATTGGGTAGACCTTGTCGTTTAACGATTTGCCGTCTGCGCCGAACAGGTTGGCGTAGTTCATCTCGCCGGCCTCGCGCAGGTCGGCATAGTGCTGGGCTTCGTCCTGCGCGTTGGTCATGTACACAAGGCCACCGACCAAGGTGTTGGCAAGCGTGCCAAGGCTGAACAGCTCGCCGGCGGGCCAGCTCCATTCCGGCACATAGTCGCGCCGAAAATCGGCCATGGCGTTGAGCAACTGGCGGCAATCCAGGTTCGGTTCATACACCTTGCTGGTGTTAAAAGCGCTTGAGGAGCGGGCGCCGGTGCGACGTTCGTAGTTCAACTTGATCAGTTGATTATCGTTTTGCGTGGCCAACTGACGTTCAGACCAGACCGGCGCCGGGGTGCCTGCACGGTTGGCTGCGTCTTCCTCAAGCTGCGCGCTGTGTAAGGCTTCAAAGGCGGCGACTTCCTCGGCGGTCATGTCTGCCGCTGGGCCGTTTTTCATCAGCCGGGCGTAAAAGTCGGTATGTTTGGCACGGCCCTTGGCATAACGGCTGATTCGCCAGCCGGTGATATGCCCGGCTTCGCGGGCCATGACCGCTTCCAGTGGGCCGTTGTCCATGGCGTCGAGCCAGATGTTGAAACGCTCGATGAGTTGGGGGCCTACTGCGTATTCAAGGTAAGTCGAGTCACTCATGACTAACCATGGCCAGCGTTTTTTTAACTCATTGCTAAATGCTTTTGGCGGTGCCTGCAACGGCGCGCCAATCTTGTAGGCCTCACTGTACATATGGTGCAGAGCGAGTTGCGACAACACCATATGGCCGCCCTCGGCGGCCTTGCCTTGGTCGCCGGGCGGGTAGCCGCCGCCGACATCGGAGTGCATGCCGGGGTAGATGTATTCCGCCGTGCCCTGGCGATAGGTAGACGGGCAGTTTGGATCGTCCGGGTTGGCTTTGCGCCGAATCGAGTCGACAGGGAAACAACTGCGCTGTTCGTGGGCCGCCACCAAGTGCACGCAGTGTTCAAGAAACGCCTCGGAGTCCGACAAGCGCATGGCGCCGTCGGCCCAGCCCATATGCCCGGCAGCAAACGGCACCAGGTACGGAAGGCCGACCGAGGCCACGGTATCGAATAGCCCCATGAACACAATTTTGATCGGTAGCCCGACATACAAGTAGCAGGTTTCACCTTCCACCTCGACCTTGGTCAGGGCTTCAAGCCAGGTCGCAAACGCTCGCGCCTCGGCGGCTCCGCGTGAAAAGCCGTAGATAAACAGACGTATCGCCATGATTTTAGGGATCGATTTGGCTGTATGCGCTGCGTCAATTTGGCTTTTAAGTTCTGCCAGCGGTTGGGCCAACACCTCTCGGCGGCGCGTATAGCTGTTTTTGAATAGGGAAGCGCCGAGCGCGTCTTCGGTAAGGCTGGTGCCCATTTTTTGCACGAGCGCATAGGCTTCGGGTACTTTCAGTGGTTTCTCATCGCATGCCCTTTTCAGCGCATCAATCAAACGGGTCAATCCCCAGTTGATCCGGTTTTCGCCCCCTGTCGACATGGTGAGCCCTTGGCTATCAGGTTTGAACTCGCCTATTTCCTTGAACTCGGTGCCAACCCCCGGCATGTAGTAAGCATAAAAACCCTCTTGCTCCGCGGCCTCGCTGTCATTCCTCCCCACACTCGCGTGGTACAAGCGAGCCACATTGGTCGTGGTTGAAGGCAATGCGAGGCTGTCTGACGGTTCATGGTTGTTGGTGCCGTCAAAGCAAAGCGTGATCGTCACAATCTGCATGCACGGCGGGCCTGGGTAAACCAGTCCAGCTGCGCGATGTTCATCCATCGACTGTTGTTCAAACGGATGGTAGGCCACCTGTTGCGTTCGATAATTACGCAATACATCCCCAGATGTTTGCGGCAACAGCCCACCCATTTCGAAATCGGGAGTCGGGCTTAGAAATTCCGCAGCAGGTTTTTGGAGTGGCGGGGTCATGGCTTCGGACATGTGGCAGGCTCTTCCATTGTTTGAGGGAAGCGATACGGATAGTTGGGTGTACGGGGCAACATAAGACCTGCCGTAACAGCGACTTGGTTACACGGCAAAAAATGCACATTGACCACACCTAGCCGCTCGTATTGAGCAACGACTACAACCGCACGATGGCGCATGTATTTGGCCGCATGCAGCTTGTAAGCAGCCCGGTAGCCATCTGTCCCAAGCGGAGGCCAATTGGCTGAAGCATGCGGATTTGGGTCTTTCTCCCACTCAACCACCACGGTCAAACCGGGATGCCACTTCACCGGAAGCGGCGCGCAGCACATTTGCCCGCCCCCGTATCCGTAAGGAGCCAAATTCGGCCCGCCATTACCATTCACCGAGAACCGGTTAATCGCCGCCGAGGTATGGCTATAGCCCTCGATGGGCGTGCCTAATCGTTCAGGCTGGGGCTGCGCACAGCCGAGCAGCGAAAGGCCGCTGATTAACATCACAAGGTTAAAACGGATCATCAGAGGTCGGCCTTCATCCCCAGGTGGTTGCGGCGGCAGATCAGCCACTTTGAAGTCAGGTGTAGGGCAGATGAATGCCGCAGCAGGCTTTTGGAGTGGCGGGCTCATGGCTTCGGGCATGTCGCAGGCTCCTCCATTTTTTTAGGAAAATGGAACGGATAATCCGGGCGGCCGGGATACGTAGTCCCCGCTGATACGGCAACCTGGTTACACGGTAAGAAATGCACGTTTACCAAGCCCAAGTCTTCATACGGTGCAACGGCCACAACCGCACGATGCCGGGTGTATTGAGTTTCATGCTCTCTAGCCGCCTTGCGCCAAGCATCAGAAAATGGAGGGTCCGGCCAATTGGCAGAGTCATGCGGATTTGGGTCTTTCTCCCACTCCACCACCACGGTCAAACCGGGATGCCACTTCACCGGAAGCGGCGCGCAGCAGTTCTGCTTTCCACCACCACCATAAGGGCCGACATTCGGCCCGCCATTACCATTCACCGAGAACCGGTTAATCGCCGCCGAGGTATGGCTATAGCCCTCAATGGGCGTGCCTAATCGTTCAGGCTGGGGCTGCGCACAGCCCAGCAGCGAAAGGCCGCTCATTAACAGCGCAAGGAGCAGGCGGCTCATAAATGGTCCCGCTGGCGCGTCAACGTCATTGGAAGATGTTCGCTGAGCGCGCTGGCGATAAAGTCCTGGTGATGGCGCTTGTCCAGCTTCTTGCGACTGATCTGCAGATGGGCTGCAATCAGGCAGCGAATCATCGCTTCGCGTGAAGTGAAGCCATGTTCATTGGGGGGCTTTTCATAGCCATTGAACCACCGAAGCGCGGCGCTAACGGCCTGCCAGTGCGCAATTTGCTCATCAGTCAGGCTCATCCCGGTCAACCTGTTCTGGTTATCCAGGCGGCTGTCGAACCCTGAAACACTGGCGGCCTTGTTGTCATGGTCGATCCAGTGCCACTGGATGACCGGGGCGTTAAAAAGCCGTCGTTGGCAGGGATCAAGCTGGTCAAAAAAGTGCCTGAACAAGCGCGTATCGTAATAACGCAGAACCCCCGAGCGGGCGCCTTTGCTCCAGGTGGCTTGCGTAGCGCCGCGCAAGTGCGCGGTGAGTTCCGCAAAAGGCCAGCGACTGATCAGTATCAGCGCACAAAAGTCGGAATACACCGCGTCCAGCAACGCCGCAATTGCAGTGCGCTGCTCCTGGCTGGCCAACTCTATGCGCAACAGCACGGGCCCGTGGTGCGCCAACGCGTGCTCAGGCGTTTGCTCAAATAGCCACGCGCATGAAGGCGCAGGCGTGAGTTCAAGCAATGTCGGCGACAGTGGCTCGGGCAACGCTGCGCAGTTGATGACTACATCCAGGTGATCAACCTGTGCACTGCGCGCCTCTGCCATCAAAAGGTTCAACCAGTCCTTAGCGGTCGGTAACATGACCCTTCCTTAATAAATGATGTCTGCTGAATACGTGTTAACGCGTTACTAACTGTTCGATCATGGCCTGTGCGGTTGACAGGCAATCTTCACACACAGGGTTCGGCGCCCCTGGCGGCCCGGCTGCCTGACCGTTTTGATTCGACGGGTTTTGCTGCTGTTCAAATAAGGACGGCGCGGCCTGCAGCTCGAGCAAACCCGGCAGTAACGGCGCCGCCGCTGTGCCGCTGATGGGTGCGCCACCGAGTTGAATCTCGGTGCTGCTGAAGATGCCTTCGGGGCCAATCACAAGGTGATGGCCGCCAGCCTTCAAGGTAATGCTCGCGCCTGCGTCAAGAATCAGATGGTGCCCGGCTGTGAGGTGCACTTCCCGGCCTGCTTCGGCGACGAAGGCCTGCCCGACGCGGGTATGGCTGCTGTTGGCGACCTGCAAGTAATCGTTGGCCTTGAGCTCGACCTTGCGATCCGCCGTTACCGTGCGTTGATCCTCAGCCTCAAGCACCGCAATGCTGTTGCCTTTGATGGTTTCGTGGCGTTCGTTGCCCACGTCCAATCGACTGTCATTGTTGATCGTCTGCTGCATGTCACGTTGGGCACGCAGGTAGATCAGTTCCTGCCCTGCCCGGTCTTCAATCGACAGCTCGTTGTAACCACCACTGCGCGGCGAGCTATGGCTGCGCAGCACGCTTTTGGTTTTGTTCGCCGGTAACGGGTACGCCACCGGCATGACCTTGTTGGGCACACAACCGGTGATCAGCGGATGGTCGGGATCGCCTTCCAAATAGGTCACCACCACTTCCATGCCGACGCGCGGAATGGTCACGGCGCCGAAGCTGTCGCCCGCCCAACTCGATGACACCCGTAGCCAGCAACTGCTCTTGTCGCTGCCTAATTCGGCGCGGTCCCAATGGAACTCGACCTTGACCCTGCCGTACTCATCGCAGAAGATTTCTTCCCCCGCGGGTCCGGTGACACGGGCGGTCTGGCTGACCATCGGCGATTTGCGCGTGACCAAGGGTGGCCGGTACACCGCATCCCACGGAATCGCAGTGAAGGTATTGCGGTAACCCTGTGTGAAACCTGCTTCGGGTTTAACCTCAGTGGTCGCTGTCTCCTCCAGTGATTGAGGCTGTTTGCCTGAGTGCGTCACGCTGAGCAACAGCCACAACGCGTTGCACGACTGGCGCGGGTGTTCGGTCAGGTCAAAGAAGTGGCCGCTGCGCAGGATCGGTTGATCGCTAAGGCCCTCGGCCAACTGGTAGTCGCTACGGTGCCGCTCCAGCGCCTGTTGGGCGAGCTGCTTGCCGAGCTTTTCATGCTCGATCAGCGCCGGGTAACGGTAGTCTTCGAGTGCAGGGCTAAACTCGACGGCAGCTCGGCTTTGTCGCAACAGCCTTGGGCGATTTAAATCATAGCCGCGACGCGTGACCTTGCTGGTTCGGCTGCTGAAACGCGTGGAGAACTGGCTGACAACCGGGTAATCCGCCACCAGGTCAGCGTCTTGCTGATAGGGTGTTGCCCCCAGCAAGGGGAAGCCGGCCTGATTGTCGGTGAACAGCAACTGATGGCCATTTTGGCTGTGCTGGTGGTGCCACGAAATCCCTTCCTCACTGCACAACCTGCTGATGAAATCGAAGTCACTTTCAGCGTATTGCGTGCAGTACTCTCGCTCTACAGCGCTGCGCACATGGAAGGTGTACACATCGGCCTGGATGCCGTGGCCGTTGAGCACCTGGGCAACAATCTGCGGCACCGTCATCTGTTGGAAAATTCGATGGTCATGGCTGAACTGCAAATAGTGCAGCGCCGGCACCAACGTCAGTTGATAACGGGTCAGGCGTTTACCGGCCTCGCCTGCGAGCACTTCTTCGATACGCCCATGAATACCTTCGCCATTAGGGCCGAACTGCAGGAAGGCGGGTTGGCTGAGCAGGCTCTCAAGATTGAAGTCCGGCGCCTCGCTGACGAGCTCAACCTTAATCGCGTACAAGGTGCTGATCGCTTCAGTGCCGTGAAAGGCCAGTACCTTGAAATCGTTGTTAACAGACGGGATTAACAACACGAAGTGCGCAGCATTAGCTGACGCGAACATACGCTTATCCTTAACGCTGAAAAGTCCAAAAAAGACGCGATGCCCAAGCCTTAGCCTGCGCATATTCAAATTTCCGAGCACGCTAACAAGACGGAAAAAAAATTGATGTAGGATGCCTCCCGAGCTCTTGTGGTATCGGTCTGCCCCTTATCGCCAGCAATTGTGTTTAAAATGCCGCCCGCTCAATGACCGACGCTGACCGATGACCCCAGATGCACTCGCTACCCTTCACGCTCACTTGCTGACTGCCCTGGCGACCCCGCCCGACGAGACCCGGCGCCTGTTCCATGGCCGTGGCCGCTGCTGGCCGGGCCTTGAACAACTGACCGTGGATTGGCTGCAAGGCGTGGTATTGGTTGCCGTGTTCAAGGCGCCTGAAGCCGAACAAATGGCTGCGTTAAAACAACTGCTGACACGGTTCGATTGGGCGCAGTTCGGCGCGCATACGGTGGCATTGCAGCACCGCTACTTGCCGCAAAGCACCACCGAATGGCTGGTCGGCGAAGCGATTGATGAGCTGACCATCACCGAAGGCGGCCTGCGTTACTTGATCGACCTGGGTAAAAAGCAAAACAGCGGGCTGTTTCTCGACATGCGTTACGGCCGCAACTGGGTGCGCGAGCAGGCCAAGGGCCAGCACGTACTTAATTTGTTTGCCTACACCTGCGGTTTCTCGGTAGCTGCCATCGAAGGTGGCGCCGAGCATGTGGTGAACCTCGACATGGCGCGCGGCGCGCTCAGCCGTGGCCGCGACAACCATCGCCTGAATGGTCATGACCTGAGCAACGTCACGTTTCTGGGCCATGATCTGTTCAAGTCCTGGGCCAAGGTCACCCACAGTGGGCCTTATGACTTGGTGATCATCGACCCGCCGTCGTTTCAGAAGGGCAGCTTTTTGCTGACCAAGGACTACCAGCGCGTGCTGCGCCGCTTGCCGGATTTGCTGACGCCACAAGGCAGCGTATTGGCCTGCATGAATGACCCGGCCTTTGGCGAAGACTTCCTGATCGATGGCGTAACCCGCGAAGCACCGGGCCTGCGCTTTGTGAAGAGGCTGGAAAATCCGCCGGAGTTTCCGGATATTGACGTGCAAAGTGGCTTGAAAGCGCTGGTGTTCCGTCAAGGCTGATGTAGAAACGCCCTACGCTTGCTACGCTAAGTGATACACCGGGGAGGTGAACCTTATTCCCTCCTTTTCGGTCGATACTTGCATTCCCTGGCCAGACTCGACAGCGTTACGTTGTCGGCTGCCCTGTTTCACCTTTTGGAGAACCGCCCGTGATTTCGACCCTGCATGTAGCCAGACTCAAAGCCTGGGGCGCCCACGGCTTTACCGCCACCGGTGTAGTGCTGGCCTTTCTGGCCACCCTGGCGCTGCTGGAAAACTCGCCCAAAGCCTGCCTGCTCTGGCTCGGCCTGGCGTTGGTGGTGGACGGCGTCGACGGTTCCCTGGCGCGACGGGTGAACGTCAGCACGGTATTGCCCAGCTTTGATGGGTCGGTGCTGGATCTGGTGATTGATTACCTGACCTACGTGTTTATTCCGGCGCTGTTTATCTATCGCTATATCGACCTGCCGGAATTTACTCACCTGTTTACGGTGTCGGTGATCCTGGTGTCGTCGTTGTTCTGCTTCTGCAATGTAAACATGAAGAGCAAGGACAACTACTTTGTCGGCTTTCCTGCGGCGTGGAACGTGGTGGCGTTGTGTGTGTATATCATCCAGCCGGACGCTTGGGTGACGTTGGCGACGGTGATTGGGTTGGCGCTGTTGACCGTGACACCGATGAAGTTTTTGCACCCGTTTCGGGTGAAGCGGTTTATGCCGTTGAATATCGCCGTGACTACGATTTGGCTGTTGTGCAGCTTTTTGATGGTGGTGGATTATCCGAATACTAATCCCTGGACGTTTGGGTTGTGGTCGCTGATGTCGGCTTACTTCCTGGGGATTTGCGTATGGCGCACGGCGCTGGAATGGATAGGCACTCATAGATAGCGGTTTAAGCTGCATCTTTGATGTGGCGCTGTTGCGCATCGGGCTGGCTTGGGGTGTTCTTTAGGTTTTCGTGCATATCCGTTATTTGGGTGATGGCTTGTATGGGTTTCGCTCTTACAGCGAGTCACTTTTGAACAGCGCAAAAGTAACCAAAACGCTCTTGCCCCACCACTCGGTGCCTCGCTTAGTCACTTTTGAACAGCGCAAAAGTAACCAAAACGCTCTTGCCCCACCACTCGGTGCCTCGCTTGGGCTCGGCATGCCCGCACACAGGCTTGAATCCGTGGGCCGCCGCGATGGGCCATCCTTGGCCCAGCGCGGCTAACCCGGCGTCCTGCCGGGTTACCCACGGATTCAAGCCTGCGTGCGGCCATCGTGGTTTAACGGGGCGCTTCTCAGATCAAGAGCAGATCAAGAGCAAGAGCACGGCGGCCTGAAAGCCGACCTGAGTGGTTGAAGCGGATCAAGGGCGGATTTGCATATACAGCAGATCTGCTTTTTTTGCTTTNAGCACGGCGGCCTGAAAGCCGACCTGAGTGGTTGAAGCGGATCAAGGGCGGATTTGCATATACAGCAGATCTGCTTTTTTTGCTTTTTTTGCTTTTTTTGATTTTTGTGGGAGGGGGCTTGCTCCCGATTACGGTGTGTCAGTTGGAAGATGTTTATCTGACACACCATAATCGCGAGCAAGCCCGCTCCCACAGTTGGTTGCATTCGGCTGCGCAGATGAAGCCCGTCCATAACCCTGAACTGACCCTTCGCGATCGGCAGCAGCCCCCTCCCACTGTTGGTTCTGCCTACGTCAGCAGGTAAGATATGGCCTTTGGCGCAGCCCTTCTGCGCCCTGCCAACAATAAGCCCTGCCCATGCCCTTTGAACTCAGCGTAGACCTGACAACCCTGGCCATCCTGGCCGTTGTAGCTTTCATTGCGGGCTTTATCGACGCCATCGCCGGCGGCGGCGGCCTGCTTACCACGCCTGCCCTGCTCACCGCCGGCATGCCGCCGCACCTGGTGCTTGGCACCAACAAACTCAGCTCGACGTTCGGCTCGGCCACCGCCAGTTTCACCTTTTATCGGCGCAAGCTGTTCCACCCGCGCCAATGGGTGCACGCCATCGTCGGCACGCTGATCGGCGCCTTCGCCGGTGCGGTGGTCGCCCATTACTTGCCGGCCGAAACGCTGAACAAAATGCTCCCGGTGATCGTCTTCGGCTGTGGCGTTTACCTGTTGTTCGGCGGCACGCCCAAGGCGCCGCTGGACGCCGATGCGCCGATCAAGAAAAAATGGCAATCGACCCAAGGCTTCGGCCTCGGTTTCTACGATGGCGTAGCTGGCCCCGGCACGGGTGCGTTCTGGACCGTGAGCACGATGCTGTTGCACCCTATCGACCTGGTGAAAGCCAGCGGCGTGGCGCGCAGCATGAACTTCGTCAGCAACGCGGCGGCGCTGTCGGTGTTTATCTTCAACGACTCGGTGGATTGGATCGTCGGCCTGGCCATGGGTGTTTCGGTAATGGGCGGCGCGTTCTTTGGCGCACGCAGCGCAATCAGCGGCGGCGCCAAATTCATTCGCCCGGTGTTTATCACCGTGGTCCTCGGCCTGACCGTGCGCCTAGCCTGGCAACACTGGTTCAGCGTGGCCTAGGCGACGGGCCACATAGAGGTCGATCAAGTAGCGCGCAATCGAACGTGACGCCGGCAACGGCGGCAGTTCGTGAATGTTGAACCACTGCGCGTCTTCGATCTCGTCGGCCTGCGGCACAATGTCACCACCGGCGTACTCGGCGTGAAAACCCAGCATCATCGAATGCGGAAACGGCCAGCACTGGCTGCCCATGTACTGGATGTTCCGGACCTCTACCTGGACTTCTTCGCGCACTTCGCGGATCAGGCAGTCTTCGGCCGATTCACCCGGCTCGGCAAAGCCTGCCAACGTGCTGTACACCCCGGTCACAAAACGCGGCGAACGCGCCAGCAAGATCTCGTCACCGCGCGTCACCAGCACAATCATGCTCGGCGAAATGCGCGGGTAGCTGCGCAGGTCACAGGCCTGGCAATGCATGGCCCGCTCGCGCGGCACTTGAACCATGGCTTGGCCACAACTGCCGCAAAAACGATGCTCGCGCGCCCACGTGCCGATCTGCGCGGCATAACCCAACACTCTGTATAACGTGTGGTCGCCTTGCAGCATGAAGGCGCGCAAGCCCTGCCAACTGCAACCTGGCACCGCGCTGGGTGCGTTGAGTTCCAGCAGGTACACCGGCTCACCGTCAAGGTGGCCGATGCCATGTTCGGCGAACACCGACAGGTCTTGGCGCTTTAGCCATTCACGTGGGAACAGCGGGCCGTTGGTGTCCTGCAAAAAGCCTTCGCGGCTGCGGGCAACAGCCCAGCCGCCGGGGGCGTCGTTGTCCAGCAGGGTTGTGGTAATCCAGCCTGGGGTCATGTCAGTCAATCCACAAATTCGGGTTTCTGTTTGCTCATATGGGCCGCAATGGCCACGCGCAGATCGTTGGATTGCAACATAGCCGAGTTCCACGTGGCAACGTATTCCAGACCATCATTCACCGTGTGGTCACGCATGTAGCTGATCATTGCCTTGGTGCCGGTCACGGCAATCGGCGACTTCGCGGCGATTTGCTGCGCGATCTCCAGCACGCCGGCCAACAGGCTTGCGTGGTCGGCATACACGCGATTGACCAAGCCGATGCTACGCGCTTCCTCGGCGCCGAATGGGCGGCCGGTGTAGGCCAGTTCACGCAGCATGCCATCGCCGATAACGCGTGGCAGGCGTTGCAAGGTGCCGACGTCGGCGGCCATGCCCATGTCGATTTCCTTGATCGAAAACTGCGCGTCTTCAGCGGCGTAACGCATGTCACAAGCGCTGATCAGGTCAATGGCACCGCCGATGCAGTAGCCCTGGATCGCCGCCAATACCGGCTTGCGGCACCGGTCGACCGCGTTGAACGAGGCCTGCAGCTCAAGGATCTTGCGGCGCAGCAGGCGGGCATTGCGGCCCGCGTCCTTGCCCAAATCATTGGCCACCGAGGCGAGCATCATCAAGTCGATGCCGGAGGAAAAATGTTTGCCGGCGCCGCTGAGCACCACGGCGCGCACAGCGTCGGTGTCTTCGACCCATTGGAAGATGTCAATGATCTCGGTCCAGAAGGCCGCGTTCATCGCGTTGACCTTTTCCGGGCGGTTGATCTGCACATGTGCAACGTTGCCTGCAAGTTCGACGACGAAAGCTTGGTATTCGGACATGGCAGTAACCCCTGACTGGCGAGTGATAAGTCCCGAACTATATCAAGGGAGCGCGACGGCGCATCAGCCAAAAGCCGGACGCGCAACAATACAGCACACTATGCCGGCGCCTTGAAAACGCTGGATAAAAACCGCCCTACGCGCCATCCTTTGCGCTTTAAGCCGCCCCGTCAGCGGCGCTCGACGTATAAAGGATATGCCCATGCACGCCCAACCCCTCGCGCCCGCCGACTTCGACTCTGTCGAAGCCACCCTGCTCAAGTACGGCGACGACCATTCGGTGCTGAACCTGGCCGAACTCGACGGTTACTTCACCGCGCTGGTGTCGAGCCCCACACAGGTCGACATCGGCGGGTGGTTCCCGGCCATCTGGGGTGGCCAGAACCCACAGTGGGAAAGCCTCGAAGAAGCCCAGCACTTTCTGGAGCTGTGCGTGCGCCACATGAACACGCTGGCAGCGCAATTGGCCAGCGATGCGCAGGGTTTCAAGGCGCGTTTCGATGAGACCGAGCATCAGGGCCAGGTCGTGACGCTCGCCGAGGAGTGGTGCTTTGGCTATGTGCGCGGTGCCGCTATCGGCAATTGGCCGCCACTGCCCGCCGAACAAGCCAGCCAACTCGAGAAAATCTCCTGGTGCGCCGAGCAGGATAACTTTGAGTTGCCGGCAGACCTCGATGTGCAGGCGCATCAGCAGCGGGTCAGCGCCATCGAACCGGCGGCGCGGGCGCTGCATGATTACTCGCTGGCCCAGCGCTAAGCCTCGACAAGCACCGCGTCTATGCCCGATTATTCGGGTCCGCCCGTCGGCCACCGCGCACCCCATTGCCTTGATCAGGAGCCTTGTACCTTGAGTTCGCAGAAAACCGTGACCGTTACACCGCCCAATTTCCCGCTGAACGGCAAGGTCGCGCCCCCCGGCTCCAAATCCATTACCAACCGCGCGCTGTTGCTGGCGGCGCTGGCCAAGGGCACCAGCCGTTTGAGCGGCGCGCTGAAAAGCGATGACACCCGCCACATGTCGGTGGCCCTGCGCGCGATGGGCGTGAGCATCGACGAGCCGGATGACACCACCTTTGTGGTCACAAGCTCAGGCACGCTGCAATTGCCGGCGCACGCATTGTTTCTCGGGAATGCGGGCACCGCGATGCGTTTTCTCACTGCCGCCGTGGCCACCGTCAACGGCACCGTGGTGCTGGACGGCGACGACTACATGCAAAAACGCCCGATTGGCCCGCTGCTGACCACCCTCGGCCAGAACGGTATCCGCGTCGACAGCCCGACGGGCTGCCCACCGGTTACCGTGCATGGCGTGGGCAAGGTGCACGCCAAGCGCTTTGAAATCGACGGCGGTTTGTCCAGCCAGTACGTGTCGGCCCTGCTGATGCTCGCCGCCTGCGGTGAAGCACCGATTGACGTTGCGCTGACCGGCAAAGACATCGGCGCGCGTGGCTATGTAGACCTGACGCTGGACTGCATGCGGGCCTTCGGCGCACAGGTCGAGGAGGTGGATGACACCACGTGGCGCGTCGCCCCCACCGGCTACACCGCGCATGATTACCTGATCGAACCCGACGCCTCGGCGGCAACCTATTTGTGGGCGGCTGAAGTGCTGACCGGTGGCCGCATCGACATTGGCGTGGCGGCGCAAGACTTCACCCAGCCAGATGCCAAGGCCCAGGCCGTGATCGCGCAGTTCCCGCAGATGCAGGCCACCGTGGTCGGCTCGCAGATGCAAGACGCCATTCCGACCCTGGCCGTGCTCGCCGCATTCAACAACACGCCAGTGCGTTTTACCGAGCTGGCCAACCTGCGCGTGAAGGAATGTGACCGCGTACAAGCGCTGCACGACGGGCTGAATCAAATACGCCCTGGCCTTGCGCGCATCGAAGGTGATGACTTGCTGGTCGCCAGTGACCCTGCACTCGCCGGTACGGCGTGCACCGCGCTGATCGACACCCACGCCGACCACCGCATCGCGATGTGCTTTGCCTTGGCCGGGCTGAAGGTCTCGGGAATTCGCATTCAAGATCCGGATTGCGTGGCCAAGACCTACCCTGACTACTGGAAGGCCCTGGGCAGTCTTGGGGTTGCGCTGAGCTACTGAAGCCGCCGCGCCGGAATGGGGAGGCACTGCACATGACCATTCGCCAACCCTGCCCGCCCGGCGCCTGCGTCTGCGAGCGCGAACAGCTGCTGCAAGCGCCCGGCGCCGACCTGCGAATTCTCAACCTGACGCGTCAGGAAGAGAAAAAACTGATCGAGCGCCTCGAAGACCTCAAAAGCCTGCAAGAGCTCGAACGCATGCAACAGCTGATGTACCAGCAACTCGGTATCCGCGTGCATATCGCGCCGGGGCACACCGAGGTCAAGAGCATGCGCGGGATTCAAATCGTCATCGACGACCTGCCGGGCATGTGCCGCAAAACCCGGCAATCGATTCCGGCGGCGATCCGTCGCGGTATGGAAAAACGCCCGGAAATCGCCTACCGCTTGCTCGATGCCCACGACCTGTTTGGCCAGGGTTGAGCGGCGGCAGCCTTCGCTCAGGCGTTTTCATGCACCTGGGGCCGCTCGAACATCTGCCGCCCCAACGCCATGGCGCTGTGCAAATGCGCTTCGGCGCCGCCTGACTCCGAGTCCAGCAGCAACCTTGATGTCAGCACCTGCGCACCACAGTAATCAAAGATCCCGTAGTCGATTTGCGTGCGCATGGCGCTGGCATAACCGTGCCGATCAAACGCGCTTTCATCCGCAGCGCCCAGCGCCAGTAAATGCACCTGCAGGTGCCGCAGCTTTTTCATCACGGGTGTGTCCGGGCCGTAGTCAATCGCCCAGCCGTTGACGAACACACGGTCGATCCAGCCTTTGAGCAAAGCCGGCAGCGACCACCAGTAGATCGGGAAGGCCAGCACCAATGCGTCGGCGCGGTCGATGCGCGCCTGTTCGGCAAGGATCTCGGCGGGCGGCGCGGCGTGCGAGCGGTGCACCCGATGGTCGGCGGCGCTGTAGCGCGGGTCGAAGCCTTCGGCAGCAAGGTCGGCGATTTCGTACGTGTGGCCGCAGGCGGTCAGCCCCGCCGCCACTTGCGCCGCCACGCCGTGCGTGAGGGATGCCGGGTCGTGGTGAGCAACAACGATCAGTGCGTGCATGACAGTGACTCCAATTCGGTTTAGGCTCGGCCGAAGCTACGGTTAGTAGGCTACGTTTGGTAAGCTACTTTTGGTAAGTTGTGCGAATTAAGTTACTTTTGGTATATAAACATGTCAAGCACTGAATCCCCTGCCCCACGCCGACGCCTTTCACGCGAAGACCGCCTGCGCCAATTGCTCGACGTTGCCTGGCAACTGGTGCGCGCCGAGGGCACAGATGCCCTGACGCTGGGCCGCCTGGCGGAGCTGGCAGGTGTGACCAAACCGGTGGTCTACGACCATTTCGTCACCCGCGCAGGGCTGTTGGTGGCGCTGTATGAAGATTTCGACGCGCGCCAGAACCAGGTATTTGACGAAGCCCTGCAGACCAGCAGCGCGACGCTGGCCGAACGTGCGCAGGTGATCGCCGCGTGTTACGTCGATTGCGTGTTGTTACAAGGGCGGGAAATTCCGGGGGTAATTGCCGCGTTGAGCAGTTCGCCGGAACTGGAAACCTTGAAGCGCGAATACGAGGCCATCTTCCTCGCCAAATGCCGCGATGCACTGGCGCCGTTCGCGCCCGGCGCCAGTGTGTCCCAAGCTGGCCTGCGCGGCATGCTCGGCGCAGCCGAAGCGTTGTCGCAGGCGGCGGCCAATGGCGACATCAGCCGCGACGAGGCGCAGCACGAGTTATTCGCAATGATTGTGGCGATGGTCGAACGCGGCGCCGCTTGACTGACCCGATAAAAACCTTCCCGGGAAGGTTTTTTGCATTCAGGCCCGGTGCTCACTCACAAAGCGCTGGACCTTGCGTGTTAATTGATCCAGATGCCGGTCACGCTGTTTCTCCGCATCGGTCATCGCGCGCTTGCCGTGTTTTTGCAGCAGGTAGGTGTGAATCTGCCGCACCTCCAGCGATTGGTAAATCGCCGCTACGTCCAACACGCCCATCAGGCCATCGGTGCCGTAGTCACGGGTGTTCATCAACACCTGAGTGCCACGCGCGCCGCGTACTTGAAAGCCCAAGGCCTCGAACACCGCGACCTTTTCCACGGCGCAGGCCAACTCGGCGTGAGGATAACGCGCCAGCACCTCGCGCATCATCGCGCGCGCCACGCCCTGGCGCCGCCAGCCTGCCTGCACCGCCATGAACGCAATACCGCACGCCTCGGGGTCGTCTTTTACCGGCAAATACAGCACAAAACCGATGACCTTTTCGGGGTCCTGCGCAGCCGTGGCCACGATCAGTTCAACCGCAATGCCCTTGGCGCCGCCCAGCGCTTCCAGGTACAGGTGCACCTCAAAGCCAAGCGCGTATTGATAGATGTTATAGAGCAAGTTACTCGGCGCCAGCGCCACGGCGCTGATGTCGGTGAGGTTGTCCACCACCATTTGCAGGATCTGGCTATTGATCGACTCGGGGCACGGCGTGGTGTAACGGGTAAGGCTGAACATGCACATTCCTGGAATTTTGCGTCAAGGCAGCGGCGATTGTACCCGTTACAACAGTGTGGCGAGCGGGCTGATCAGCACCCACAGAACACCCGTTGAGGCAAAAAAACAAAAAAGGCGTTGCACCACACCGGGCTACATCGCGCATCATGGGCACTTTCAAGCTCAAGGGTAACGTCCATGCGCGTGCTGTCATTGATGATGGGTCTTACGACGCTGGCCGCCAGTCTGGCGTTCTGCGCCAGCGCGATGGCGGATGAAGAAACTCAGTTGGTGCAACAGATCAATCAGTACCGCAGCCAGGTTCAGCGCTGCGGTAATCAGGGTTCCCAGGAACTGCCGCCACTGGCCAGCGATACGCGGCTGGTGCTGCCGGCGACCAATGTCGGCGATTTACAGCAGGCACTCGCGCGGGCTGCGTACCCCATGGTGAATGTGCAGGCTATCAGCCTGTCCGGGCCTAAAAACGCCGAGGCCGCCATGAAAGCCGTGCGCGAGAGCTTCTGTCGTGTGGTGCTCGACCCGCAATTTGTCGACATCGGCGTGAGCAACAGCGGCCAGGACTGGCGCATCGTGTTGGCGCGCCCGCTGCTCTCCAGCGGCTTGGGCGACTGGCAGACCGAAGGCAAGCAACTGCTGAGCCTGGTCAATGCGGCGCGAGAACAGCCGCGCCAATGCGGCACCCAAGCCTTTACCGCGACCACACCGTTGTCGTGGAACGATAACCTGGCCGACGCGGCAAATAGCCACACGCGCAATATGGCCAACGGCAATTTTTTCGACCACCTCGACCATGACGGCCGTACGCCCGGCGACCGCGCGGAACTGGCGGGATATGGCGCAAAAAATATTGGCGAAAATATTGCCGCCGGCCTCGACACGCCGCGCAAGGTAGTCGACGGCTGGCTCGCCAGCCCCGGCCACTGTGCCAACCTGATGAACCCGCAGTTTCGTGAGTTGGGCGCGGCCTACGCCATGGACCCAAAGAGTGATGCAGGTATTTATTGGACGGCGGTTTTGGGCGCGCAATAGCAAGCCAGGACCGCCACACGCGGCCAGTCATACCGACCTATTCAAACGGAGTGAGACATCACATTGCCATCTCATGGATAATCGCGCTGAACTGGCAGCGTGGATGCGTGTCTGTTGCTGAGTGCGCTGATGCATTCAGGTGACTTCGAGGCCGCGGTAAATAAGGTGTTGACCGAATGATGAACTGGCTGCAAAGCAGCAGCGACATGGCCGAGAAGGTACGCCTGCACAATTGGGCGAGTACCCCGCTGGGGCCGCTTGAAGCGTGGCCCGATGTGCTCAAAACCACTGTTGCACTGAGCTTCGCGTCGAGCTTCCCGCAGGCCATCATTTGGGGGCAACACCTGATTACGCTCTACAACGATGCGTTTGTGCCGATTCTTGGCGATAAACCCAGCGCGTTGGGGCGCGCATTCAGCGAGACATGGCGCGAGGTCTGGGCCGAAGTCAGCCCCATCGCCAACGCCGCCTTTCAGGGGCATGCCACCTACATCGAAAACCACCCCTTGGTGGTTGAGCGTGGCGGCGGCCCCGAGCAGGCGTACTTCACGTTTTGCTACAGCCCTATTCGCGACCCTGAAGGCACGGTTGTCGGCATGCTCAATACGGTCACGGAAACCACCGCTACGGTATTTCTGGCGCGGCGCCTGGCCGTGCTGGACACCATCAGCAGTCACGTGGTGAATGCCCACGACGCCGAAGCGATCATGACCACCACCACGCGCCTGCTGGCCGAGCATTTGGGTGTGTCGAACTGTTCCTATGCCGATATGGATGCCGATGAAGACGGCTTCACCATTCGCGGCAACTGGGTCGCTCAAGGCTCGCCAAATATCGTTGGGCGCTACAGCCTGTCTACCTTTGGCGCGCGGGCGGTAGAACAGTTACGCGCCGGTGAACCGCTGGTGATTCGCGATAACCGCGAGGAGTTCATCCCTGAGGAGTCGGCCCGCTACCAGGCGCTGGGCGTCACCGCGTCGATGTGTTTCCCGCTGATCAAGCACGGCCGCCTGACGGCGCTGATGGCCGTGCACGATAAGTCCCCGCGTGTCTGGTCGCCCTATGAACTGGCACTGGTCGGCGAAGTCACCGAACGTTCGTGGGCGCACATCGAGCGTGTACGCGCCGACACCGCTGTACGCGAGGGCCTGGCGGCAATTACCGAGCTCAATGCCACCCTGGAGCGGCGGGTCGAAGAACGTACCACCGCATTGGCCCAGACCGAGGCCGCCCTGCACCAGTCGCAAAAGCTTGAAGCTATTGGCCAATTGACCGGCGGCGTGGCCCATGACTTCAACAACCTGCTGACCATCATTCGTTCCTCGGTGGACTTCTTGCGCCAGCCAGGGCTTTCCGAAGCACGGCGCCAACGCTACATGGGCGCGGTATCGGACACGGTCGAACGCGCCAGCAAGCTCACCAGTCAATTACTCGCCTTTGCGCGCCGCCAGCCGCTCAACCCGCAAGTGTTCGACGCCGGCCAACGGGTGAAAAATATCGGCGAGATGCTTGAAAGCGTGACCGGTGCACGTATTCAGGTGCGCACGGAAGTGCCCGAGCAGCCCTGCTATGAGCCCTGCTATGTAAGTGTCGACGTGAGCCAGTTTGAAACGGCGCTGATCAACATCGCCCTCAACGCCCGCGATGCCATACAAGGGCAAGGCACCCTCACATTGCGCGTGGCGAATGTGGCGGCGCTGCCAAGCATTCGTGGCGATGCCGCCGTGCACCAGCCGTTTGTGAGTGTTTCACTGCTCGACACCGGCATCGGTATTTCGGCTGACATCGTAGAGCGCATTTTCGACCCGTTTTTTACCACCAAGGCCGTGGGCAAAGGCACCGGCTTGGGCTTGTCGCAGGTGTTCGGGTTCGCCAAACAGTCCGGCGGCAACATTGACGTGACCAGCAACCTGGGCCAGGGCAGCGTTTTTACGCTGTACCTGCCGCAAGCTGAGCCCGTGGCTGAGCAGCCTTGCGCGCCGCAGCAAGATCACGGCGTGGCCCTGCACACAACGCACGACGCCGCACTGCTGCATATTTTGATCGTCGAAGACAACCTCGAAGTCGGTCGTTTTGCCAATCAGATCTTGCAGGACCTGGGCTACCAGACTACCTGGGCCACCAACGCCGAACAGGCATTGGCGCTGGCCGGCCCGGATGCCTCGGGCTTCGACGCGGTATTTTCGGACGTGGTGATGCCCGGCATGACAGGCGTAGCGATGACCAAGCTGCTGCGTCAGCGCCGGCCCGACCTGCCGGTGGTGATCACGTCGGGCTACAGCGAAGAATTGGCCGAAAGTGGCTACGAAGGGTTCGAGTTCCTCGCCAAACCGTACTCTGCCGAACAGGTGGCCTGCGCGTTGGCCAAGTCGATGCTCAAGGACTGAATGCTGCCGCGCCCCTGCCCTAGTCTGCGACGGCGACCTGGTTGCGGCCGAGCGCCTTGGCGCGGTAAAGCGCCTTGTCGGCACTGTTCATCAGGCCATGCAGGTCCATCTCAAGGTGATGGGTGGCGGCAACACCAAGGCTTGCGGTCACGCCCTGCACCGGGTCGGAGGCCAGGCCGGAGATCGCCTTGATCAGTTGCTCGGCAATGCCGCGCGCGGTGTCCAGCGTGGTATTGGGCAGCAGCACCGCAAACTCCTCGCCACCGAGCCGACCATACACATCAGCCTGACGAAACGATGCGCTGATCACCTCGCCAATCTGCCGCAGCACTTGATCGCCCGCCTGATGGCCGTAGGTGTCGTTGATCTGCTTGAAGTGATCCATGTCCATCATCAGCACGCACAGCGGTTGCTGTTGGTGGCGACACTGCGCGTACAACACATGGGCATTTTCGAAAAACGCGCGGCGGTTCATCAGCCCGGTGAGTTCATCGGTCTGCGCGGCGTGCGTGGAAATATTGCGTGCGCGTTCCATTTGCCGGGTCAGGCGAAAGGCTTTTTCGAGCGCATCGGAAAATTTACGCGTGGCGCTGACCACAAAGGTCGAGAACACCAGCACTGCAATGCCCACGCCCACTTGTATCGACGATGGCTGGAACAGCAGCCACAGCGTGCAGGGCATCAGCACCAGCGCCATGGAGCCCAGTGTCATGTAGCGATAGGCCGAATAGCACGAGACCGCGCTGACCGACATGCCGACCGTAAACAACATCACCACGACCTGCGAAAGGCGGTCGTCGGCAGGCATCACCGCCAGCGCGCCAACGCCCCACACACCGGCAGACAGCATCAACGTCAGCGCGTAGCGACGCTCCCAACGCGCTGGGGTGCGCTCGCTGTCGGGGCAGCGAAACCAGCCCATGAACATCTTCAGCCGTAACAGCGTAGACACCGCCAGCACCAGCAGCCAGACCCGCATCACCGTGTGGTCAAAGCGCTCCCAACACAGCCAGCAGAGCATCACCGCGCCAAGATAGCTGCCAAAGATAGCCGCGAACGATTGGCGGAACAGCTGATGCAAACGATCCGTTCGCACCTGCTCTTCGATAAAACCATCCTGGTCCTGCCCACGTCCTGCGCCATTCATGAAGTCCGCCTGCCCCGACTGCCACCACAAAGGCGGCATTGTGGCACCTCGCCAGCAGCACGGACAACACAAACTGTTACGCTAGAGCCGTTAGAGCGCTTGCGGCCTCAGAATCAACACGCCCAGCGGTGGCAGGTTCAACGACAACGACACTGGCTGCCCATGGCGCGGCTCATCCTGAGTGAACACTTCCCCACCATTGCCATAATTGGAGCCCGCGTACGTGTCGGCATCACTGTTGATCACCTCGCTCCAGCGCCCGGCAAACGGCACGCCGACCGAATAGGCCTCACGCGGTACCGGCGTGAAGTTGGCCACCACCAGCACCGGCTTGCCGTCCTTGCTCCAGCGCAGCCATGCGTAGACGCTGTTGACCGCGTCATCACCGATCAGCCACTGGAAGCCCTGAGGTGCGTCGTCCTGCTCGTGCAGCGCCGGTTCCTCGCGGTACAAGCGGTTCAGGTCGCCGACCAGCTTTTGCACGCCACGGTGCTCGGGGTACTGCAACAAGTACCAGTCCAGTTGCTGGTCGTGGTTCCACTCGCGCCACTGGCCAAACTCGCAGCCCATGAACAGCAGCTTTTTGCCGGGATGCATCCACATGAAACTCAAGTAAGCGCGCAGGTTGGCAAACTTCTGCCAGCGATCACCGGGCATCTTGTCGATCAGCGAGTGTTTGCCGTGCACCACTTCATCGTGGGAAATCGGCAGGATAAACCGCTCGGACCAGGCATACACCAGGCCAAAACTCAGCTCGCTGTGATGATGGGCGCGGTACACCGGGTCTTGCTGAATGTAATGCAGCGAATCGTGCATCCAGCCCATGTTCCATTTGTAGTCGAAGCCCAAACCGCCCTGCTGGGTCGGTTGGCTGACACCGGGCCAGGCCGTCGACTCTTCGGCAATCACCAGCGCGCCGGGCGCTTCCAGGGCAACCACATCGTTCAAATGACGCAGGAAGTCGATGGCTTCAAGGTTCTCGCGGCCGCCATGGCGGTTGGGCACCCATTCGCCGGCTTTGCGTGAATAATCGCGATACAGCATCGACGCCACCGCATCCACGCGCAGGCCATCGATATGAAAGTGTTTGAGCCAGTGCAGCGCCGAGGCCAGCATGAACCCGTGAACTTCGGTGCGGCCGAGGTTGTAGATCAGCGTGTCCCAATCCTGGTGGAAGCCTTCCAGCGGGTTGGCATACTCGTACAGCGCAGTGCCGTCGAATTGCGCCAGCCCGTGGGTATCGGTAGGAAAATGCGCCGGCACCCAGTCAAGAATCACGCCGATATTGGCCTGGTGCAGGGCATTGATGAAGAACCCGAAGTCTTCGGGCGAACCAAAGCGTGCGGTCGGCGCGAATTGCGACAGCGCCTGGTAACCCCACGAGCCGCCGAACGGGTGTTCCATGATCGGCATCAGCTCGATATGCGTAAAACCCAGTTCCTGTACATACGGAATCAAGCGCTCGGCAAGTTCGCGCCAGCCATACTGGCGCGACACTTCACCGGCCTCGTCCAGCTCGCACTGCCACGAACCCACATGCAACTCGTAAATCGACAGCGGCGCCGAAGGGTGTTGGCGCTCAGCGCGCGACTGCATCCACGCATCGTCCTGCCAGTCGACCTGCAACGGCGCAGCGACTTTGGAGGCAGTGTCGGGCGGCAACTGGGTGGCCAGCGCCATCGGGTCAGCCTTAAGCGGCAGAATGCCATTAGCGCCGAGAATCTCGTACTTGTAGGCCGCGCCCGGTTGCAGACGCGGGACAAAGATCTCCCACACACCCGACGGATGCCGCAAGCGCATGGGATGCCGGCGGCCGTCCCAGATATTGAAATCACCCACCACCGACACGCGTCGGGCATTCGGTGCCCAGACGGCGAAGCGCACACCTTGCACGCCATCTACGCGGGTGACCTGTGCGCCGAGGCAACTGCTGAGGTCGCGGTGGTTGCCTTCGGCAAACAGGTAAAGGTCCATCTCGCCCAGCAGCAATTGGCTGAAGCTGTACGGGTCTTCGGTGATTTGCTCGCCACCGGCCCACTGAATTTTAAGCAGGTAAGCCTGGCGCGTCGTGAAGTGCCCGATAAACAAGCCCGGTACTTGGGTCGCATCCAGGCTGCCGATCGGTTCACCGCCGTCACGCGTCAACACCTGAACGCTGAGGGCTTCCGGCAGAAACGCGCGGATGAACTGGCCGCCATGTTCGTCATCGTGCGGCCCCAGAATCGAGAAAGGGTCCGGGTGCTCGGCGCGTACCAGCGCTTCAACGTCGTGGGACGCCGGCATCGCCTTCGATGTCGATTGCAGCGGTTGTTTATCTGTAAAACTCATGAATTCTCCCCACCGCGTGCAGTTTTCGATATAGGTGTAAGCCCGCTGAGCAGTCCGTGCAAACCTTGCAACGGCACCGGCAACCAGGTCGGGCGATTTTCCGCTTCGTAAGCCACTTCGTACGCGGCCTTCTCCAGACTGAACAAGGTCAGTGCTGCACGCTGGCCCTCGGCATCCTGCCAGGCATGCGCCAGTGTAGACGTAGCCTGATGATAAGCCTGGGTAAAGGCCTCACGCGCTTCACTGAGGTAGCGATCGGTCACCCGCTTGCGGGCGGTGTCCGCTTCGGGCGAGTGGTCCACGCCTTGTACATTCAGCGCCATGGCCGCCGCGTAATCAAACGAGCGCAGCACGCCACTCACGTCTTTATACGGGCTGTGTTTACCGCGCCGCTCATGCAGCGGTCGTGCGGGTTCGCCTTCAAAGTCAATCAAGTAGGCATCCCCCTTCACCACCAATACCTGGCCCAGGTGCAAGTCACCGTGAACGCGAATGCGCAGCCCGCCCGCCGTGGCTTTCGCCAGGGCCTGGACATGACTGCCGATGGCTTTTTTCTGCGCCAGTAAATCACTGACCAGCGCCTGATCGGCGGGGTTCAACCGGGCTTGATGAAGTTTGAGTAATTGCAGCGCGCGGTCGATTTGCGCGCCCACATCCTTGGCCCAGGCTTGCGTGTCCTTGACCGTGGTGGCCTCGGGCTTGAAGTCTTTATTGCTGGTTGGCGCGCCGAGTACCACGTGCATTTCACCGAGGCGCTGGCCGAGCAAACCGGCAAAGTCTTTCAGCTCACCAAGGGCATTGTAGTGCTGCTCCTGCTCAGACATGGCCTGCGCCAGCTCGTCGCGAATCGCGCGTTCCAGGCTGTTTTGGGTCCAGGCCCACGCATCGCCCTGGTTGCTCAAGTAACCCTGAGCAATCATTAACAAGTTGTCCTCGCCCTGGTTATCGCGACGAATCATCGAGCCCAGCAACGGCGAAATGTTCGGGTAACCGGCTGCGGTCAGGTAGGCGCTCATTTCAAGTTCCGGGTGCACGCCGCTGCTGACTTTACGGATCAGCTTGAGCACCAGGCTTTCGCCGACCACCACCGAACTGTTCGACTGCTCGGCCGACAGGTAACGCACCTGCGCCTCGTCGGTCAGTTGCAGCGGGGCCAAGTGCGGTGTGGCCTCAAAGCGCAAATCGCCTTCGTTGGTAGTCAGCACGGTGCCGGCTTGCAAGCCCTGAATAACCGCACGAATGAAGTGGTCCAGGCTGAACGCATCGGTCACCAAACCCACCTGCCGCACGCGCCGTACGCGCGCCATCGCCAACTGCTGCGGTAGCGCGCTGGTGAACTGGTCTTCACCGAGGAAGCCGAACGGCAACTGATAGCGGTTGACCTGACCGCCGCTGGTCACGTCGATTTCACTGAGCAGCACCGGGTGCTGCGCGTCGCCAAAGCGTACGCCGTAGGCAATTTGCACACGCTCAATGGCGGTGTCCTTGCCGGCGAACCAACGCCGATTGGGCAGCCAAACCGGTAGCGCGGTTTGCTCCAGGGTGTTGCGGCACGGTTCGTCGAGCAATTCTTCCATACGCTTTTTAAGTACCAGGGTGGTGAAGTCGGGGATGCTCTGCGCGGGTTCCACATGCCAGCTGGGCATCTGGTTTTCCGCCGCGAGCACAAACCAATAGAACCCGTACGGCGCCAGCGTGAGTAAAAAATTCAGCTGGCCGATGGGCGGGAAGGCATTCCCGCCGAGCATCTCCACCGGCACCATGCCGGCGAAAGCCGAGAGGTCGAGTTCTGCCGCCTGCGCGCTGCGCGACACGTTGGCCACGCACAAAATGATTTCAGTGCTCCCGTCTTCGCCGGTGAATTCACGGGTATACGCCAAAATGCGCCGGTTGCTCGGCGAGAGCATTTTCAAACTGCCCCGGCCAAACGCTTTGGACTGTTTGCGCACCGCGAGCATGCGCCGGGTCCAGTTCAGCAATGAATGCGGGTCTTGGGCCTGGGTTTCGACGTTAACCGACTGATAGCCGTACTGCGCGTCCATGATCGGCGGCAATACCAGGCTCGCCGGGTCGGCGCGCGAGAAGCCGCCGTTACGGTCGATTGACCATTGCATCGGCGTGCGTACGCCGTCGCGGTCGCCCAGGTAGATGTTGTCGCCCATGCCAATTTCATCGCCGTAATACAGGGTCGGCGTACCAGGCATCGACAACAGCAGGCTGTTAAGCAATTCAACGCGGCGACGGTCGCGCTCCATCAACGGCGCCAGGCGCCGACGAATACCCAGGTTGATTCGCGCGCGTCGGTCAGCGGCGTAGTAGTTCCACAGGTAGTCGCGTTCTTTATCGGTGACCATTTCCAGGGTCAGTTCATCGTGGTTGCGCAGGAAGATCGCCCATTGGCAATTAGCGGGAATCTCCGGGGTCTGGCGCAAAATATCGGTGATCGGGAAGCGATCTTCCTGGGCCAGCGCCATGTACATGCGCGGCATCAGCGGGAAGTGGAAGGCCATGTGGCATTCATCACCGTCATCGCCTTTTTTGTCACCAAAATACAGTTGTGTGTCTTCCGGCCACTGGTTGGCTTCGGCCAACAGCATGCGGTCTGGGTAATGCGCGTCGATCTCGGCGCGAATCTGCTTGAGGACGTCGTGGGTTTCCGGCAGGTTCTCGTTGTTGGTGCCGTCGCGCTCGATCAGGTACGGAATGGCATCCAGGCGCAGCCCGTCAATGCCCATGTCCAGCCAGAAACGCATCACCGACAGCACGGCTTTCATCACCTGCGGGTTGTCGAAGTTGAGGTCCGGTTGATGCGAATAGAAGCGGTGCCAGAAGTACTGGCCGGCGACCGGGTCCCAGGTCCAGTTGGACTTCTCGGTATCGAGGAAGATGATGCGGGTGCCGTCGTACTTCTGGTCGTCATCCGACCACACATAGAAGTCACGCGCCGCCGAACCCGGCTTGGCCTTGCGCGCGCGCTGAAACCACGGGTGCTGATCGGAGGTGTGGTTGATCACCAACTCGGTAATCACCCGCAGCCCGCGGTTGTGCGCTTCGGCGATAAACCGCTTGGCGTCGGCCATGGTCCCGTAATCGCTGTGCACACCACGGTATTCAGCGATGTCATAGCCGTCATCGCGGCGCGGCGACGGGTAGAACGGCAACAGCCAAATAGTGTTTACGCCCAGATCGGCGATGTAGTCGAGCTTGGCGATCAGCCCGGGGAAGTCACCGATGCCGTCGTTATTGGAGTCGAAATAGGATTTGACGTGAACCTGATAGATCACCGCGTCCTTGTACCAGAGCGGGTCTTTGATGAACGTGGCAGCCTTGGGTTTCTTCGCCATTGCAAGCTCCTGAAATAGGTGAACGTCTGCCTGAAGCACTGCGGTCAGTGCGGGAGCTGGCCTGCCAGCCCCCACGGTTGATCATCAGTTGGCTCAGGACGTGGTGATTCGCCAGATTCCGAATGGCGTATGCGGCTCCAGCCGCATCCACTGGGTCTTGCCGTACCAGGTCCAGCGATGGCCGTTCATCAAGTCTTCGCCTTGGGTTTGGGCGTCGTCAGGCAAGCCCATTTCCCACAGCGGCAACTCGAAATTGGCCTCCTGCGCGTTGAACGGGTCGAGGTTGACCGCGACCAGGATGAAATTGCTGCCGTCTTCACTGCGCTTGCCGAAGTACAGAATGTTGTCGTTCCAGGCGTTGTAAAGCTTCAGGCCCAAGTGCGTTTGCAGCGCCGGGTTTTGCCGACGGATACGGTTGAGCTGGGCAATTTCGGCGATGATGTTGCCGGGCGCAGTGAAGTCGCGCGGGCGGATCTCGTATTTCTCCGAGTCCAGGTACTCTTCTTTGCCCGGCACCGGCGCGGCTTCGCACAACTCAAAGCCCGAATACATGCCCCACAAGCCTGAGCCCATGGTGGCCAGCGCTGCGCGGATCAGAAAGCCAGGGCGACCGGATTCGTGCAGGAAACCCGGGTTGATGTCGGGGGTGTTGACGAAAAAGTTCGGCCGGTAGCACTCGCGCCACGGTGACTGGTTGAGTTGCGCCAGGTACTCGCTCAACTCGGCCTTGGAGTTGCGCCATGTGAAGTAGGTGTAGCTCTGCGAATAACCGACTTTGCCCAAACGCGCCATCATCGCCGGCGTGGTGAACGCTTCAGCGAGAAAAATAACCTCGGGGTACTTCGCGCGCACATCGCTGATCAACCATTGCCAGAACGGCAGCGGCTTGGTGTGCGGGTTGTCGACACGGAACGTCTTCACGCCCTCTTCGACCCAGCCCACCACGATGTCGCGCAACTCGGTCCACAGACCGGGGATCGCATCGGCGGCATAGAAGTCGACGTTGACGATGTCCTGGTATTTCTTCGGCGGGTTCTCGGCGTATTTGATCGTGCCGTCCGGGCGCCAGTTGAACCAGCCCGGATGCTGTTTGAGCCATGGGTGGTCCTGCGAGCACTGGATCGCAAAGTCGAGGGCGATTTCCAGGCCGTGGTCGGCGGCGGCTTTGACCAGGCGGCGAAAATCATCACGGCTGCCAAGTTGCGGGTGGATGGCTTCGTGGCCGCCCTCCTCGCTGCCAATCGCGTAGGGGCTGCCAGGGTCTTGCGGGCCAGCGGTCAGCGAATTGTTCTTGCCTTTGCGATGGCTGCGGCCGATGGGGTGAATCGGCGGAAAGTAAAGCACGTCAAAACCCATGTCATGGATCATCGACAACCGTGAGTGCACGTCATTAAACGTACCGTGGCGGGCAGGATCGTCGGTGATCGAGCGCGGGAACAGCTCATACCAACTGGCAAATTGCGCCGCTTCGCGCTCCACGTCGATCGGGTAAACAGTGCTGACGCTCAAGTAGGCACGGTGGTCGGCCTGGGTCATCAAGTGTGCACTGTTTTCGTGCAGGAACAGCGCGACTTGCTCGGTTTCAAGCAGTCCGGAAAGCTCATGGTGCAACAGCATCAGGCGGTCACGCAGTTCGTTGTCGCTGCGCTCAGCCGCTTGCAGCACCAGGCTGCGACCTTCCTGCAGCTCCAGGCTGACCGGCACCCCGGCCTCATGTTTCTTGCGCAATTCGTAGCAGAAGCTGGCGAAAGTATCGACCCAGGCTTCAATGCAGTATTCGTGGGGGCCTTGCTGCGTAACGGTAAACGCGCCTTCCCAGCCGTTGTTGCCGACATCGGCCATCACCACGCTGTGCCAGCTTTCTTCACTCAGCGCACGCCAGCGAATAACCACAGCGAGCTTGTCGTGGCCGTCGGCAAACACCGTACTGGTGACATTGACCCGCTGGCCTACCACGGCTTTTACCGCAAATTCGCCGCCGTCGATCACCGGGCTGGTGCTTTCAATCGCTATCCTCGGCAACAGCAACGCTTGGGACAGTGGCAATAAAAAATCGTCTGGAGTCAGTGTTTCAGCAGTCATCGAGCATCTTCCCCTTACGCCCTATGGACGCTCTTTGCTAGATCCGAATTCTGATACGGCGACGCTCTCCCTGAGCAGGGCCGTCATAGGTCCGAGCCTGCACCTGGGTTAAAAGTTCAGGTGGATGTGCTGCCATTGAGCGGGGAATCAATTCCCCACGGCGGGTGTCCACCGATACACCAAAGCACAAAGGAGGCCACACCGATGAATATCCCGATCCCGGCTGAAACCCCTGATCCCAATATCGACGAACCGACGTTACCGCCCGCTGAGCCGCCGCCGATTCCTGAACAGGAACCGCCCGAAAATGAACCACCGCCCGTGCAAGAACCGCCGACGGGCGAGCCGCCCGTGATCCTCTGAGCGCTGCTGGTAAGGGCATTTAAAGTCGACATTTCCTACTCACTTTAAAGAGAACAACCTAAATCGCGCTGACGTGATAGTCCTCATACTGAACCAAGGCTGATCTCAATGCCGTCCTTGAGACTGCGTTTATTACATTTGCCAATGAGGACTTATCATGTCGACCATTCAGCAACCGTGGCGCGCCCATTCGGACGCGCCGTCTAACCACGTTAAATCCCAAACCACCGCGCCGGCACCCGCGGGCGTGTCATCACTGGCATTGGACACATTGCTGCAGTCAGCGCCGAACAACGCGCGGGCACCCAAGGACGCCGACAATTCCACACCCGGCCCTGAGAGTCATGCGCAACTGAGACACGAACTCAAAAATCTCAGGGCTCACCTCGACCGCAACACGGTAGAGCGCATGATGCGCACCCCTGACTCCAAAGAGTCACAAACGCGCATGCAAAAGATCGACACACTGTTGACCGGCGATTCCATCAAAAGCTTGTTGAGTGGCCCTGACGCGCGCGCCTGCGCCAAGGATCTCAACGCGATTGAGAACCTGTTCAGCGAACACTCGATCGATGCTGTGCTCGACCCCATCGAGTCAGAGCAGGTCGAGTCTTATCGCAAATACGTGGATGCAGCCCTGTTCAATTTAAAGGCCGGTTTGATGAACGCCGCGCCGGGCAGCCGTTTTGAAATGGTTCGCGCTTTCTCCAAAAGAGAACAGCCTGCTCTGACCACTATTCAAAACTATATGACTGATTTGGCCAGCAAGAGTAAACACCTCTGCGATATCGCCACGCTGGTGAAAAAACATTCCGAGGCGTTGCAATATGCGCAGGCTGACGATTGGGAAAGAGGCGATCAATACCCTACCGGCCACGAGAAGCACCCCATGATCTACAGCTTCTCCAACACTGGCGAATCAACGCTGGATCAGCCGAGCGAAATCAGGAATTTCGTCACTGGCCGAGACAAACTCAACCTCACCGGTATCAGCAGGCAGCTGAACAAACCGCTGCAGAGCGTCGACCGGTTATCCGGCGAGAGTGGCGAAATACAGTTGAAATATTCGCGTGAAAATAACGCGAGTGTGCTGGTGGTTTCCGGCAACCGGGGGACGCCTGCGCTGGTCGCAAAAATATTCGGCCACGTCAAAGACAAAGACTTAGTGACCTGACCGCGGGTCGTCATTTTTCTCGAAAACACTGACGATTCGGGGCATCACATTAAAGATCAACAACGCCAACAACGTACTGATCACCGCTGTCGACTCGCGGCCCATGCCAGCGGCGACGCCAATCGCAGCGGTCATCCACAGCCCGGCAGCGGTGGTCAGGCCTTTGACATACTGGCCCTCGTCACCCGGCTTGCCTTTGAGAATGGTGCCCGCGCCGAGAAACCCGATACCTGCGATAACGCCTTGCAGCACACGGCTCATGGCATCCGCCTGGCTGCCGGACACATGTGGCACCAATACAAACAATGCAGCGCCCAACGCCACCAGCATATGCGTGCGCACCCCGGCGGCCTTGCCCTTGTGCTCTCGTTCAAAACCCAGAATACCGCCCAGAATGGCGGCGATCAGCAGCCGAACCGTTAATTGAGTGAGCTGTTTTGCATCGCCGATGTCGGCGAACTCGGTTTGCAGGGTTTGCCAGACTTCATGCCACCAAGCGTCCACGGAATCCATCCTTTTCAAGTGTTGGTAAGCGATGGACAGCGGCGACCGCCAGTCAGTTGCCTGGAACCGGCACAACGGCGGTGAAGCCCAACGCCCATCAGCCTGTTAACGGGAGATCAGCATGCCAGTACGTATCGATCACCAAGCGTGTTACTTCAAGGTCAGCGAGGTTGGCCAGGAGCAGCGTTTGGCCGCAGCGCAGGTCACGGTGAATACCGACAGCGCAAAAGCCATGTCCTTTGTCGAGGTGAATGCCGAGCGTATTTATATTACCGAAGCCGAGGCAGACGCGTTGACGGTCGCCGGCGCTCAGGATGGGCGCAAACACTTGAAAGCGACGGACGACAATTCGTTGGTTTGACCGAGCTGAATCAGCTGCCGTTCACGCGCTGGCGGGTGTGCACGCCTGCACGCTCTGATTGGCTTTTTTACGCTGTACCCGGGCCTGTTATGCTTTGATTCAACCTGCCGTTTAAGGCCCCAATGAAACGCTACGAAAAATTTGCCGATGAGATCGCCGAACTGATCCGCACAGGCGTGCTCGGGCCAGGCCAACGCGTGCCGTCGGTGCGGTATGCCAGCCAGACCTATGGCATCAGCCCGTCCACGGTGTTCCAGGCGTACTACCTGCTTGAGCGCCGTGGCCTGATTCGTGCGCGGCCGCGCTCCGGGTACTTCGTCAACACGCATGCGCCCAGCCCGTTTTGCGAGCCTGCGGTGAGTGAGCAGGTGCACGAGTCCACCGAAGTCGATGTGAGTGAACTGGTGTTTTCGGTGCTCGACTCGATCAAAGACCCCAACACCGTGCCCTTTGGCTCGGCCTTCCCCAGCCCGCTGTTGTTTCCGCTGCCGCGACTGGCGCGCTCGCTGGCCAAAGCCAGCCGCGAGATGGACCCACGCCTGGTGGTCACCGACATGTCACCGGGCAACCCGCAACTGCGTCGGCAGATTGCCTTGCGCTACAGCATCGGCGGGCTGACGCTGCCCATCGAAGAGCTGTTGATCACCAACGGTGCCCTTGAAGCACTTAACCTGTGCTTGCAGGCCGTGACCGAACCGGGCGACCTGGTCGCCATCGAGGCGCCAGCGTTTTATGCCTGCCTGCAAGTGTTGGAGCGCTTGAAGCTCAAGGCGGTGGAAATTCCCGTGCACCCGCGCGATGGCATCGACCTCACCGCCTTGGCGCAGAGCCTTGCGCGCTACCCGATCAAGGCCTGCTGGAGCATGCCCAGTTTCCAGAACCCGATGGGCGCGACGGTGCCGGAGGCGAAGAAGCAGGCGCTGGTGGAACTGCTGCGCGGCCATCAAGTGCCCTTGATCGAGGACGATGTGTACGCAGAGCTGTACTACGGACAACACGCGCCCAAACCGGCTAAAGCCTTCGACACCGAAGGGCTGGTGATGCACTGCGGCTCCTTTGCCAAAAGCCTGGCGCCCGGTTATCGCGTCGGCTGGGTGGCCGCCGGGCGCTATGCACAGAAAGTCGAACGCTTGAAGTTGATGACCTCGTTGTGCCCATCGATGCCGGCGCAGGCGGCGATTGCCGACTATTTGCAGCACGGTGGGTATGACCGCCACCTGCGCAAATTGCGTTATGCCCTGGAAGAACAGCAAAGCGCGATGCTCGCCGCTATCGCCCGTTACTTCCCGGCACAAACCCGCGTCAGCCAGCCGGCAGGCGGGTATTTTTTGTGGCTGGAGCTGCCGGAGCAAACCGACTCACTGAAGCTGTTCCAGCGCGCCTTGGCCCAAGGTATCAGCATCGCGCCGGGGCCGATTTTTTCGGCGACGCAGCGCTTCAGGAACTGTATTCGCTTGAACTACGGCAGCCCGTGGACCGAGGCTTCAGAAACGGCCATGGCGACGCTGGGGCAGATTGTGCGGTGTTTTTGAGGCGCCCAATCAGCGCCCACCGCCCAAATCAACAAACGTGCCCGTGGCATACGACGCCTTGTCCGACAGCAACCAGATAATCGCCTCGGCCACTTCATCCGGGCGCCCGCCACGCGCCATGGGAATGCCGGACTCAAGCTTGCTGACCCGATCCGGGTCGCCGCTGAGTGCGTGAAAGTCGGTGAAAATATAGCCGGGGCGCACCGCGTTGACGCGAATCCCCTCGCCCGCCACTTCTTTCGAAAGGCCGAGGGTGAAGGTGTCCAGCGCGCCCTTGGAGGCGGCATAGTCGACGTATTCGCCCGGCGAGCCCAAGCGTGCGGCCACCGACGATACGTTGACAATGCTGCCGCCCTGCCCGCCATGCCGTGGCGACATGCGCAGCACGGCGTGCTTGGCGCACAGGATCGGCCCCAGCACATTGGTCTTGAGGACTTTAAGCAGGCGCAGTTCGGACATCTCATCAACCCGCGCCTTATGCCCCACGGTGCCGGCGTTATTCACCAGCGCCGTGACCCGGCCCAATTCGGCATCGACACGCTTGAACAGCGCAACCACGTCGTCTTCGATGCTCACATCGGCGCGCACCGCAATGGCTTGAGCGCCCAAGCCACGCACCTGCTCCAGCACGCTATGGGCGGCTTTTTCGTCGGACTGGTAGTTGATGCAAATATGATAGCCCTCGCGAGCTGCCAGCAATGCCGTCTCGGCGCCGATGCCACGGCTGCCTCCGGTGATGATGACGACTTTGTCCATGCGTGCGGTCTCCTGATTCAACCTGATGTACGGGGTTGGATCCAAGAATACCTGTCACGCACGGTTTTTGTCAGGCGCTAACGCGGCTTCGGCGCGCTGGATCTCGGCCATAAAACCGTCAGCCGGCAATGGGTGGCCCAACAAGTAGCCTTGCAGCGAGTTGCAGCCCAGGCGGGTCAGGAAGCTCTGTTGCTTATCGGTCTCTACACCTTCGGCGACGATGCGCAGCCCAAGCGCCTGGCCAAGCGCGACGATAGCCGAGACGATCGCGGCGTCGTCGCTGTCGTGTTCCAGGTCGCGCACAAAACCGCGATCGATTTTCAGCTCGTTGGCCGGCAGGCGCTTGAGGTACATCAGGCTCGAATAGCCGGTGCCAAAGTCATCAATCGACAGGTCGACACCCATGTCCGACAACTGCTGCAACACCGTCATGCTCGCCTCGACGTCGCTCATGGCGGTGGACTCGGTGATCTCCAGGGTCAGGCTGTTGGCCGGTAACTGATGGCGTTCCAGGGCGGCGGCCACACTGTTGATCAGCCCGGCATGACAAAACTGCAACGCCGACAAATTCACCGCGATGCGCCAGTCGTCGTAACCCTGCACGTACCACTGGCGCATCTGGCGACACGCCTCGTTCAGCACCCAGTCGCCGATGGGAATAATCAACCCGGTCTTTTCCGCCAACTGAATAAACGTCGCGGGCAACAACAACCCCTGCTGCGGATGCTCCCAGCGCAGCAAGGCTTCGGCACCTACCGGCATTGCGCTGAACGCGTCGAACTTGGGCTGGTAATACAAACGAAACTGCTGGTGTTCAAGCGCGTTGCGCAGGTCCTGCAGCAATTGCAGTTGTTTGCGCGCGTTGGTGTTCATCGACACTTCAAAGAAACTGTAACCGTTCTTGCCCATGCCTTTGGCGTGGTACATCGCGGCGTCAGCGTTCATCAGCAATTCCTGGGGCGTGCCGCCGTTGCCCGGAAACATGCTGATGCCAATGCTCGCAGAGATTTTCAGCTCATGTTCGGCAACGGTGAACGCACGGTTGACCAGGCTGACCTGACGCTCGGCCAAGCCGATGGCGTCGTCCGGCTGGGTCAATTGCACCAGCAGCACAAACTCGTCACCGCCGATGCGCGCCAAGGTGTCCTGGCCGCGCAGGTCTTCGCGCAAGCGCAGGCCAACTTCGCGCAGCAATTGGTCGCCCATGTGGTGGCCGAAGGCGTCATTGACCGGTTTAAAACCATCCAGGTCGATAAACATCAGCGCAAAACAACCGCCCTGCTCTTTTACCGTTTGCATGGCGTGTTGAATGCGGTCAGTCAGCAAGGTGCGATTGGGCAAGCCAGTGAGCATGTCATGCAGCGACAGGTGGGTCAGTTCCTGGTTGGCCAGGGTCAGGGAGTCTGCGAGTACCGCAGTGCGCGCGTCCAGGCGCGCGTCGAGCAACGAGGTCAGCAGCGCGATGATCAACACCGCCAGCGAGGTGACCAGTACCAGGTCGTCCAACCCTTTGCCGCTGAGGCCCGTCAGCGCCGCCCCGCAAAAACTGTTGTCGGCAAAGCGCGCCGCGGCCATGCCGGTGTAGTGCATGCCCGCAATCGCCACGCCCATCACCACAGCCGCCCCACCGCGTGTCACGTGCACGTAAGGGGTGTTGCGACGCAGGTTGAAGGCGATCCACAGCGCAGCGCCGGAGGCCACCACTGCAATCAACAACGAAACGCCAAACAAGCCGGGGTCGTAATCAATGCCCGGTGTCATGCGCATCGCGGCCATGCCGGTGTAGTGCATGCTGCTGATGCCAGCCCCCATGATCAGCGCACCAAACGCCAATTGCCACTTGGGCAAACAGGCCTGGCTGACCAACCACAGCGCAAAGCCACTGGACAACACCGCAATCAGCAGCGACAGCGCGGTGATGCGCAAGTCGAACCCCAAGGCAAACGGCAGGCGCAACGCCAACATGCCGATGAAGTGCATGGACCAGACGCCCACGCCCATCGCCAACGCGCCTCCCGCGATCCACATATACACCGTACGACCCTTGGCGGTCGCGATGCGGCCAGCCAGGTCCAGCGCGGTGTAAGACGCCAGGATCGCGACGAAAACCGATATCACGACCAAGGAGGGGGAATAGCTACCGATCAGCATGGGTTTCTCAGTACCTGATGGGCCTGAAAAGCCCGTATAACGTGGAAAAGCGGGCGATTGTAGCGATATTAATTCTTGGCGAGTTGATTAATTGTCGCGGGGGGATTAGTGGTCATTTGGCGTCAATTTGCTGGCTTGAAAACTGGCGGGTTTTTGTTCTGGGCTCGCCTGTCGGACTGCAAATAACCTGTTGTTTATGTTATTGAAATTTATTTAGGGTTGTGGCTTTGGTCTTGGGTGCATATCCGTTATTTTTTTGATGGCTGGTATCGGTTCCGCTCTTACAGCGGGTCACTTTTGAAAGGANTATCGGTTCCGCTCTTACAGCGGGTCACTTTTGAAAGGACCCAAAAGTAACCAAAAGGTCCTCGCCCCACCACTCGGTGCCTCGCTATGGCTCGGCATGCCCTCACTCCGATATGACGGAGCGGGCCGCCGCGACGGGGCGTCCCTGCCCCGTCGCGGCTAAACCGGCGTCCTGCCGGTTTACCCGCTCCGTAATATCTGCGTTCGGCCAGCGTGGTTTAACGGGGCGCCTTAGATCAAGATCACAATCACAAGCAGGCGACCTGAAAGCCGACCCAATCTCACATGCTGAATGCGGTCAAATGTGGGAGATTCCATGGCTGAAAAAGCAGGACGCAGAGCGTCCGGAGCGGCATTACCACGCAGAGCGTGGGAACGATCATCTACTGTGGGAGGGGCTTGCTCCCGATAGCGGTGGGTCAGTCAATTCATGTATCAACTGTAAAACTGCTATCGGGAGCAAGCCCCCTCCCACAGAAAGCAAAAAAAGCAGATCTACTGTGTATGCAAAACCCGCCCTTGATCCGCTTCAACCACTCAGGCTGCAGAGCGTCCGGAGCGGCATTACCACGCAGAGCGTGGGAACGATCATCTACTGTGGGAGGGGGCTTGCTCCCGATGGCGGTGGGTCAGTCAATTCATGTATCAACTGTAAAACTGCTATCGGGAGCAAGCCCCCTCCCACAAAAAGCAAAAAAAAGCAGATCTGCTGTGTATGCAAAACCCGCCCCTGATCCGCTTCAACCACTCAGGCCGCAGAGCGTCCGGAGCGGCATTACTACGCAGAGCGTGGGAACGATCATCTCCCAAGCAGAATGTGGTCAAACTGTGGGAGTGGGCTTGCTCCCGATAGCGGTGGGTCAGATAAATATTTTTCAACTGACACACCGCAATCGGGAGCAAGCCCCCTCCCACAGAAAGCAAAAAAAAGCAGATCTACTGTGTATGCAAAACCCGCCCTTGATCCGCTTCAACCACTCAGGCTGCAGAGCGTCCGGAGCGGCATTACCAGGCAGAGCGTGGGAACGATCATCTACTGTGGGAGGGGGCTTGCTCCCGATGGCGGGGGGTCAGTCAATTCATGTATCAACTGTAAAACTGCTATCGGGAGCAAGCCCCCTCCCACAAAAAGCAAAAGCAGATCTGCTGTGTACTCAAGACCCGCCTTTGATCTGCTTCTGATCTGCTTCTGATCTGCTTCTGATCTGCTTCTGATCTGCTTCTGATCTGCTTCTGATCTGCTTCAACCACTCAGGTCGGCTTTCAGGCCGCCGTGCTCTTGCTCTTGATCTTTGTGATCTTGATCTGAGAAGCGCCCCGTTAAACCACGATGGCCGCACGCAGGCTTGAATCCGTGGGTAACCCGGCAGGACGCCGGGTTAGCCGCGCTGGGCCAAGGATGGCCCATCGCGGCGGCCCACGGATTCAAGCCTGTGGGCGGGCATGCCGAGCCTAAGCGAGGCACCGAGTGGTGGGGCAAGAGCGTTTTGGTTACTTTTGCGCTGTTCAAAAGTGACTCGCTGTAAGAGCGAAACCGGTATAAGCCATCACCCCAATAAAGGATATACACCCAACCTGAACAACACCCCAAGCGCGAAAGCGCTACATCAAAGATGCTTGGCCTCTAACGCCGTCTGACCATCCCAACCACCGCCCAACGCGGCAATCAACTGCACACTCGCCACCAGCCGGGTCTGCAACAAGGTCAGCACCGTACGCTCGTTACTCAGTGCCGTCGCCTGCACCGTCACCACGTCCAGGTAAGCAATCAAGCCCGCTTTATACTGGTTCTCGGTCAGTCGCAACGACTCCCGCGCGGCGTCCAGCGCTTCATTGCTGACCACCGCCTCGTCCTCCAGCACCTTGAGCTGCACCAGGTAGTTTTCCACCTCACGGAAGCCATCCAGCACGGTCTGGCGATACTTGGCGACGGTCTCGTCATAACTCGCCACCGTACGATCAACCTCGGCCGAACGCTGCCCGCCGTCGAATAAGGTCATCGCCAACTTCGGCCCGACCGACCAGAAGCGGTTCGGCAAGCTGATCCAGTCCGCATAGGTGCTGCTGGAATAACCACCCGCCAGGCTCAAGGTCAAATCCGGGTAGTAGGCCGCCTTGGCCACGCCGATGTTGGCGTTGGCGGCAATCACCGAGCGCTCAGCCGAGGCGATATCCGGGCGCCGCTCCAACAACTGCGACGGCAGACTTGCAGGAATCTGCGGCAGCGCCGGGATGTCCTTGCTTACCGCCAGGTTGAAGTTGGCCGGCGCTTCGCCGATCAACACCGCAATGGCGTTCTCCAGTTGCGCGCGCTGCCAGATCAGGTCGATCAGGCTGGCCTGGGTGGTTTTGAGCTGGGTTTGCGCCTGGGCGATTGCATCTTTGCCCGACACGCCCGCGCGGTACTGGTTTTCGGTCATTTTCAGCGAGCGCTGGTAAGTGTCCAGCGTGGCTTGCAACAGGCGGGTTTGCTCGTCCATCACGCGCAGTTGCAGGTAGTCCTGTACCAGTTCCGATTGCTGGCTTAAGCGCATCGCCGCCAGGTCCGCCAAACTGGCCTCGGCCGTGGCTTCATTGGCTTCGAGACCGCGGCGCAATTTGCCCCAGACATCCGCCTCCCAGCTCACGCCCAATTGCGCGTTGAGCGTATCGCGAATACCGCTGCTGGAGCTGCTCAGGCTCGCGCTGCTGCTGCCAGTGCCTTGGCTGGCGCGGGTTTTGCCGACGCTCAGGTCTACCGACGGCAAAAATGCCCCGCGCGAGCTGCGCACTTGAGCCTGGGCCTGGCGAAACCGCGCCTCGGCTTGCGCCACGGTTTGGTTGGCGTTGTTGAGGCGCGTCACCAAGTCGTTGAGCTGGCGATCACCGTACAACTCCCACCAGGCGCCACGCGCCAGGGAATCGCTGGGCTTGGCCTGGCGCCAGCCTTGGGCCTCTTTAAACTGCGCCGGCTCGATGACCTGCGGGCGCTTATAGTCGGGGCCGATGGCGCAGGCGCTGAGTAAGGCGCTGCACAGCAGCAGGCTGGCGACACGCGAACCACGGGGCATGCGCATGGCCAATTTGGCAAAGGTTGAATCGGTCATAGCGCAGTGTCCAGGGCAGCATCGGTACGCACGCCGCGCCAGGCGTTGAAGCGGTGGCGCGCGCGGTCGAGATAGAGGTAAACCACAGGCGTGGTGTAAAGGGTCAGGATCTGGCTGAACACCAGGCCGCCGATAATCGTCAGGCCCAGCGGCTGGCGCATTTCTGCACCGTCGCCGGCGCCGAGCAATAACGGCAAGGCGCCAAGAATCGCGGCCAGCGTGGTCATCAGAATCGGCCGCAGGCGCAACAGGCAGGCACTGCGAATCGACTCCAGCGGGCTCATGCCCTGATGGCGTTCCAGTTGCAACGCGAGGTCGATCATCAGGATCGCGTTTTTCTTCACCACCCCGATCAGCAAGAACAGCCCCAGCAGCGAAATCAGGCTGAACTCACCGCCCAGCAGGTAGATCGAGAGCAGCGCGCCGACGCCGGCCGACGGCAAGGTCGAGAGGATGGTCAGCGGGTGAATGTAGCTTTCATACAAAATGCCCAGCACCAGGTACACCGCCACCAACGCGCCGAGCACCATGAACGGCTGGCCCTTCTGGGTGGCCGCGAAGGCATCGGCGGTGCCGGCCATCTTGGCGATCACGTCTTCGGGCAAGCCGACCTTGGCAATCGCCCGCTCGATGGCGGCAGAGCCCTGCTGCACCGTCACCCCGGGCGAGAGGTCGAAGGCAATGTTTTCCGAGGCAAACTGGCCTTCATGGCTGACACGGTCAGCCGCCAGGCTGTTTTCGTAATGCGCAATGGTCGACAACGGCACCCGCGCGCCGGTGGAAGTGATCACTTGCACCTGGTTCAGGGTGATCGGGTCTTGCGCGTATATCGGGTTGACCTCCATCACCACCTGGTACTGGTTGAGGCTGTCATAGATGGTAGAAATCTGGCGCTGGCTGTAGGCGTTGTTCAGCACGGTGGTGACCATGCTCATGTCGATGCCGAGGCGTTTGGCCTGGTCGCGATCGACCACCAGCGTCACCTGCGCTGCACCGCGCCCTTCGCGGGCATCGATGGCGGTCAGTTCCGGCAGCGTGCGCAAGGCGGCGACCACTTTGGGGTACCACAACCGCAACGCGGCCAAGTCGCCGCTTTGCAGGATGTAGGAATACTGCGCCGTCGACTGGTCACGGCTGCCGCCAAATTGCAGGTCCTGGTCAGCCATCAGGAACAAACGCCCGCCCGGCACCAGCGGCACGTCTTTGCGCAAGCGTTCGATCACCGCCTGGGCCGAGACTTTGCGCTCGGCGATGGGCTTGAGGCGCACCAGCATGACCGCGTTGTTGGTGCCGTTGTTGCCGCCGATAAAACCGGCCACGCTGAGCACTGCCGGGTCCTTAAGCACAGCTTTGCGGAAGGTTTCCATCTTCGGTTGCATCACATTGAACGACAGCCCGTCGTCGCCGCGCACAAAGCCGATCAACTGGCCGGTGTCTTGCTGCGGCATGAAGGTTTTCGGCACCACCACGTACAGCGCGATATTCACGCCCACGGTGATCAACAGGCTGAGCAGGGTCAGGCGCCGATGGCGCAGCACCCAATCCAGGCTCTTGGCGTAGACCACGACCATGCGGTCGTTGACCTTTTGGCTCCAGCGCTGCAAACCAGTCATCTGGCCTTTGACATGCGGCTTGAGCCAACGCGCGCAGAGCATCGGGGTCAAGGTCAGCGAGACCACCAGCGAAACAATGATGGCGGCCGACAAGGTGATGGAAAACTCGCGGAACAGGCTGGTGACGATGCCGCCCATAAACAGGATGGACAGGAAGACCGCCACCAGCGACACGTTCATCGACAACAAGGTAAAACCGACTTCCTCGGCGCCCAGGTACGCGGCTTTCATCGGCGGCACACCGTCGTCGATGTGCCGCGAAATATTCTCCAGCACCACGATGGCATCGTCCACCACCAGCCCGGTGGCCAGAATCAACGCCATCAACGAGAAGTTGTTCAACGAAAAACCGTACAGGTACATCACCGCGAAGGTGCCCACCAGCGACACCGGCACTGCCAGCGTCGGGATCAACGAGGCGCGGAAGTTACCGAGGAACAGGTACACCACCAGCACCACCAGGGCCACGGCGATCAACAACGTCATTTCGGCTTCATGCAAGGTGGCGGTGATGACCGGCGAGCGGTCCATCGCCAGGTTGAGTTTGACGCTGCTCGGCAGCACCGCCTGCAACGCCGGCAACTGCGCCTTGATCTGCCGGACCGTTTCGATGATGTTGGCGCCCGACTGGCGGTTGATCACCAGCAACACCGCCGAGTCATTGTTGAAAAAACCACTGTTGTAGCGGTCTTCCACGCCATCGCTGATCTTGGCCACGTCGCCCAGGCGCAGGGCTGCGCCGTTCTGGTAACGAATCAGCAGCGGTTCGTAGTCCTTGGCTTTTTCCAGCTGGTCGTTGGCCTGGATTTGCCAATTACGCTCGGCGTCTTCCAACGAACCCTTGGGTCGGCGCTGGTTGGCATTGGCGATGGTGTTGCGCACATCGTCCAGCGCTACGCCGTACTGTTCGAGGGCTTTGGGTTCCAGCTCGATACGCACCGCCGGCAAGGAGCTGCCGCCGATCTGCACTTCACCCACGCCCGGCACTTGCGACAGGCTTTGCGAGAGTATGGTCGAGGCCAGGTCGTACAACTGGCCCTTTTGCAACACGTCGGAGGTCAGCGACAGCACCATGATCGGCGCCTGCGACGGGTTGATTTTCTTGTAGGTCGGCATGCTGCGCATGCCGCTCGGCAACAGGTTGCGCGAGGCGTTGATCGCCGCCTGCACTTCGCGCGCCGCGCCGTTTATATCACGGTCGGAGTCAAACGCCAGGATCACGCGGGTCGAGCCCTGGCTCGACGAACTGCTCATGGTGGTGATGCCGGCAATCGCGCCGAACGAGCGCTCCAGCGGCGTCGCCACGGTAGACGCCATCACCTCGGGGCTGGCGCCGGGCAAGCTGGCCGACACCACGATCACCGGAAAGTCGATCTGCGGCAACGGTGACACCGGCAGCAAATTGAAACTCACGCCGCCCAGCAGCATGATCGCCAGGCTCAGCAGCATGGTCGCGACCGGCCGGCGAATAAAAGGTCCGGACAGGTTCATGATTCAACCGGCTCCAGGCTTTGCGGCTCTTTGCGCCAGCGCCGGCCGAGGCGGTCGAAGTACAGGTAAATCACCGGCGTCGTGAACAGGGTCAATACCTGGCTCACCAGCAACCCGCCGACCATCACCAGGCCCAGCGGCTGGCGCAGTTCCGCCCCGGAACCGGTCGCCAGCATCAACGGCACCGCGCCAAACAGCGCGGCCAGCGTGGTCATCAGGATCGGCCGAAAGCGCAACAGCGCGGCTTGATAGATCGCCGTTTGCGGGTCCAGGCCCTGGTTACGCTCGGCGTCGAGGGCGAAGTCGATCATCATGATCGCGTTCTTTTTGACGATACCGATCAACAAGATGATGCCGATGATCGCGATCATGCCCAAGTCGTTGCCGCTGAGCAGCAGCGCAAGCAAGGCGCCCACCGCCGCCGACGGCAAGGTCGAAAGGATGGTGATCGGGTGGATATAACTCTCGTACAGCACGCCCAGCACGATGTACATGGTCACCACCGCCGCCAGAATCAGCAGCAAGGTGCTCGACAACGACGCTTCAAACGCCTGCGCCGCACCCTGGAACTGGGTCTGCACGCCCACCGGCATGCCGATGTCCTTCTGCGTCTGGTTGATCAGCTCCACGCCTTTGCCCAGCGCAACGCCAGGCGCCAGGTTGAACGACATCATTACCGCCGGGAACTGACCAATGTGCGCAATCGCCAACTGCGCCTGACGCTGCTCCACACGCGCCAGGCTCGACAGCCGCACCTGGCCGCCGTCGGTGGTTTTTACGTGGATCTGGTTCAGCGCGGCCGGGCCGAGGGTTTCACCCGATTGCGCCTGCAAGACCACGCGGTACTGGCTGGCCTGGGTATAGATGGTCGAAATCTGCCGCTGGCCGAAGGCGTCGTACAGCGCATCGGTGATGGTCGACACACTGACACCCAGGCGCGAAGCGGCATCGCGGTCGATCACCAGGAACACCTGCAAGCCTTTGTCCTGCAGGTCGCTGGCGACATCGGTGAGTTCCGGCAACTGGCTGAGCGCGTGCACCAGTTTTTCGCTCCACAGCGCCAGCAACTCGGCGTCGGGCGACGACATGCTGAACTGGTACTGCGTGCGGCTGACGCGGTCTTCAATGGTCAAGTCCTGCACCGGTTGCATGTACAGGCGTATACCCACCAGCTTGTCGATTTCCGGCTGCAAGCGCGCGATCACTTGCGTCGCGCTTAAATCGCGCTGACCATGCGGCTTGAGGTTGATCAACAGGCGACCGCTGTTGAGGGTGGCGTTGTCACCGTCCACACCGATGTAGGACGACAGGCTCTGAACCGCCGGATCAGCCAGGATGACTTTGGCCAACGCTTGCTGGCGCTGGCTCATCGCGGCAAAGGAAATCGACTGCGGCGCCTCGGAAATACCCTGGATCACGCCGGTGTCCTGCACCGGGAAAAAGCCCTTGGGCACCACCAGGTACAGCACCACGGTCAGGCCCAGGGTGGCGATGGCCACCAGCAACGTCAGTGGCTGATGCTTGAGCACCCACTGCAATTTGCGCCCATACCCTGCGATCAGCCAATCAATCCAGGCACCGCTGGCCTTGTAAAAACGCCCCTGTTCTTCTTCCTTGGGTTCACGCTTGAGCAGGCGCGCGCACATCATCGGCGTCAGGGTCAGCGACACCACCAGCGAAATCAGGATCGCCACCGCCAGGGTGATGGCAAATTCGCGGAACAAGCGCCCGACCACGTCGGCCATAAACAGCAGCGGGATCAATACCGCGATCAACGACAGCGTCAGGGAAATCAGGGTGAAACCGATCTGCTTGGCGCCCTTGAGCGCGGCGGCCATCGGCGTTTCGCCTTCCTCGATATAACGCGAGATGTTCTCCAGCATCACGATGGCATCGTCCACCACAAAACCGGTGGCGATGGTCAGGGCCATCAGCGTCAGGTTATTGATGGAAAAGCCCGCCAGGTACATCACGCCAAAGGTACCCACCAGCGACAGCGGTACGGCGATGGACGGAATAATAGTGGCGCTGAAGCGGCGCAGGAACAGGAAGGTCACCATCACCACCAGCACAATGGCGATAAGCAATTCGTGTTGCACATCGGTGACCGACGCCCGAATGGTCTGCGTGCGGTCGGTAAGTACCGCCACATCGAGGCCGGCCGGCAGGTTGTCGGTGATGCTTGGCAGCAACGCCTTGATGCGGTCGACCACTTCAATCACGTTGGCGCCTGGCTGGCGCTGGATATTCAGCAGCACGGCCTGGTTTTCATTGGCCCACGCAGCGAGGCGTTCGTTTTCGGCGCCGTCGACAATCTCGGCCACATCCTTGAGGCGCAACGGTGCGCCATTGCTGTAGGCCAGAATCAAATCGGCGTATTGCTGGGGCGAGACCAACTGGTCGTTGGCGTCGAGCATCGACACCCGCGTCGGGCCGTCGAAGTTGCCCTTGGGCTGGTTGACGTTGGACGCGGCGATCAAGGTGCGCACGTCTGACAGGTTCAGGCCGTTGGCCGCCAGCGCCTCCGGGTTGACCTTGATGCGCACCGCCTGACGTTGGCCGCCGGCGATGCTGACCATGCCAACGCCGCTGATCTGCGCAATTTTTTGCGCCATGCGTGTGTCGACCAAGTCATTGAGCTTGGGCAGCAGCATGGTCTTGGAGGTAATCGCCAGCGTGAGGACCGGGGTATCTGCCGGGTTGACCTTGTTGTACACCGGCGGCGCCGGCAGATCCTTGGGCAACAGGTTGGTCGCAGCGTTGATCGCCGCCTGTACCTGTTGCTCGGCGACATCCATATTGATGTCGAGGTTAAAGCGCAGGGTCAGTACCGACGCGCCGCCGGAGCTTGTCGAGGCCATTTGCGTGAGGCCGGGCATTTGCCCGAACTGGCGCTCCAGCGGCGCGGTGACCGCGCTGGTCATCACATCCGGGCTGGCGCCGGGGTACAGGGTCATCACCCGAATGGTCGGGTAATCGACCTGGGGCAAGGCCGATACCGGCAGCAGGCGATAGCAGATGATGCCCGCCAGTACGATCGCCAGCATGCTCAGCGTGGTGGCTACCGGGCGGAGGATAAACAGCCGCGATAAATTCATGAACCGACCTTTTGCGCCTTGCCGGCGTTAGCACCGGTCTCCCCTTTTGCAGCGGGCTTGCCTTGCAGGTGTTCGGTCGGCGTGGTCGGCACGGCGCTGCTGTCGTTGACCACTTCGATTTCGCTGCCGTCTTTCAGGCGGTCGGTGCCTTCCAGCACCACGCGGTCGCCGGCGGCCAGGCCTTCGGTGATCACAGTGTTGTCGCCGTCGGTGTCACCGACCACCAGAGGCTGGACCTTGACCTTTTTGTCGCCATCGAGCTTGTAAACAAAGGTGCCGCTGTTGCCGAACTGAATCGCCGCAGTCGGCGCCAGCACCACGTTGTGCAAGGTATCGGCCAACAAGTGCACGTTGACGAACTGGTTGGGGAACAGCGCCTGGTCCTTGTTATCGAAACGCGCCTTGAATTTGAGGGTGCCCGTGGTCACGTCGATCTGGTTGTCCAGGCTTTGCAGCACGCCTGTGGCCTGCTTTTTAAGGTCGCCACGGTCCCAGGCTTCCACCGGCAGCTTGTTGCCCGCGTGGTAACGGCTGAGCACGGTTTCGAGTGTATTTTCCGGCAAGGTAAAGGCCACGCTGATCGGCTGGGTCTGGGTGATCACCGCGAGGAACGTGGTGTCGTTGGCCGCGATCAGGTTGCCCACGTCGACCTGACGCAAGCCTACGCGGCCGCCGATTGGCGCGCGGATTTTGGTGAATTCAAGGTTGAGCTTGGCGTCATCCACCGCGCCCTGGTTGGTCTTGACCGTGCCCTGGTATTGCAGAACCAGCGCTTCGGCGGTGTCCAGGGTCTGTTTGGCGATACTGTCCTGCGCGTACAGGTCGCGATAGCGCTGCACGTCGACCTGTGCGTTTTTAAGCTGGGCCTGGTTCTGCATCAACGTGCCTTGGGCCTGGAGCAAGGCGTTCTGGTAGCTGCGCGGGTCGATTTCCGCCAACAAGTCACCCGCCTTGACCATCTGCCCTTCTTCAAAGGCGATTTTCACCAACTCGCCCCCCACGCGGCTGCGCACATTGATGGTATTGAGCGCAGTCACCGTGCCCAAGGCCTTGTAGTACACCGGGAACTCCCCCAGCACCGCCGGCGCCACGCGCACCGGGATCGGGCCGGTGGAACCGCCGAAGCCAGGGCGCGCCATGCCCGTTTTGCCGGTATGCCCGGCGGCTTTCGACGCCGCCGCATCCGTGTGGCTGCCGGGCCAGAATTTCCAGCACAAGCCGGCGATAACCAGCAGCACGAGCAGGCCAAACAGCCAGCGACGGGAGTTGCGGGGGGACGATTGCATGGAGTGATCAACCATTGGGCGCGAGAGCTTCTTTTTGGGGAGGCTGAAAGATAAGCACTGGGGCGTATTAAGAAAAGCGCCTTTACCGGCTATTTACCTTGGGCTTACAACTTTTAACTTTTCGCCTTAGTCCGTTCGCTATTTAGCTAAGCTGCTGACTATAAATGAAAACGGCCTGGACTAGGCCAGGCCGCAATCATGTATCAAGCGTGTTACTGCAACGCGACAGTAATGTGCGGCAACAGTTACTTCAAAACAGCCAGGGCGGTTTCGTAGTTTGGCTCTTGGCCGATTTCGCTGACCAGTTCGCTGTGCAACACGTTGTCATTTTCATCCAGCACCACCACGGCGCGAGCGGTCAGGCCTTTCAGTGGGCCTTCAGCGATGGCCACGCCGTAGTCGACGGCAAACGCCGCGCTGCGGAAATCCGACAGGTTTTTCACGTTTTCCAGGCCTTCAGCGCCGCAGAAGCGTGCCTGGGCGAACGGCAGGTCGGTAGAAATGCACAACACCACGGCGTTGTTCAGTTCATTCGCCTGGGCGTTGAATGTGCGTACCGAAGTGGCGCAGGTCGGGGTGTCGACGCTTGGGAAGATGTTGAGCACTTTGCGCTTGCCGGCAAACGTGGCCAGGGTGACTTCCGACAAGTCGCCGGCGGTCAGGGTGAACTCGGGCGCCTGGGTGCCGGTTTGCGGCAGTTCGCCATCAACCTGGACTGGGTTACCACGAAGGGTGACTTGAGCCATGAACGGAATCCTTATGCTGGGTGTGATTAAACCAATTCGAGAGGCCGAAGTTAACCACAAACTGAGGTCGCTACCTACCGCCAGACACAAATTCTCATCGTGCGCCGGTGTGCTTTAATGATGCGCTTTTCGCCTGCCCGCCCAAGGAATACGTCGTTGATGAATCAGCCCGCCACCCAAGTTCTGGTCATTGGTTATGTCTGGCCGGAACCGCGTTCCTCGGCCGCAGGCGGGCACATGATGCAGATTTTGCAGAGTTTTCTGGACCGCGGCTGGGCGATCACCTTCAGCAGCCCGGCGACGATTGGCGAGCACAAGGCCGACTTGCCGGCACTCGGTATCACTGAATGCGCGATTGAACTCAACAACAGCAGTTTCGACGACTTTATTCGCGAACTGGCCCCGGACATTGTGCTGTTCGACCGCTTCATGATGGAGGAACAGTTCGGCTGGCGCGTCGAGCAGTGTTGCCCTGGCGCCCTGCGGGTGCTGGAAACCTCCGACCTGCAAAGCCTGCGCGACGCACGCCACCAGCGCCTCAAGGACCACCTCAAGGCCGACCCGGACGCCGATGATTTCAACGCGCTGTTCAGCCCGGCACTGCAGCAAACGTTCCAGCTGATGGCCGACACTGACCTGGCCAAACGCGAAATCGCAGCAATTTACCGCTGTGACATCAGCCTGATGATCTCGGACGTGGAAATTCGCCTGCTCACCGAGCACTTCAACGTACCTGCCGCCCTGCTCCACTGGTGCCCGCTGATGCTTGAGCCGCCTGCGCAGGCCTTTGTGGGCTTTGAAGAGCGTGCGCATTTTCTCAGCATCGGCAACTTTCGCCACGCGCCCAACTGGGATGCGGTGTTATGGATGAAAAACCGCTTGTGGCCGCTGATTCGTCAACAATTGCCGGGCGCGCAGCTGCATATCTACGGCGCCTACACGCCGCCCAAAGCCACCGCGCTGCATAACCCGGCGCAGGGTTTTCACGTGATGAATTGGGCCGAAGACGCGCTGCAGGTGATGAGCGCCGCGCGTATTTGCCTGGCCCCGCTGCGCTTTGGCGCCGGCATCAAGGGCAAGCTGGTGGATGCAATGCTCTGCGGCACGCCTAACATCACCACACCGATCGGCGCCGAAGCCATGGGTGATGAGCAACCGTGGCCGGGCGCAATCGAACACACTGCGCCGGCCCTCGCCGCCGCCGCCGTGGCGCTGTATCAAGACCGCGAGCGTTGGGCCGAGGCGCAGCAACACGGGCGCCAGTTGCTGGCGCGGCGCTACGCCTACGCGGTGCATGGCGAGGCGTTGGTGGAATGCCTGGAGCGCTGCCGCAGCGACCTCGCCCGCCATCGCCTGCACAATTTTACCGGCGGCATGCTGCGCCATCACGCGCACAAGAGTACGCAGTACATGTCGCAGTGGATCGAGGCGAAAAACCGCACCGTCTAACCCCCGACGCTGGCGAGGCCGCGCGCAAGGGGGCATTATCCTGTGCAGAAACCACAATAAAGCGACGGCAGCATGACCCGAGCAGCGCGAATCACCGACCCTTCCTACGAGCTGATGGACGACCACAACGGTCTGTCGATCATCTATCGCCAACACGGCTTCCCGTGCCCGCTGGTGCGCTGGCATTTTCACAAGGAATACGAGCTGCACCTGATCGTCGCCAGCTCGGGCAAGGTGTTTATTGGCGACTATATCGGCAACTTCTACCCGGAAAGCCTGTTCCTGACCGGCCCCAACCTGCCCCACAACTGGATCAGCCAGGTGGGCGAAGACGAAGTGGTGCCCAAACGCGACATGCTGGTGAATTTCACTGATGAGGTGTTCGAGGGCGGCAGCCAGATTTTTACCGAACTAAAAACCTTGGCGCCGCTGTTGGAGCGCGCGCACTACGGCATCGAATTCCGCTGCAAAAAGACCATCGCGCAGGCGATCAGCTTGATGCAACGTATCGAGAACGCCAAAGGCATGGCGCGCTTGGGGCACTTTTTCATCTTGCTGGAAGTGTTGAGTGCCTGTGAGGACTACCAGTTGCTGTCGGGCGTGACCACGCCGCAATTGGCCGACGAACACAGCATCGACCGCACTAACCGCGCGGTGGACTATATTTTTGCGCATTACGCGCGCGAATTGCCGCTGGAGGAAGTCGCGGACTACCTGGGGATGAAGCCCACCTATTTCTCTCGGGTGTTTAAACAAGCCACCGGGCGCACGTTTATCGAGTTTGTTAACCGGTTGCGCATCAGCAAGTCCTGCGAATTGCTCGCCGACGGCGACAAGGCAGTCACGGACGTGTGCTTTGAGTCAGGCTTCAACAACATCTCCAATTTCAACCGGCGCTTTCAGCAGCTCAAGGGCATGACGCCTTCCCACTACCGACGACTGGCCGTGCAGCGGCTGACCGAGCAGAATTTGGCCTAGTTGCACGCCCCAACGGCCCATTCATGCACGGCGCCCTGCCGCAAACATACTCTGGCGCGGCTCACACGCTGTAACAGCTCGAAGTGAACGCCCGCCCTCTCATGACCAATAACCCTACGGTTAAAAGATAAGTTTCCACGAAGCTTATCCGCGATCTACGCATTCGATAACGACTGCGTACACGTCAGCTGTCGCACCGCCCGGGAAAACGTCCTCATGAGAATCGAGCCATTACGCTACAGCCCGCTCCCCTCTTCAGCTACCCACCTTCAAGCTCAATCCGAAATAGCCTCTACTGATCATGCACGGACTAAACGTAGCAGCCCGGTGGTGGGTCTGGGGACCACAAAAGCCGCAACAGCACTGATCAGAGCAGGCGGTGCAGCCCTCTCCTCCCTGCATAGCGCTGTCTTGATGGATCAAGTCATTGCCGATCCCGCTGGAAGGAAGTCCCCGCTGCGGAGCCCTTTTATTTCCGATATTCCTGCAATCTCAACGTTCGGTAGAGCCTGGGCTCAGCTCACCCATGCGATTCAAAGCGAACCTTTTGCAAGTTTCGCCAGTGAGCACAAGATTGATACGTCAACCCTCAAACTGAACACTCAGTCAGGATGGATTATGACTTGTGTTGCAAACGGCAAGCTTGCCACGTTCAGCACATACGATACGGGCTATGAACAGGCCACTGCAGCGGTTAGCGCCGCCGCTCAAGCGTTCTCCTCGCAGCTTGGCCCGCTCGAATATACCGGCGCAAACCGTGCTTCTGCCGAGGTAATAGGCAACTTCTACGGCGTACGCCCAGGCGGCATACAAGCGCAGATTCTGCGCTTGATCAGCGAACAGCAAGACCACCACACCTTCAACGCGCTGCGTGAGCCTGACTCCAAGGCACCCGAGTTTAACCGTCCGGCTTATTCGCACATTCGAGAACAACAACGCGAAGCGATAGAAAGTTTTGCCGGGGAAATCGCATTGAACCCCGCGCTTCTCTCCCCTTCGCAACACACGCCTACGCCGTTGGTTGAGGACGCTGATCGGGAACTGGCCAGAATGTGCAGCAGTGCCTTGTTAAGCCTCAGGCCCGAAATGGCGCGTTACGGCAAAGGCCCGCGCACCAGCTTTGCACTGTCTGAGATACCTGAACACTCAACCCTGGGGCAAACCCTGCGCAACACACAGCTACCGCCAGGCAAAGACGCGCAGATCAGCCTCGCCTGGATAACCCGGTTTTACGCCGAGCCGGGCCATAACGACACCTTGGTCGGCGTGCTCACACACGCCTCAACGCTCACTCGCAACGGCTTTCGCGCATTGAGTAAAGACACCCCGCCAACCGACGCACGTTCCCTCGCGGTCCAGCAACGGCAACGCGCCGCTATCCAGACGCTCGCAAACCCAAGCACAACTGAACCTGCGGTGGCTGCACCGCCGACTGAAAATCCCAACCCTGTCCTCGACCCGATGGCCGCTATTGCACGCCGCCAGTTTGCCGGTGAGCCCAACGTGTACTCGGTGGTCGCGCGATTGCTCAGCGAGCGGATAAAGCAGGCGGCCCCGTCACTGGACGTCGACGTTAACCAAATCGCCATTGAAACACCCGACCCGGACAACCCTGGGAGCGTTAAGCGAACACAATTGATGACGCTTGCCTTGGACTACTTGGCCGGCGGTGAGGCCCCGAACTTCACCAGCACCGACAGGGCGTTTGACACTCGCCCTGATTTACTGGCCCGCACGGGCAACGCTGCCGACACCCCACTCGTTCTCGATTTGTCAGCCATAAGCGGTCTCATCGGTGCGCTGCCGTCCCGTCTGAACACAGCCTACGAGGCCGATTCGCGCGACTATTGGAGCAAACAGGCGTTCAGCAGTCCGACCAATGCCGACAGCGTTTTCAGCGGCAGCCGTCGTACGTTGATCAGTCATATGCTGCGCAGCAACCTGCAACTGGCGAGCCTGAAACAGCCCGGTTTGGATGACGAGCAACGTAAAACCGTGGACATGGTCGTGAGGCATCCCGAAGGATCGACGAGGCCCGCGCCACTTGACCCCAATTCATCGGGTGCCACCGTCTATTCCTTGGGCGGTTCTACGCCGAACATGGTAATTCATCGATACCTGGCACAATCAAACCGCGGCATCCTCTTGCTAGTGGAGCCCAGTGGAAAAATCAGCGCTTATGAGGCCTGGGATGACGTCGAAAAGGCAGGCCTTGTCCGGCGGGAACTCACCGGTAATATATTCGACACCCAAGCCCAAACCCTCATCAAGCAGCATCAAGGCAACAGCCTGTTCAACCCGCCACTACCGATGGGTGCACAGAACCCGCCGCCCGTAAAAACCAGGCTGCCCGACTGGATGAGTAATGCCGGCGAAGCCGAACGTTTTGTGATGCATGAGCTCAGCCAAGGGCTGGCAAGCTTCATACAACGTAACAAAGGCCGTGCGTACAACAGCGACATCAAAGACATCCATACGTTTGCGCAGCAGCAGTTCGACCTGCTGCCCGAAAACAAGAAACTGACGCAGCACGCAGCCGAAAAACTGGAGGTGGTCTTTAAAGTGGCTTACGGGACGCTGGGCTCTGGCTTTATCGAGCGCCAAACCATGAGCCTGACTGACATGCTGCTCAATAACCTGTCGGGGCTGCCTAATGGTCAGATCGAGGTTTTTTTCAAGCCAGGGTTCAAAGATGAAAACGGTGCAGAAGTCAAAATCCGGGTGCCCGCACTTGAGCAAGAGGGCGTGCTCAAGCAACTGGTTACCGACCTCGATATCGGCAAAAACTACCCCGCGTTACTCAAGGAAAAACTACTCGACGAGCCGGCCAAAATGGCCGAACGCCGATCACTGTTTGTCCAGCAAGTGCCCATCGAGCTGCAGCTCAAAGCGCTGGAGCTTAGCATCAAGGGAAAAGCCGGTTTCAACAACACGGGGTTCCGGTACCTCCAGGAGATACTCAAGCCGGGGCCAGGCCCAAAGACCGTAGACAGCAAAGAAATCGTCATCCGGCCATTGGCTTTCGATAATAAGCCCACTGGCAAAACCGATGTGGTTGAAGGCGCTTACCTGATCGAACCCAAAGACAGCACAACCGGCCCGCATATTTTGTATCGTCCGTTGATTGCCGATGCCCCGCTTCTGCAATTTGCTACTCGCGAGGCTCTGCTGGAAGCCATCCAGACGCCAGGCAAGCTACAAAACGACACCCTGGCCTGGTTACCTGACGAAAATACGCGACAGCTCTACAGCGGTAACGGTTTTAAACACTCTAACGTTGTGCTGTTCGGGCTCAACCTGGGGTCCGTTTCCCTCAACGAGACCGTCCCCTTGGCCGTGGACAGCCGCCTGCAGCAAACGCTGCAAGAAGGCAAACTGATGGAATACCTGTACGAGGCGAATGCCCACAGCTTGATCTCCCTGGCCGGACACCAATCGACATCCGACGCACAAAGCCGGTGGGCGTCCCTCAAGACAGGGGGTTTCCTGCTACTCAATGCGCTGCTGCCAGTGCTGCGCGGCCCTGGCGCCGTGCTCGGCTTGCTGCTGCAGGCAGAGGGCATCATCAACGACTTGGAGGTTCTGGGCGATGAGCGTTCGACAAGCAAAGAGGCGGCGCTGGCAGATCTGTTGGTCAACGTTGCGACGTTGTTGATCCATTTCAAGGCGCGATCACTGCCTGAACCATCCACAACCCTCTCACCAAGGCCAGCAACCGGCGGCAGCCTACTGGTGGATGAGGTGGCAGCGCCCACTCCAGCGTCCAATAACCGCATTGTCCTGGGAGGCCCTGCGGATATAAAACCGCTTGCCGGCGACGTTCAAGTCTTTGTGGACACCTACAACGGCAAGCAACGCCTCAATATCATGGGCCACGGTGAGAAACCCATAGGTGAGCAAGCTGCACACATCTTTGGAGAAGATGGCAAGCATTACGAGGCAGAAGACATTGACCAGGAATTGTTGGCGCGCGGCATAGACATCCGAGACTATAGCGATTTGCGGTTATTAGCCTGCTACTCCGGCAACGGCGGTGAACAGTCTCTCGCGGCGAAACTCAGTACACTCACAGGTGCGCGCGTAAAGGGTTTTGAGCAGGAAATCATTACAGACTACATGGGCGTTGGCGATGAAGATCCATTCAAGGTCTACGAAGACGCCTCGGCACGTTACCGCAAAAACTATGCAAACCTCAGTGACCGTGAGATCCACCGCATGGCTGAAGCAGAACTGAACCGCAAGCTTGCTGATCGGGATATCGAGTTCAATGTCTTCAAAGATAACGGCACGGAAGTCGAGCTCAATATCGGCAGTGATGACAAGCCGGTGATCTATAAAACCAGGGTCGATTATCAACCGCGGACCTTTGGAACACCGAAGATCAAGCCTGCGCCTATCAAGCCAGTTGAAGTACTGATGGGTTACTCGCATACCGCTGAAGACGCGCACTCGGTGCTGTCAACTCGCAGCCTCACAGATTGCTCCGCACTGGCGGTGCTGACTGACCTGAAGGACGGGGTTTATCAGAAACGCACATTAATGCACCTGACCGGCAGCAATCTGGAGTTCGGTTTATTTGACAATGACACTTATCAGCTACTGCAAACACTGAATGAGTCGCTTGCCGATGGCGGCAAGGTGATATTCGTCGGCGGTATCGACTCACAATCTGCGGTAGGCATGGGCGTTGTACTGGGGCAAGAGTACCAGGGGAAAAAACCGCTGCTGGCCCTCCTCAGAAAACCTGGTGTAGAGACTACGATCGCCAGTTCACTGGGGGTTGATATTAACCCGGATGGCACATTCACGTTAATTGAAGGCACGGGCAAAGGCGTGTTCAACACCGCGCAGATCCGGGATGTATTCGACTTCGCCGATTAATCCAGGCTCTCTGTCACCCGCAGAAGCCGGTTGGAACGGCTCCTGCGGTGTTAAACGCGGGCCCTGTACTTTCAGGTTTGTCGAGAAGGCACGCCTGCAATGCGCTGCCGCCCGAGTGCAAAAAAGTATCAGTGAAAGTGCGCCCAAGGATTTGTCATATGCCCATTTCAAGGCTGTAATCAACGCACACTCTTCCAGTTGCCTTGGGAGACACAACAACAATAACTGTCCTTCTGCAGCCCCTGGGCGCAGAAATGGAGTGCGCAATGAAGTTCACAGCAAAAGCTCTGCTTGCCTCTACTTGCATGACTGCATGCATGACCCTCAGCGCCGTCAGCTTCGGCGCGCAAACCCTGACCATTGCCACCGTCAACAACAGCGACATGATCCGCATGCAAAAGCTCTCGAAAACCTTCGAGGCCGAGCACCCGGAGATCAAGCTGAACTGGGTGGTGCTTGAAGAAAACGTGCTGCGCCAACGCCTGACCACCGACATCGCCACCCAGGGCGGGCAGTTCGACGTGTTGACCATCGGCATGTACGAAGCTGCACTGTGGGGTGCCAAGGGCTGGCTGGAGCCGATGAAGGACCTGCCAGCGTCCTACGACCTCGACGACGTGTTCCCTTCGGTGCGTGACGGCCTGTCGGTTAAAGGCTCGCTGTACGCCCTGCCGTTCTACGCCGAAAGCTCGATCACCTATTACCGCACCGACCTGTTCAAGGACGCCGGGCTGACCATGCCCGAGCACCCGACCTGGACGCAGATCAGTGAATACGCGGCAAAACTCACCGACAAAAGCAAAGAGCAGTACGGCCTGTGCCTGCGCGGCAAAGCCGGTTGGGGTGAGAACATGGCGCTGATCACTACCCTGGCCAACGGCTACGGTGCGCGCTGGTTCGATGAGAAGTGGCAACCGGAATTCAACGGCCCCGAGTGGAAAAACGCGTTGAATTTTTACGTCGACAACATGAAAAAATCCGGCCCGCCGGGTGCCTCCAGCAACGGTTTCAACGAAAACCTGGCGCTGTTCAACAGCGGCAAGTGTGCGATCTGGGTGGATGCCAGCGTGGCCGGCTCGTTCGTCACCGACAAAACCCAAAGCAAAGTGTCCGAGCATGTCGGCTTCACCTTTGCCCCGCACGAAACGACCGACAAGGGTACGTCGTGGCTGTACTCGTGGAGCCTAGCGATACCGACCAGTTCCAAAGCCAAGGACGCCGCCAAGGTGTTCAGCAGTTGGGCCACGTCCAAGGAATACAGCCAGCTTGTGGCCAAGACCGATGGCATCGCGAATGTGCCGCCGGGTACACGCAAGTCCACCTACAGCGATGAATACATGAAGGCCGCGCCATTCGCCAAAGTCACCCTGGAATCGCTGAAAGTTGCGGACCCGACCAAACCTACCCTCAAGCCAGTGCCGTACATCGGTATCCAGCTGGTGACCATTCCTGAATTCCAGGCGATTGGTACCCAGGTCGGCAAGTTCTTCTCGGGCGCGCTGACCGGTCAGCAAACGGTGGATCAAGCCTTGACCGCCGCGCAGACCACCACCGAGCGCGAAATGAAGCGAGCCGGCTACCCCAAGTAATCCGGGCCTGCCACAGTCAAATGTGGGAGGGGGCTTGCCCCCGATAGCAATCTACCAGTTGATGATTTTGTAACTGATACAGCGCTATCGGGGGCAAGCCCCCTCCCACACTGACCGCGCTTCGACTCTGGTTTTGCATGTACCTGACGGGTTCTGATCCTATGAATACCAACACTGCCCAAGGGCAACCTGACACGCAGGAAAAGCCGCGCAAAAACCGCCTGGCCAACCCCGGCTGGTTTCTCGTCACCCCTTCGGTCGCCATGCTGTTGCTGTGGATGATCGTGCCGCTGGGCATGACGCTGTACTTTTCGCTGATCCGCTACAACCTGCTCTACCCCGGCGAAAACGAATTTGTGGGGCTGGAAAACTTCACCTACTTCATCACCGACTCGGGCTTTTTGCCGGGCGCCACCAACACCCTGTTGCTGGTCGGCAGTGTGCTGTTGATCAGCGTGGTGTTCGGCGTGTTGATCAGCGCCCTGCTCGAAGCCAGTGAGTTCTTTGGCCGCGGCGTAGTGCGCGTGCTGTTGATTTCGCCGTTCTTCATCATGCCCACCGTCGGTGCGCTGATCTGGAAAAACCTGATTTTTCACCCGGTGTCGGGCGTGCTCGCGGCCGTGTGGAAGTTGTTCGGCGCGCAGCCAGTGGACTGGCTGGCGCACTACCCGTTGCTGTCGATCATCATCATTGTGTCGTGGCAGTGGCTGCCCTTCGCGATCCTGTTGCTGATGACGGCCATGCAGTCCCTCGACCAGGAACAGAAGGAAGCCGCGCGCCTCGACGGTGCGGGCGCCATCGCAATTTTCTGGCACCTGACCCTGCCCCACCTGGCGCGCCCGATTGCCGTGGTGGTGATGATCGAAACGATCTTCTTGCTCTCGGTGTTCGCCGAAATCTTCACCACCACCAACGGTGGCCCGGGCTACGCCTCGACCAACCTCGCGTACCTGATCTACAACCAGGCGCTGGTGCAGTTCGACGTGGGCATGGCCTCGGCCGGCGGCTTGATTGCCGTGGTTATCGCCAACATCGCGGCGATCATCCTGGTGCGGATGATCGGCAAAAACCTGACTGACAAGCCTTGAGGGCCGCGCCATGACGCTTCAACAATCTCGCCGCCTGCAAAGCCTATTGCTCGGCACCCTGGCCTGGGCCATCGCGATCCTGATTTTTTTCCCGATTTTCTGGATGGTGCTGACCAGCTTCAAAACTGAAATCGATGCGTTCGCCACACCGCCGCAGTTTATCTTCACGCCGACGCTGGAGAACTACCTGCACATCAACGAGCGCAGCAATTACTTCAGCTACGCCTGGAACTCGGTGCTGATTTCGTTCAGCGCCACCGCCCTGTGCCTGTTGATTTCGGTGCCGGCCGCCTACTCCATGGCGTTCTACGAAACCAAACGCACCAAGGGCACGCTGCTGTGGATGCTCTCCACCAAAATGCTGCCGCCGGTGGGCGTGCTGATGCCGATCTACTTGCTCGCCAAAAGCATGGGGCTGCTGGATACGCGCATCGCGCTGATCATCATCTACACGCTGATCAACCTGCCGATTGTGGTGTGGATGGTTTACACCTACTTCAAGGACATCCCTAAAGACATCCTTGAAGCCGCCCGCCTGGATGGCGCCACGCTGTGGCAGGAAATGGTCCGCGTGCTGCTGCCCATCGCCAAGGGTGGCCTGGCGTCCACGGTGTTGCTGTCGCTGATCCTGTGCTGGAACGAGGCGTTCTGGTCGCTCAACCTGACCTCCTCGAATGCGGCGCCGTTGACCGCGCTGATCGCGTCCTACTCCAGCCCCGAAGGCTTGTTCTGGGCCAAATTGTCTGCCGTATCGACCCTGGCCTGTGCGCCGATCCTGATTTTTGGCTGGATCAGCCAGAAACAACTGGTGCGCGGTTTGTCGTTCGGCGCGGTGAAGTAACGGCTTCTCTCTAACAAAAACGCATGTAGACGTGGAGGCCCATCCCATGGCCAACCTGAAAATCAAGAATCTGCAAAAAGGCTTCGAAGGCTTTTCGATCATCAAGGGCATCGACCTGGAAGTGAACGACAAGGAATTCGTGGTCTTCGTCGGCCCGTCGGGCTGCGGTAAATCAACCTTGCTGCGGCTGATCGCCGGTCTGGAAGAAGTCAGCGAAGGCACCATCGAGCTCGATGGCCGCGACATCACCGAAGTCACCCCGGCCAAACGCGATTTGGCCATGGTGTTCCAAACCTACGCCCTGTACCCGCACATGAGCGTGCGCAAGAACATGTCGTTTGCCCTGGATCTGGCTGGCGTCGACAAAAAAGTCGTCGAGAGCAAAGTCAACGAAGCTGCGCGCATCCTTGAGCTTGGCCCGTTGCTGGAGCGCAAACCCAAGCAGCTCTCGGGCGGCCAGCGCCAGCGCGTGGCCATTGGCCGGGCGATTGTGCGTAACCCGAAGATATTCCTGTTCGATGAGCCGCTGTCCAACCTCGACGCCGCGCTGCGCGTGCAGATGCGCCTGGAGCTGTCGCGCCTGCACAAAGAACTGCAAGCCACGATGATCTACGTGACCCACGACCAGGTTGAAGCCATGACCCTGGCCGACAAAGTGGTGGTACTCAACAGCGGCCGCGTGGAACAGGTCGGCTCGCCGCTGGAGCTGTACCACCAGCCGGCCAACCTGTTTGTGGCGGGCTTTTTGGGCACGCCGAAAATGGGCTTTCTCAAAGGCAAGGTCACGCGTGTCGATGCCCAAGGCTGCGAACTCGAACTGGACGCCGGCGGCCACATCAGCCTGCCGCTGAGCAGCGCTACCTTGAGTGTGGGCAGCCCGGTCACGCTCGGCATTCGCCCGGAACACCTGGAAATCGCCACGCCCGGCCAAGCCACGCTGACCGTCACCGCCGATGTCGGCGAGCGCTTGGGCAGTGACACGTTCTGCCACGTCATCACCGCGAGCAAAGAGCCGTTGACGCTGCGCATTCGTGGCGACATGGCCAGCCAATATGGCGAAACACTGCAGCTGTACCTGGACCCGACCCAATGCCACCTGTTCGACGCTGAAGGCGTCGCCGTGGCCCGCCCATTGCGCGCTGCCGCCTGAGTATTTACCGATGAAATTGAACACACAGACCCTCACCCAACTGGCGCCCGAAGTTCAACTGCCCACCTATTCAATCGCCAGCACCTCCCAAGGCATCGCGCATATCGGCGTCGGCGGTTTTCACCGCGCGCACCAGGCGTATTACACCGATGCGCTGATGAACTTGGGCATTGACCTCGACTGGAGCATCTGCGGCGTCGGCCTGCGCAGCGAAGACCGCAAGGCCCGCGATGACCTCGCCAGCCAGAATTACCTGTTCACCCTGTACGAGCTGGGTGACACCGACGACACCGAGGTGCGCGTGATCGGCGCCATCAGCGACATGCTGCTGGCCGAGGACGGCGCGCAGGCGCTGATCGACAAACTCGCCGACCCGCAGATTCGGATTGTCTCGCTGACCATCACCGAGGGCGGTTACTGCATCGACGACAGCAACGGCGAGTTCATGGCCCACCTGCCGCAAATCCAGCATGACCTGGCGAACCCGCAGGCGCCGAAAACCGTGTTCGGTTTTATTTGCGCCGCATTGACCCAACGCCGTGCGGCCGGCACCCCGGCGTTTACGGTGATGTCCTGCGATAACCTGCCGCACAACGGCGCCGTCACGCGCAAAGCGCTGCTGGCCTTCGCCGCCCTGCACAACGCCGAGTTGCATGACTGGATCAAGGCCAACGTGAGCTTCCCGAACGCAATGGTCGACCGCATCACGCCGATGACCAGCAACGCCCACCGCCTGCAACTGCACGACGAACACGGCATCGACGACGCCTGGCCGGTGGTCTGCGAACCCTTTGTGCAGTGGGTGCTGGAAGACAAATTCGTCAACGGTCGCCCGGCCTGGGAAAAGGTCGGCGTACAGTTCACCGATGACGTAACGCCCTACGAAGAGATGAAGATCGGCTTGCTCAATGGCAGCCACCTGGCCCTCACCTACCTGGGGTTTCTCAAGGGCTACCGGTTTGTGCACGAGACCATGCACGACCCGGTGTTTGTGGCGTACATGCGCGCGTACATGGACCTGGACGTGACCCCGCACCTGGCACCGGTGCCAGGCATCGACCTCACGGACTACAAGCAAACCCTGGTGGAGCGTTTTTCCAACCAGGCGATTGCCGACCAGTTGGAGCGCGTGTGCTCGGACGGCTCGTCGAAGTTTCCCAAGTTCACCGTACCGACCATCAACCGCTTGATCGCCGACGGGCGCGAGACCGAGCGTGCAGCGTTGGTGGTGGCCGCGTGGGCGTTGTACCTCAAGGGTGTCGACGAGAACGGCGTGGCCTACAGCATCCCGGACCCGCGCGCCGAGTTCTGCCAGGGCTTGGTGAGTGATGATGCGCTGATCAGTAAACGCCTGTTGGGCGTGGAGGAGATTTTTGGTAAAGCTATTCCCAACTCGCCTGAGTTTGTGGCAGCGTTCGAGCGGTGTTTTATCAGCTTGCGTGACCACGGCGTGACCCACACCCTCAACACTCTGTTGAAGCAACCGGCGTAAAAATGTGGGAGGGGGCTTGCTCCCGATAGCGCTGTGTCAGCCACCTGATTGATAACTGATGCACCGAAATCGTGAGCAAGCCCCCTCCCACAGTCGACCGGGTTAACCGCCCAATAATAATACTGCTGAGCAAATCATCATGACCCGGCAAAACCTGTTTCTCGGCATCGACTGCGGCACGCAAGGCACCAAGGCCGTCGTCCTCGATGCCACCAGCGGCAAGGTGCTGGGCCTCGGCGCTGCCAGCCATACGCTGATCAGCGGCGCCAATGGCCGGCGCGAACAGCACACCCAGGAATGGCTGGACGCCTTCACCGAAGCCACCCATCGCGCCTTGCAAGACGCTGGCGTCGATGGCCAGGACATCCTCGGCATCGGCGTCTCCGGCCAGCAACACGGCCTGGTGCTGTTGGACGACCAAGGCCAGGTACTGCGCCCGGCCAAGCTGTGGTGCGACACCGAAACCGCCGACGAAAACCAGCGCCTGCTGGATTACCTCGGCGGCGAGAGCGGTTCGCTTGCGCGCCTCGGCGTGGCAATTGCACCGGGTTACACCGTGTCCAAGCTGCTCTGGACCCGCGAGCAGCACCCGCAGGTCTTCGCGCGCATCGCGCATATCCTGCTGCCCCACGACTACCTGAATTACTGGCTGACCGGGCGCGCCGTCGCCGAATACGGCGATGCCTCAGGCACGGGTTATTTCAACGTGCGCAGCCGCGAATGGGACGTCGCGCTGCTCAAGCACATTGACCCCAGCGGCCGCCTGGAAGCGGCGTTGCCGCCGCTGATCGAAGCCCACCAAAGCGTCGGCACGCTGCTGCCGGCCATCGCCGAACGCTTGGGCATCAACTCCAACGCCGTGGTCGCAAGCGGTGGCGGCGACAATATGATGGGCGCCATCGGCACCGGCAATATCGCCCCCGGCGTGATCACCATGAGCCTCGGCTCATCCGGCACCGTGTATGCCTTTGCCGAGCAGCCGAATGTCAGCCCGCAAGCGTCGGTCGCAACCTTCTGTTCGTCCAGCTGCGGTTGGCTGCCGTTGATTTGCACGATGAACCTGACCAACGCCACCTCGCTGATTCGCGAGCTGTTCGACCTCGACCTGGCGGCGTTCAACACCCTCGTCGCGCAGGCGCCGATAGGTGCCGACGGCGTGAGCCTGTTGCCGTTCTTCAACGGCGAACGTGTGCCCGCCCTGCCCCACGCCACCGGCAGCCTGCACGGCTTGACCATGACCAACCTGACCCGCGCCAACCTGTGCCGCGCGGTGGTCGAGGGCACCACCTTCGGCCTGCGTTATGGCCTCGACCTGCTGCGCCAGACCGGCCTGCAAAGCCTGCGCATCCGCCTGATCGGCGGCGGCTCGAAAAGCCCGGTGTGGCGGCAGATGGTTGCCGATATCATGAACACCGAAGTGGTCTGCACCGAACAAAGCGAAGCCGCCGCCCTGGGCGCGGCAATCCAGGCGGCGTGGAGCCAGTCCGGCGAGTCGCTGGCCAGCCTCTGCGACAAATGCGTGAGCGTCGACCCGGCCAGCCGTACACTGCCGGTGGCCGCCAGCGTAAGCGCCTATCAACAGGCCTACGCACGCTATCAACAACTCGTGGCAACCCTTTAAGAGCGAACGACTATGTATTTGGTGTGTGGCGAAGCGCTGTTCGATTTTTTCAGCGAGGAGGACGCCAGCGGGCAGGCGTCCAAGGTCAATTACAAGGCGATTGCCGGCGGCTCGCCGTTTAACGTGGCGGTGGGTTTGCGTCGCCTGGGCATTGAAGCCGGGCTGTTCGGCGGGGTGTCCAACGACTTCCTCGGTCAACGCTTGCAGCAAGTGCTCAAGGACGAAGGCGTCAGCCCGCAATTTCTGGTGGAATTCACGGCGCCGACGACGTTGGCGATGGTTGCCGTGGGCGCCGATGGCTCACCGCGCTACAGCTTTCGCGGCGAAGGCTGCGCCGACCGCCAACTGCAAGTCGCGCACTTGCCGGCCTTGGGCGATGATATTCGCGGGCTGCACATTGGCTCGTTTTCGCTGGTGGTACAGCCTATCGGCGACACGTTGCTGAGCCTGGTTCGCCGCGAAAGCGGCAAGCGCCTGATCAGCCTCGACCCTAACGTGCGGCTCAACCCGCAACCGGATATTCAACTGTGGCGAGACCGCGTGGCCGAGCTGGTCAAGCATGCCGACCTGATCAAAGTCAGCGATGAAGACTTGCACCTGCTCTACCCCGATCAGTCACCCGAAAGCGTGCTGCAAGGCTGGCTGCAGCACCGTTGCCAACTGGTGTTCCTCACCCGTGGCGGCGACGGCGCGACAGTATTCAGCCGCCGGCACGGCAGTTGGTCGCAACCGGCGGTCGAGGTGGTGATGGCTGACACGGTTGGCGCCGGCGACACCTTCCAGGCTGCGCTGATTGCCTGGTTGACCGAACACCAACTGGATTCGGTTGACGGCCTGCAACAGCTCACGCGTGCGCAGATCGACGCCATGCTCGGCTTCGCCATTCGCGCCGCCGCCCTGACCTGCGGCAAAACCGGGCCAGACCTGCCGTACCGTCAGCAAGTGGGCTGAACGCGCGTTTATGAAGGTTTTGTCAGCCAGGTCAAGATTAATCCATGGTTAATCCCGCCAGTCGACAGTGAAGTTGACCGCACTCACCGCCCAAGGGCACGTGCGGCCGCCAGCGCATCGTGTTGATGCGCAGGCGAGACTTGCGGAGACCTGCCATGAAACTGCGTACCTTACTTTTTAGCAGCACATTCGCCCTGGCGGCGCTATCGGGCCTGGCCCATGCGGACACTCAAGCGCTTGTGACGAAGCCGGTGCCGTATCAATACGGCATGCCTTTAAACATCGACAAGGTGATCGCCATGCACGAGACCGACACCCCTGTGTGCAAGGTCATCAATGCCGACATCAAGTTCGTCGACAAAGCCGGCAAGGTTGAAGATGTGGGCTATCGGAAGATGTCCGACGCCTGCGATTTCCAGAACTGAGGCAATCAACGGTAGCGACAAGCCCCTGTGCAAACGCGTAGTCTTGCGGGCTTGTCATAAGGCTGAAAGGATTCGCCATGTCGCTGAGTTTTCGTACCCTCGCCACCTTCACCGCCTTTCTTTGCTTCGCCCTCGCGCTGCTCTGGGGATTACGCCCGGGCCTGCTGTTGTGGCTGTGGAGTGTCGAGTACTCAAGCGCCGCCGAGCTGTTGGCGCGCCGTAATGCCGCGCTGTTCCTGGCCATCGGCATCATGTTTTATCGCGCTCGCCACGCGCCCCGCTCCGACACGCGCAGTGCCTTGACCGGCGGGTTTACTGCCGGCTGCTTTGTACTGGCTGCGCTGGGGTTCAGTGAATGGCTCAATGGCAACGCCGGCCCTGGAATTCTGCTGGCGGTGGCAACCGAACTGATACTGGGCCTGGCGTTTGTCCAGGCCCACAGGTTGTCGATGAATCAAGTGCACACCGACAACCGCGCGTAATCAGTGATAACCGCGCGCACCCACTCTTTGCACAGCGGGTGCTGCGCTGTGCTTGAGGTCTTCGCGCAACCCGGCGATCAAGTTGCAAATAGCGCGGCTGCTGTCGAGTTTGTCGGCGTTTATACCTTTGACTTCCAAATCGACTCGGTCACGGTCACGATCGTCATACACCTTGATCGTCAGCGAAGCATCTTCGGCCTTGGTGCATTCGCACCGTTTGGGCAGGAAACTTCCTTCAATAATGCTGCGAAGTTCTAATTCCGAAAGCATGGCCAACCTCTCCTTTTATGAGACTGCCAACAGATTGATTATGTGCGTCAGGCGTCTGCCTGCCACGTCTTGCCGACCCTGGAAGACGCTTACCTTGATCAGCGTACTCGGCAAAATCCACTCTCGTTGTAACTTTTCTTCATAAGCAACAGGCGGCGTTATATAACGTTAGCGCAGGTTTTTCTGCGGCGTTTAGATCATCTTCGAACGGCTGTGATTAAACGTTTAACGTTGCGGGTTTTATTAAACGCAATGGCATGCGGCGATTGTTTCAGCAACATGTAGCAAACTATCCGGATACTCGCGGCTGTGGCATTTTTGCGGCCGCTGCGCAGCCCAACGGAAGCAAGCCCCCGCCACAGGAAGCCATTGGGTGGGAGAGGGTTTACGATGAGCATACGAAACGTTTACGCTTTGTATATCCACCTATCACAGTGAAGCGCATGGGCATCGTCAAAATCACCGATCAACTGCATCAACAACTGCGCTTGGCCAGCGCCGCCATGGACCGTTCCATCAACGCTCAGGCCGAGTTCTGGATCAAGATCGGCCTGCTCGCCGAGCTCAACCCGCACCTGCCGTACAACGAGCTGATCAACAAGTTGTTGCTCGACAAGCCCGACCTGATCCGGGGGCGCGCCTGATGATCAAGACCCCCGCACAACTGGCCGTGATGCGTGAATCCGGGCGCCTGCTCGCGCAAGTCTTCAATAGGCTCGACGGCTTTGTCGCCGCTGGCCGCTCGACCCTGGAACTCGACAGCGCCGTTGAAACGTTCATCCGTAACGACCTGAAAGCGCGCCCGGCCAGCCTTGGGCAATACGATTACCCCTTTTGCATCAACACCTCGATCAACCAAGTGGTGTGCCATGGCATGCCCAGCGCCAAGGACGTGCTCAAGGACGGCGACATCATCAATATCGACATCACCCTGGAAAAAGGTGGCTTCATCGCCGATTCGAGCAAGATGTACATGATCGGCAAGGTGGCGCCCAACGCACAGCGCCTGGTGGAGAAAACCTTCGAGGCGATGTGGGCGGGCATTCGCCAGGTCAAGCCCGGCGCGCGCCTGGGCGACATTGGCCATGCGATCCAGAGCCATGCGCACGCCAATGGTTACAGCGTGGTGCGTGAGTACTGCGGCCACGGTATTGGCCGCGAGATGCACGAAGAGCCGCAGGTGCTGCACTTCGGCCGCCCCGGCACCGGGCTGGTATTGCGCGAAGGCATGGTGTTCACCATCGAGCCGATGCTCAACCAGGGCAGCTCAAAAGTGCGCAGCCTGAAGGATGGCTGGACGGTGGTGACCCAGGACAACAGCTTGTCGGCGCAGTGGGAGCACACCGTGGCGGTGACGGCGGACGGGTTTGAAGTGCTGACCTTGCAAGCTGGCGCCGCACTTTAGATCAAAATCACACGCCTCCTGCTTAGCGTTGTGCTTTGGGTTTTGAGTGCGTATCCGTTATTGAGGTTATGGCTTATATCGGTTCCGCTCTTACAGCGGGTCACTTTTGAAAGGACCCAAAAGTAACCAAAAGGTCCTCGCCCCACCACT
>NZ_LKBR01000011.1:0-156368 GCF_002723595.1 Pseudomonas sp. ICMP 460
CCTGACGGCAGCGGCATTCACGGGCAGATCTACCGTGCCGCCCAGGGCGACTCCGGCAAGCGCCTGACGCGCTACGCCGTGACGCTGCGACCGCAGCTCTCCTACCTGGCACACCGCATCAACCAGCGCATCTTCCAGAACCTCACGGTGCCGAAAATCATTGGCCAGGTCCTTGAAGAACATGGCATCCAAAGCAATGCCTATACCTTCCACCTCGGCACGATTTATCCCGAGCGTATTTACTGCGTTCAATACGATGAATCGGACCTGCATTTCATACAGCGCCTGTGCGAGGAAGAAGGTATTCACTACCACTTTCAGCACAGCGCCAGCGGCCACAAACTGGTGTTCGGCGATGACCAAACGGTGTTCCCGAAACTCGCGCCCGTGGCCTACCAGCAAGACTCCGGCCTGGTCGCAAACGACCCGGTCATCAAGCGTTTCGACCTGCGCCTGGAAACCCGCACCAGCCGCACCACACGCCGCGATTACGACTTTGAAAAACCGCACATCACCCTAGAATCCGACAGCCGCGGCGACGCCCAGCCCGACCTCGAAGACTACGATTACCCCGGCCGTTTTATCGACCGCACACGCGGCAGGCACCTGGCCAAACGCGGGCTGGAGCGCCATCGTGCGGACTACCAACTGGCCGAGGGTAAAAGCGACCAGCCGTTGCTGGTCAGCGGCCACTTCCTGGCCCTGACCCAGCACAGCAAAGCCCGCTGGAACGACCTCTGGTTGCTCACCGAAGTGCTCCACGAAGGCAAACAGCCGCACGTGCTGGAAGAGTCGGTCACCAGCGACACCACCGCGCTTAAAGACGACTTCCATCAGGGCTATCGCAACCGCTTCCTGGCAACCCCGTGGGACGTGCCAAACCGGCCACCGCTGAAACACCCCAAACCGCGCATCCTCGGCAGCCAAAGCGCCGTGGTCACCGGCCCCAAAGGCGAAGAAATACACTGCGATCAATACGGTCGCGTCAAAGTGCAATTTCATTGGGACCGCGACGGCCAGGCCGACGATAAAACCAGCTGCTGGCTGCGCGTTTCGTCCGCCTGGGCTGGCGCGCATTACGGCGGCATCGCCATCCCGCGTATCGGCATGGAAGTGCTGGTGAGCTTTCTTGAAGGCGATCCGCCTGGGCTGGCGCGCATTACGGCGGCATCGCCATCCCGCGTATCGGCATGGAAGTGCTGGTGAGCTTTCTTGAAGGCGACCCCGACCAGCCACTGATCAGCGGCTGCCTGTACCACAAGGAAAACGTCGTCCCTTACGACCTGCCGGCCAACAAGACGCGCAGCACCTTCAAGACCCTGAGTTCGCCCGGCGGCGGCGGTTTTAACGAGCTGCGCATCGAAGACAAAAAAGGCCAGGAACAAATCTTCCTGCACGCCCAGCGCGACTGGGATGAAAACATCGAGCACGACCAAAAAATCACCAGCCACTGATCAGCGGCTGCCTGTACCACAAGGAAAACGTCGTCCCTTACGACCTGCCGGCCAACAAGACGCGCAGCACCTTCAAGACCCTGAGTTCGCCCGGCGGCAGCGGTTTTAACGAGCTGCGCATCGAAGACAAAAAAGGCCAGGAACAAATCTTCCTGCACGCCCAGCGCGACTGGGATGAAAACATCGAGCACGACCAAAAAATCAGGGTCGGCAACGAACGCCACGACACCGTTGAAGCCAATACCTACAGCGAATTCAAAACCGAGGAACACCACACCGTCTACGCCGACCGCAAAGTTGAAGCGCGCGCAGACGACCACCTGACGGTTGCGGTCAACCAGCACGTCAAAATCGGCACCGGGCAGTTCGTTGAGGCGGGCCAGGAAATTCACCTGAGCAGCGGCTTGAAGGTGGTGCTGGAAGCTGGCAGTGAGCTGACGCTCAAGGCCGGTGGCAGTTTTATCAAGATTGATGGCAGCGGCGTGGTGTTCAGCGGGCCGGTGGTGAATGTGAATACCGGTGGCAGCCCTGGCAGCGGAACACCGACGGCGCCGCTGTTGCCGGGCGTGCTGAAACAAGCTGACGGCGACAAGGCCGGTGCGGTACTCACCCCGGCACAAATCAATACGCTGAAACGCAATGCGCCGTTCTGCGAAGAATGTGAAAAATGCAAGGACGGTGCCTGTGCAATCTGACCTTTTGACGCCCCACGCCTGGCTCGCAGAACGGCCGCTACAGGCAAGCGAACGGCTGTATTTGATTGTCAGCGCGGCCAGCGATGCCGACGCGCTTAAAGCCCTTTACCAGCTTGAAACCACGCCACAGCTCACTCCGCTCTGGAACGGTACGCCTTACGCGTCGTGGCAGCCGGTGATGCCCTACCTTGTTGAACTGAGCGATAACTCGGCTTATCTCGACTGGATTGCTGGCACTGATGCGCAAGACTGGGGCTGGCTCGCAGTGTCGCGTAGCGAGCCGAATGTGGTCTTCGAGCATCTACGCAGCCTCACCCAAGTCAAAATGCCCGACGGTACCCTGGTGTTTTTCCGGTTCTGGGACGGCCGGCACCTGTACCCGATTATTCAACGCTTAGGCGCTGAAGCTGGCGACATCTTGCCGGTGTTTGATCGCTATTTAATCAATGGCCGAAGCCTGGAAGTCGGGCCGCGAGTGGTGCCGAAAGCGCAGGACTGGCCGTGGTGGGAAATCCCGCAGGCGCTGCTTGATGCATTAGTCGAAAAAGATCACAACATGCTCGTCGACAACCTGATGCAGTGGCTCGGTGAGGATTGCCCAGCGCTATTTTTCGCCTTCCCGGAAAGCAACCTGCGCCGCAAAGTCGAGCGTTTTGTGCGTCAACAACCCAATACAGAAGATATGGCAGAGCGCCTTGCGGCTCAGCTGACTAAGGAAGTCACGTCATGAATAGCCCGATTGGCACCCTGGTTCTGCGCGTGCTGGACGCCAAAACCCCTGACGTGAGCCTGATCCTGAAGGACTTCAACCATTGCCTGAGTGACTATAAGGAATGGGCGGACGGCTTCTGGACAGGCTGGGCGCTGGATGTGGACCAGACGTTCAAAGTCGGCAATGAGGTCAGCATCACACAGCGCAAAACCAAGACCGACGCGGTAAAAACCTATGCCACCTGCCCGCTCGCTGGCGACTTCACGCTGATCCACATGTTCGACTCGGCGCGTTTTGTGCCGATCGGCAACACCCCGGTGCGGCTTGAACCGGTCACCAAAGGCATTATGTCTGACGACGTGACGGGCCCGGTGATTGAAACCACCATTGGCCCAACCGGTATCAAGGTCATCGACGGTTGCAAGAAAGGCCAACTGTACCGCATCACGTTTTTCCCCAACGTTTCCCAGAATGACGTAAAAGCGCTCTACAACTCCTATCAAGGCGTGATCGGCAAGCTCAACGGCTGGCTGCAAAGCGAGTGGTCCGGCAAATTTCAACCACAGTGGGCCAGCTACTCGGCGGCTGATCGCAGCGGTCGCGCAGTGATCTTGTTGAAGCGCGCAATGGACGGCCTGGAAAAAGCCCTGCTGCGGTTGTGGGACGACATCAAGAGCTTGTTTGAGCTGCTCGCTCACCCGAAAGAAAATCTGAATAAGCTGCGTAAATACCTGTCGGACGTCGAGATCGACAAACTCTACGCGGCATCGAAGGAATCAATCGCCTCCGGCTTGCTGATCCTCAGCGACGAGCCACTGATGTTCATCTACATCTCGGCCATCGTGGCATGGGTCGGCATGCTGCCGCCGCAAGTCGTCGTGGATGTGGTGACCGCCATCGCATCCGAATTTTTGATCAACGTGGTGCTGGGGATCTGCCTGACTGGCGGCGCCGGTATCGCCGTGCGCGTGGGGACTAAAACGCTGTCTGCGGTCAAGTCCGGCGAGGCGATCAAGTACCTGGAGGAACTCGCGGCGACACTGATGAAGCTGAGTCGTGAACACAGCCTGCCAGCGCACGCCGAAGTGTCGAAACCGCTGATCGCCAGTGCCCGGAACGTACCCATGGCGCCGACGAAAACAGCGGCGCTGAAGATTGATGAAGCGGCGGCCAACGGCTCAAAAAGCCAGGTGCCGAAGACCACGGATACACCGAAACAGCACGTGAAAGACGCCGCGTCGTTCCCGCGCAAGAAAACCACCAACCAGACCAGGCTGGAACGCAAGGAGACGGTCGACGACGCGCCTAGCCAGTCCAAAACCCCGGACGACAAGGCCGCCACCAGCGCGAAGAACACCTGCACTGATGGTTGCCCGGTTTCGATGGTGACCGGCGAAGAACTGCTGACCCTCACCGACGGCGAGCTCGACGGATTGTTGCCCTTCAATTGGACCCGTCTGTATCGAACCAGCGCTGCCGAAATCGACTGTGGCCTGGGTTACGGCTGGAGTCACGCACTCGCGCAACGCGTCGACATCAAGGGTGACGAGGTCATCTGGACCGACCACGAGAACCGCGTCACCACCTTCCCGTTGCCGAGCGTGCAGCGCCCGGCGATTACCAACAGCCTCTCTGAAGCAGCGATTTTTCTCGGCGACGATGCGTCTGAGTTGATACTCACCCAGGCCGGTGAAACGCCGCAGTTTTACCACTTTCGCTACGACAACAAGGGTGCCGCGCTGATCGCCATCAGCGACAAGTACGAGAATCGCCTGCACATCACACGCGACCTGCTGGGGCGGATCAAACGAGTCGACAACGGCGCTGGCCGTGCGCTGCTTATTCGCTACGACCTAAAACACATCGTTGGCATTGATTACCAGCAGTTCCTGCCAGCGGACAATCTGGAAGATTGCTGGAACAACATTCAAACGCTGGTCACTTACCGCTACGACGCTCAACACCGGCTCATCGAAGCAAAAAACGCTGCCGGTGAAGCAGAGCGCTACGCGTACAACGATCAGCACGTCATCCTTGAACGCCAACTGGCCGGCGGCGCAAGTTTTTACTGGGAATGGGAAAATCAAGGCAAGTCGGCCCGCTGTATCCATCACTGGGCGAGCTTCTCGCAAATGGATTCGCGCTACGCCTGGGATGACAACGGCAGCGTTACCGTCACCAACGCCGACGGCAGCCAGGAAGTTTATGCGCACGATGACCAGGCCAGGCTCATCGCCAAGGTCGACCCCGACGGCGCGGAACACCTCAAGGCCTACGACGATAAAGGCCGGCTGATCGCCGAAAAAGACCCGCTGGGCGCCGTCACCGAGTACCAGTACAACGAAGCCGGGCGCTTGGTGGCGGTGATTCCGCCGGAAGACCTGCCGACCACGTACGAGTATCACAACGGCTTTGTACGCGTGGTAAATCGCGGCCCTGCAAAGTGGATCTACTGGCGCAACGAGCAAGGCGACATCACCGAACAGGTCGACCCGCAAGGCAACTCAACCTTCTACCGCTACAACCCGCAGGGGCGCCTGCTGGAAATCCGCCATCCCGATGGCAGCCTGCATCAGCTCGGCTGGAACAACCTCGGCCAATTGTTGGAGGAGCGCCTGCCCAACGGCGGTCAGCGCAAATACCGCTACGATGAACTCGGCCGGCAAATCACCCGACAGGAAGAAACCGGCGCGATTACGCAGTACCAATGGGACGCCGCCAACCGCTTGGCGAACGTCACCCTGCCCGGCGGTGCCACGCGCGCGTTCAGCTACAACCCCTACGGTAACGTCACCGCCGAACGCGATGAGCTCGGCCGCGTCACGCGCTATGAATACGCCGATGGCCTGCACCTGGTCAGCCGTCGCATCAACCCCGACGGCAGCCAGTTGCAGTATCGCTACGACAACGCGCGACTGCTGCTCAGCGACATCGAAAACGAACGTGGCGAGCACTACCAACTCGACTACTACAGCAACGGCCTGATCCAACAGGAGACCGGTTTCGATGGGCGTCGCACCGCCTACGAATACGACCTCAACGGCCAGTTGCTGAAGAAAACCGAGTTCGGTGATGACGACAGCGAACTCGTCACCGAATACCAGCGCGATGCCGCAGGCCGCCTGCTGGTGAAAACCCTGGCGGACGGTGAAGCCATTCACTACCGCTACGACGCCCTCGGTCGCCTGGTCAACGTCGATGACGGCCACTGGCCGCTGGCCTACGAGTACGACGTGCAAGACCGCCTCACCACCGAGCATCAAGGCTGGGGCACCACGCGCTACGAATACGACAAGCTCGGCCAACTCAGCCACTGCCGCCTGCCCGATGGCAGCACCCTCGATTACCATCACCAGCCCGGCGGCCAGCTCAGCCGTATCGACCTGAACGGCTCGCACCTGACCAGCCATCAGTTCAGCGCCGGTCTTGAACGCCAGCGCCAACAAGGTCTGTTGCTCAGCCAATATCAGTACGACGAACAGGGCCGTCTGCAAGCTCACAGCGTCAGCCAACAGGAGCGCCAATTGTACCGGCGGCGTTATGCGTACGATGCGAATGGCAACCTGGCCGGAATCGACGACAGCCGCAAAGGCAATCGCAGCTTTCACTACGACCCGCTTGATCGGCTGATCAAAGTACGTGGCGCCACGCCGGAAAGCTTCGCTCATGACCCCGCAGGCAACTTGCTCGATCAGGGTGATCAGCCGGTGGCGAGCCTGGCCAACGTCAAAGGCAACCGCCTGCTGATGCAGGGTGATCGTCATTACGACTATGACGCGTATGGCAACCAGATCCGCGAACGGCGTGGCGCTGGGCAGAAACTGGTCACGGAGTATCGTTACGACTGCCAGCACCGGTTGATCGGCGCCACCCTCCCCGGCGGCAGCACCGCGGCGTATCGATACGACGCATTTGGTCGCCGTATCGCCAAAACGGTCGATGGCCACACCACAGAATTTTTGTGGCAAGGCGAGCGGCTGATTGCAGAGAGTGCCGACAACCGCTATCGCACGTATATCTATGAACCCGGCACCTTCCGCCCGCTGGCGATGCTCGATGGCGAAGGCCCGCTGAAAGCGACGCCGTTCTACTACCAACTTGATCACCTGGGCACACCGCAGGAGCTTACCGACTACAGCGGCGACATCATGTGGTCGGCGAAATACCGAGCGTATGGCAACCTGGCTACGCTGGATGTGGCTGAAATCGACAACCCGCTGCGCTTTCAGGGGCAGTATTTCGATGCGGAGACGGGGTTACATTACAACCGGCATCGCTACTACAATCCGGGCAGTGGACGGTTTTTGACACCGGATCCGATCAAGCTTGCGGGTGGGTTGAATAACTACCAGTACGTGCCTAATCCTACGGGGTGGGTGGATCCGTTGGGGTTGGCTTCCGCGATAGGAAATTGCCCTAAAGTAACGCGGGATGGGCAAGGCAGAATCACGGAATGGGATTTTGACATTGCCCCAGATCACATTGGTACAGGGAGCGTGACCAATCAGGCAGCTCGCGATCATGCGAGAACTCTCGGAATTGCAACAGATGATGCAGGGCATGCGAGAGGGAGCAAGCTAGGAGGACCGGGAAATGTAATGGATAATATTTTCCCTCAAGCACCATCAATAAACAGAGGAAAGTTTAGGGTGTTCGAAAAAGGAGTTGCAGAACACATCATTGAAAATGACGTCAGCGCAACGGCTCGACTAACTGCCCTGTATGAAGGGAAGGACACACGTCCATACCAGTTAATTTACGAAATTAAATTTTCAGATGGCTCAAAGCTTAGCAAGATTTTTGAGAACTAAGGAGCGAACCAATGTTTATTAAAAAAACAGAAATCAAAACAAATTCTTATATAGGCGGCGATCCGGTGCTGCCTTCAGGGTTTGAGCACCCAAAAAGCAAAAATAATATAGAACTCACTTTTTTTTTCACAATCGAGTTTTCTGAGCCACACCCCTTCAGCGGATACTCGCTCAGCTTTTTCAGCGCTACAGCAGAGTTTGATGAAAACCTGACGATCCCTAGGATGCTAAACTCGAATCTAAAGGGAGCAGTAATACCCACTGGTTTCCTGAAAGACTATCAAGAACTATTCAAAGTCTACCTTTTTAAAACTGAGACTGCAGAAACACAAAAAACTAAACTTCCAAGCATAAAAAAACAATACCTTGCGTTCTCATCCAGCGAGGATGGCGATATCTTCGGCTGGGCTGGACCTTCTCCTGACTGGACGCTTGAGGATGAAGCTCCATCGACTTATGAAGGAGAAACTGTAAATTTTATTTTTCAAGTAAAAAAGGACCAAACTTTTGAGATTTTAGAGGGAGCTCCACCACAAAAAGAGATGGATATATTTGGAGGCGTGAAAGATAGAAAAAAAAGAAACTACACTTTTTTTAATCAAAATGAGTCTTTTTTCTTCGGACGGACTTCGGATGAAGTCGATAATAACGTATATATCATTACTCAGTATGACTGAGAAACAACAAAACCCAAGGCCTAGAAAAATAGCAACCTTAGTTGGCATTAAATGAACGCGCATCCTTAATAGGCTCGAAAAGCGTCACCCACAACAGTGATATCAGTACGTTGCTAAAAAATTTTCATCACTGGGAAAAACTCCAATGAGGTCTACGTTCGAAACCGCTCTAGATCAACATGAAGTCTCCGAATTCTTTAAAGGAAATGGAATTTATTTTGCCCGGGGTTCTGATTGGGGCGACCATCTTTACATAAGCAATTGGCAAGAGGTGTGTGGTGTTTTAAAAAACCAAAAAGCAGCATCATCCTTATTAACTAATATTTTCGAAGAATATGTAAAATATCTCCATGAAAATTACGCAGATGCAGCTGGCTTGCTACGCAATATAAGTGCGTACTACGTACTGAGGAAAAAAAATCCTGTTTTATCAATTGATGACTACGACCTTATAAGTGCGCTCGACGACAAAAGTAAAAACCATATAGGAGCGTTATTTAGAGTACTGAGAAAAGAATATGACAAGAACAAAGAAAACGTTTTAAAGTACTCTTTTGAGCAAGAACTAAATCACATTAAAAATAACGGCTGCCCATTTGAGCTCGAGAAGCTCTAGCACAAACGCCGCTATTGAGTTAGTTGAATTAACTGGGCATATGCTAAAAACAGTAATTTGGTATTACCTTCTTGCCCCCTATGCGCAAGAGGCGCTCGCCGTTGCAAATCAATACGGGCTTAACTCCGAGCAGGCGCAGGGAAGCTTATAAATTCGGAGAAAAATTACGTTCATATCACTATACAGTGCCACTATAAAGAAATATGACAAAAAGATTTAGTTCAAAATACGAACGAGCACATTAGGGCGATCGATGATTAGTCGCAGACTTCAATCCAAATATGTGGAAATATATGAAAGTGAATATCGACAAGTACTTGGAAATAGAGATAATCGAACTCATTGACGCACTAGTTAAGGGTGATCATGCAAAAATCTCCGAAAGAAATTGGTACGGCAGGCTTAGCAAAGAGGACGTTGAGTCTAAACTCTCCGAATACGGCAATACACTGATATTACCTCCTAATAGCTTTTTAGAGAAAATAGATACTTACAATTACAGCGATGGCTCTGGCATGGCCATAGATATGCCTCTATGGACGCAAGAAGAAGGAATGAGCGACCTGACTATTTCCTTGGAATTATTATACAAGGAAAGCAAGCCGGCGCTTCAGATGACCGACCTGCGCGTTTTATAAGCTCCTGCAAGTCCGCCTCAATAATGTCAGCTACAGCACAAGCGTTAAATAAACTCTATAATGAAGATTTGTTTAAACCAATTTAGACGCCTCAATAAAAATTGATCGACGCTGCGTCGAATGTTTCTATTCTCATAGAGGAAGCGCGATGAAATTTAGAGGTGCGAAAGAGCAGATGACTGGAAAAATGAATAGCAGCAAGCTATCCGATATTTTGTCCTATCCTGAAAGTCTAAATTGGCAAGATGCAATTTACCTACCAAAGGACGAAAAAAAATGGAGCTTGAGTTGTGACGTAATTATCGAAAACCCGGAAAGTTTTGAGGCTTACGATGACAACGACAACCCAATCGAAATGTCTAACATTGGCTACAGGTACATTTTACTGTGCGACGACCTTGCATCCATAATATTTAATTTAAGAGAGCAAACAAACTTTTTTGAATTAGATATGGCATACACAGCGTTCATTTATTATCTTGAAAACGATAGCTTTATCAAGCTAAGCCATTGAACCCTTAACAAAAAAATCATTAAAAATTCTTTAGCCAAAACACTTCCCTGCTGAGGCAAATTTAATCTTCGTTGGCACCCTAAACAAGCGAACGCTCTACGGACAGACCATTAAATTAAGCCTTGCAAAGGTAAAATTAGTGAAAACCCAAAAAACCAAAGTAGGCGACATCATTCTCATCCCTCTGGAGCAGAGCTTCAGACCAGCAAAGGTCTTATATGTATCACTAAGATACAAACACACGATTTTGCTTGAGCTATATAAAAATCTTGTAGCTGACTCCACTCCCCTTGCCACCTGGAAGATATTTTTGAATTATTAATCTATACATCAAAGGCACCGATACGGAAAAACCGCTGGCACTATATAGGGCACGAAGCGTTGCGTACAACGCAACAGAGCCTCGATTTAAGGGTCGTGGCTGGTGAGCGTTGGCAAGGTGACACCCATCTTGGACCGGCATCAGAAGAGGACAAGACCCGCCTGCCAGAAATGTTGGTAATGGGTGCGAGATTAGTTGAGGAAAAAACCGCACTTATCTTATAAAACGCGGACCTGGCGAAGGCAAACCTACCCATCACAAACATTTAAAACCAATCAGTTATCTCCAAAATAACCGGCCGGAAGTTGTAATCAGAATCAATATTTATTTAAGGAAATTAATAATGAATTCAAACGAGTTTGTAACAGGCCTCAAAAACAGTGTGGTACACGAAAACGTTTCCAGCTATAAAAGGCTGTATTTGAATACCAACGTTGAAAGCGCAACTGATGACTACTGGAAGAATGCATTAACGCTATTTAACTCATTGACCAACGAGCAAAAAACTATTTTCTTTGAAATCATCAAGCAAACCATAATAGACACGACTTCTAATATTTTAGGAATTATAGATGGCGCTACTACGATAGCGGGCGCGCGCGACGAATTTTCGCTTTCCTACGGCAAAGACGAAAAATTATTAGAGGGCGATTTACAAGGTTTATTTCTGGCTGAGCTATAAACATTGTCAACTTTGAGTAACGCCTTATATTCAGAACGAGTACCTAACCCATTTTCGCAACAGCGCCCAGCTGCCCACTACCTTTCGCCCGCTGACAATTATAGTAGGCATTGGTCCAATTAGAGAGGTAATATCGCATAACTCATCAGGAACACGTACACCTCAGGTCATACTGATGCTACCGAGCCCCTATATTAGACGTTGTCGGCAAAAATTTTCTACTTCGGAAAATACATAGCTTTGCTGATGAGGAAAAATAAAGCTAGGAGTTTTATATGAAATACGACTGGAGCTCGTTTGGGATTGATAAAGGCTCGTCCGTTGACGAGAATAAAATATTCCAACTGCAAAAGACGCTTGGAGTAATTTTTCCAGAATCGTATCTAGATCTTGTCACTTTTGCTGATGAAGCGTCACCAGCAATGTCTTCGTTCTCATATGGCGAAGAAGAAACATGCGTCAGCGAATTTTTTTCATTTTCATCTGAAGTAACACCGCATACTATTTCTTGGTACATCGGACCAGGACGCCCCCCTAAACTACCAAATGGCATGATCCCCATAGCTAGAGATGCGGGCGGCGTTCTAATTTGCTTAAACTTTGAAACAACCAATGTGGCTGTTGAGGTTTTTGACCCAACCTCAAAAAAATCTCACACTGCCTCCAATGACTTTGATGACTTTATTAATTCATGGCAGGAATAGTGCGCCTTTACTCAATCTGATATCTTTAGGCTGTTGATTATACGGCCTCCTGATCTGTAAAAATTTACCGAGAATTACTACGGGAACCGTCCCGATAGCTATAATGACGTAACATGTTGACATCATAAAAATTGGTATTTGCCTTACTCCAAGCATCCATCTTTATGACGCTTCACTCATTCTGTATTCACACCCTAGATGAGAAACTCAATGCTATATAATAAAATCATAGAAACCTTAGGCGCTGAAGCAAGATTCTTTGAGGTTTCTGATATCGACCAGGCGTGTCGTATTGAATTGGCCACTGAACTCGCGCAGCTTCTTATTTTTTTCAAGGGCGCTATTGTCTTCATCCGAGGCGCTAAATTTAAAGTCGATGCTGACATTCCAGTAGCAGATGAGGACAGGTATGTTGATCTTGATATAATTTATGGATTGAATCGCGACTCCAACAATATTTTTCTAAAAAATAGCGTATATAAAGACAGAATAGGCGAAGATTTTTATACTTTCGGCGAATCCGCCAGCGGAGACCAATACTGTATAGAAAGAGAATCCGGAAAAATTTATTACTGGTATCACGAAGCCGAGCATGAAAGTGAAATAAAATTTTTAATAGCAGCAAACCTTATAGAATTCATCACACACCTGATAGCAGATGAAGAAAAACCACTCATAGATAAAACAAAAAAGATAATCAGCGCAACGTTTGATTTTTGACAGCCCAAATTTTTTAGTCAGTACCTCAATCTGGCTGGGGGACATTACAGGCGGCTTTGCTACTACACCCTTGGCACTATGCATTTTTTAATGATGGCACGGATCAAGCTTGCGGGTAGACTGAAGAACGGCCAGTACATGCCTAGCGCAACACAGTTGGATCGCCCCTGTAAACTTGGGAACAGGACCAGTGGAGGAATTGGACTGCTGGGTAATTGGAAGGTGGATCTGACGCCTCGCCTTCACGATAAAAATTAAGGACGCTAGAAATGAGCTCAAAAAAAACCGTCTCGATTTGGACTTCAAATACCGGCTGGGAATCATCTACACTTAAACAGGTCATGAGTCCAGCGTACTCAGATGATGGCGACATTCTTGGCTCTGAATTTAGCAATGCGTTCTCACTCGGCTTTGTTGACGATGACACAATCGAAGCTGCTAAAGTCGAGCCAACAAATTCTATGATGGCCGCTATTGAGGGGTGTTCCTATTATTTGGATATTGTGTTTGACATGAAGAATAAAAATATTCCTCTGAGCGGAGCGCCAATAAACACTGTAGTTGCGATATACGACTACTCATTTTCAGGCACACCCAAACACGCTACCATTAGAAGCCATATATTTGAGTACTAAGGAAGCTTTGAGTACGAAGCGCCCTCCCTCTTAACCAAAAATTTGAAATAAAGTAGTATTTCTGTGCCGATAAAATCGGCGAATTTTACCGAATCTCAAATAAAAAGCAGGAGTTTCTGAAAAAATGACGCTTACTGATTTTGTGAATCTGGTAACCGAAACAGAACAGACCCATCCTGTTTGGTTTGATCTAGATGCAGATAAGACCGCAAGTGACCGAGTTATAATTGCCTCCCAGCAATCTTTAGGGTTGAGATTCCCGAACGAGTACGTTCAATTCATAAAAAAATATGGCGGTGGCTATTTTGCGTTTAGCATCGTTTACTCTCTCGACAATGATAGTGACTTCAATTTAATCAAAATAAACAGAAGAAAGTCTAACGTACATAAAAATTATTTTCTATTTTCTGAAAATGGATGCGGCGACTTCTACGCCTTCGAGATAGTAAATAATTGTTGCCTTCCCGAGGTTTTCTTTTTTGATCACGAAACATCAGCATGGAGCAAAACCAAGTACAAAAACTTATTCAGCTTCTTAAGTGAAGTAGCCCTCGCCCATAGTTAGGCAATAAAAGTGTGAGCGTAATAGACGTTCCCCATTTCTCTTTAATTGAAACTACAGTCATTCCCAAATAAACACCTGAATCAAAACCTGTGTGGAATTTCTCGCGCCTGCCTTGTGTGACACTCCGCCTCACACAAGGCACGCAGCTTTCAGCCTTAAAACGCCAACGTCACCCGCGCGTTCAGCGATTGATCAGAGGTTTTGCTGCTCACCTGCCCGTCGTAACTCACGCCCACGGTCAAGGTATCGCTCAAGCCCAGATCGACGCCAGCGCCGAGCACTGCGGCGCTGCGCGCAATCGGTGCGCCGGACAGCTCGAAGGTATCGCCGCCGCTGAAGGCTGCGCGACTCTCGGGGGTAACGTCGCCATAGGCACGACGCCAGCCGAGTGTGGCGTTGGGCTTGATTGCGACGCTGCCGGCTTTCAAAGACGTGGCGGCACGCAGGCCCAGGGTACTGAAGGTGATGTGGTTGTTCTGGGACTTGTTCTGCAGGCTGATCGCGTTGCTGTTCTCATCGAACGAGTCGGTGTCCAGTCGCACATGCGCAAGGTTGGCGAAGGGTTCGAGCCGCGCATTGCCCAGTTCGATGGCGTAACCCAGCTCGCCGAAGACCTGGTTGGTCGCCGCCTTGTAATCCTCTTTGAAGTGCTCGGAAGAACCGGGCAAGTCCAGCGTACGCTTGGCTGTCAGCTCGTGCCAGGTGCGTACCGCGCCGAGGCGCAGGCCGAGTTGGCCCCACTTGGCGCCGCCGTACACGCCCAAGTGGTAGTTATCACTGTCCGTGGAGCCGGGCGCATTACGCAGGTCGAAACGGCTGTTGCTGTAGCCGGCCAGCGCGCCCACGCGCCAGGTATCGTTGAGCGGTACGTCAGCGCCGAACAGCATGCCGCTGGTATGCGTGTCGAGGCCCGACACGTCACCGGAGCTGTCGGTTTTGCCGGTCGCGCCGATGGCTTGAGTCCACACCACGCCACGCGAAGCATCGCCAGCGAGGGTTTGCGGGGTGCTGCCGAAGGTTTGTGCCGACTGCGATTGTTGCAAGCGCTCGTTCATGGCATTGCGCACCAGCCGGCTGTCTTCGATCAACGCGGACTGCGTTGAAGCCTGCAGCTCATTTGACAGCGCATTGAACGTGGCTTGTGCCGTCGGCGCGTCATCCTGTACCACTTGGCGCCACAGCGCATTGCCTGCGCCTGCGCTGTCCAGGCCTTGCGCGACGGCTGCGGCATTGCGGGTTGTCGCCAGGCTGGCGAAGGTTTGCGCGTTGCGATTAAGCGTCAGCCCCACATCGGTCGCCGTGTAGTTCAACGTCGGCGTGAGGAAGGCGAAATTGGTCTGCACAGTGGCAAATGCCCCGCTGACGCCGCCGGCTGCCGAGAGGATCGAATAGCGGCCCGCGGCCAGCCAGTTACCGCCTTCAACCAGCGACAGCGTGCTGTTGTTGATGCTTGCACGGCCGCTGGCGACGATGCGGTCCGCGTTGCCGTTGGCGTCCGATTCCACCTGATAGACCGAACCTGGCGCAAGGTTGACGTCGCCGTTGACGTTCAGTTGGCCGACCGAATTACCCGGCGCAACCACACCGCCCGCAGCGACGTTGATGCCTCCAACGCTGCCGTTACCGCCCAGCGTTGCGCCTTGCTGCACGCTGACGATGGAGTTGCCGAGGTTGCCGTTGACTGCCAGGCGACCGGCTTGCACGGTCGTCGCGCCCGACAGGCTGCTGTTGCCGGTCAGGTTCAAAGAGCCGGCGCCGCGCTTGATCAGCGCACCGTTCCCGGCCAACGAGTTGGCAAGGGTCGCGTTGGTGGATTGATCCACCACCAGCGTGGCGTTGTCGGTGATCGCCCCGCTGCCGAAGGCTTGGGCGTGACCGGTCAGGGTGCCGCCGTTGATCACGGTGCCGCCCGAGTAGGTGTTATTGCCGGTGAGCATCAGGTTGCCGCTGCCGTTCTTGATCAGTCCGCCGCTGCCGCTGATGTCGTTGCGCCAGGCGTCAATCGCGTTGTAGCCGCCGAGGCTGGCGTTCATGTTGACCGTGACATTGGAATTGAATGCCGCATAACCATCGCCCGCTGCGTACAGGTTCAAACGGCCATAACCGCCGGACTGATCGATCACCGCATAGCCCGAGGAGATTTCAGTGGTCGCCAAAATCTCGCGGCGCTGGCTGGCGTCCAGGTAGGGAAAGCGGGTTTCCAACAGCACTTCTGCGTTAACCGGCACGACCGCCGCCAGGTTGGTCGGGCCGACCGGGTTAAATCCGTAGGTCATGCGCGAGGTAAACAGCGCCTTGTCCTGGGCATGCTGGGACGTGCGGTCAGTCGCCGGGTCGATGGACGCCATGCAGTTGTTGACGTCGCCGCCGCATTGCGCCGTGAAATAACTCAGTGCCTGCGCACGGGCATCGGCGCGCAGTTGCGCGTTGGCAGGGTTGGACAAGTTGTCGATGGCGAAATAAGTGGCGGTAATGCGCCCGCCCATCACATCGAACGGCGAGTGCATGCCGGCTTCAATGCGGTTGTCGCCAATTTCCGAGGCGCGCAGCATCAACTCGCTGAAACGTTCGGGAATCGCGTAGGCCAAGGCATAGGAAGACAAGTACGCAGCGTTGGTATGGCCGCTCGGAAATCCTGAGTCGCTGGCCGGCGTGGTGCTCTTGGCCGGGCGCAAGGAAGGCTGCACCACGAATTCCAGGCTTTGCCCGTCCAGGCTTTGGCGCCATGGGCGTGGGTACAAATAGTGCGACTTGGCGGGCGTGGTAGAGGCGTCGTTGCGCACCGCGCCGACCAGGTCGACCACCTTGCCCAGCGCCGAAGACGAACTGCCAGCGCCATTGCCTTTGTCGTCGTATCTGACGGTTTTGTTGCTGTCGTCAAATTGCGTGATGGTCGTGAAGGCACCCGCGCCTGCCTTGTAGGCAGCGCTCAACGAGCCAAGGCCGCTGATGGCGCTGTAACTCTGGTCGCGGCGGTCGTCAAAATAGGCAGCGGTTTCCTGCGCCAGTGTGCGGGAGTTGGCGCGGTCGACCACGATTTGCAGGTTGCGCCTCAGCAAACTCTGCCCAAGGGCGGTCGGCGTGCCGGTATCCCACGTCGCGCCGGTCGTCCACAAGGTATCGAACCCCGAGAGCAGATCGACCCCGTTGATTCTATCGTCCCCTGCCCGGCCCGCTGCCTGAACCGATACGGCAAGCAGTGAAAGTATCAATGAAGACGCCATGACATGGGCAACCGGTGTGTTACATCGCATAGCGTACGCCTTCACTCTATTTAGATAAGGCGACGACCCTAGCAAGCAGGTTTTACACTCCGATGTACCTGCGGTGACACATTTGTGGCGGCGCAAGATGCAAATACAACACACTTGGCCCATTCCAACACACGCAGGAACAAGCGCTCGTTGCCGCTGATTGAAAACAGCCCCAAGTACTCAACTGCCTCTGCTCACTTTCTGAGCCCGCATCAAATCAGGCTCAATCACTTAACGAACGGTTGCTACCCAGCCGCCTTGATTACTCGGCACTGCCGCTTGGGACCCATAAAGTGCAGGCGGTGGCGGCTTGGGCAATCAGCCAATCATGCTCACGTTTTGCGAAAGGCCGAGGCATACCGTCAGAGACTCGAAGCGCTAACTTATAGGCACCATTGACTTCGTTCGCAGTCGGCGTGGCTTCTTTCAACTTTGTGTTGGTTTTGAGGCCTTCTACCGCGCCATATAGCGCTAGCGCTTGTTTGGCGGTATCTGGACTTTCCTCGAGGATTTTTACCACGATAAAAGCGGCATTGGAGCAACGATCCATCTTTTCCCATTGCTTCATTTGTGCTTCGTCACCGAGTACTAAAGATGAGGCGAGCAACATCAACGGGCCAATTAAAAAACGCATTGTTTTTGATCCTTCAAATGGGTCTGTGAGATGGTTTTGAAGCTTCCGTACTTTCCTGTACCCAATAAAAAACCCCGCAGACGTTAATCTACGGGGTTTTCAAGAGTGGAGGCCGAGGTCGGAATCGAACCGGCGTAGGCGGATTTGCAATCCGCTGCATAACCATTTTGCTACTCGGCCTCAAACGGTGAATGCCCTTGCCGCTGGCATTCACCGCATACAAACTTGAGTGGGCTCTGTGAAGCGCGCCTCTACTCTAAATCATTGAATACATTGAAGTTTTTAATGCTTCGTTGCGTTCGATGGGCGCCATTATGTACTCATTTGCTTTTGCCTGCAACCCTTTGATTTCAAAAATATTTCGTAGCGGCATCAAAGGGTTGCGTGCGCTCGTTACTCCTTGATGACTTGTTGCTGGTAGTGCGGGTCGGCTTTGATCTGGGCTTCGGTGAAGGGTATTGCGTGCAGTTTTTTCTCGGAGAACGCTTGGGTTTGGTCCTTTGAGTATTGGGACGCGGGGTCGCTGGATTCAGAGAACGCCAGCACGCCGAGGGCTTGCGGGCCTTGGGCGTCGAAGGTGACGATTTGCAGGTAGCTGCTGCCGCTGACGACTTCGCGTTTGCCGTCGGCGCGTGGCACGGTTTGCATGGCGTTGTAGATGCCGAGCGCTTGTGGGCCGCCGTGAATCGGGATTTGCCCCGAGACTTGCACCTCGCCCCAACGGCTCAGGCCGAGTTTGGCGACGTCTGCGGCGGACGCCAGCATGGCTTCGCGCAGGGCTTTGGCCACGGGTGCGCGGTCGATGGCGAGGCCGCGTGGCGTGGTCAGCGGTTGTGCGGGGTCGAAGGCGACGCGCCAGGCGTCGGGGGTTTGTTCGAGGTGTTGCATCAAGTTGATGAAGTGCATCAGGCCGACGCCGCTGTCGAGGTTGGCGTGTTGGTCCCAGGTTTTCAGGCTGGTGCACAGCGGCTTGAGTGCCGCGGCATAGGCGCCAAGGTGGTTGGCGCAGAATGCGAGCAGGTCGGGCATGACTTGGCTGGCGAGGTAGACCTGGTTGTCCATCACCATGTTTTGCAGGTCGGCGACGCTGATCGGTTGTTTCTCCAGTGATTGCAGGCGTTGCACGGCAAATCGCGCGCGAGCGCCAAGGCTGATGTGGTCCTGGCTGATTACCGGCGAGAACCCGGTCAGCGGCGCCTTTGGGTTGGCCAGCCAGGCCGAGTCATTGGAGTGTTGTACGTAGTCGCTGCGCTGCAGTTGCGGCAGTTGCTCGGCGGCAAAGATGCCGGGCTGTGCCGCGCGTGGGTCGATGTCCCAGGCGCAGGCGCTGTGGGCGCCGTCGAGCATGATCATTTGCACGCCGGCGCGCGGGTCGCTGCATTGCGCAAGTTTGGCGGCGCTGACGTTGGGCACTACCGACAGGTTCATGTACAGGCTTTGGCCCTGGTCATCGGCGGCCACGGTGTTGACCCACGGAATGCCTTGCAGGGTGTGCACCGAGCTTTGCAGTTCCTTGAGGCTGCTGGCGCGGTTCATCGCGTACCACTGTTGCAGCACCCGGTCGTTCCCCAGGTTGGCGTCGCGAAGGCTGAACGCGTAGTGGCTGTCCCAATCGAGTTTGCCGGGCCATTGCACCACCGGGCCGAATTGCGAACTGTAGACCGTGTGGGTCACGTCCTTGAGGCTGCCGTCCGGCTGTTTGGCCTTCACGCTGACGCGGGTTTGCTCAAGCGGCAGGGATTTACCGTCGAGCAGGTAGCGCGTGGCATCCTTGGGGTCCAACGTCAGTCGGTACAGGGTGAAATGCTTGGACGTGTCCACCGTATGCGTCCAGGCCACGTGCTGGTTAAAGCCGATGTTGATGACGGGCAAGCCCGGCAGCGCGGCGCCCATCACGTCGAGTTGGCCGGGGATGGTCAGGTGCATCTGGTAAAAACGCATGCCGCCCACCCACGGAAAATGCGGGTTGGCTAGCAGCATGCCACGGCCATTAAAGGAGCGATCCCGGCCCACGGCGACGGCGTTGCTGCCACGGTCCAGGCTGAAGCGCTGCTGATTGGCGGCGGCCAGTTCAAAGGCCTTGGTACCGGACTGCACAGCGGCGGTGGCTTGCGGCGGTGCCGCGCCCACCAGGGCTTCGGCGAATTGGCCTACACCGCCCTCAACCAGCAACCGGCGCGTCAGCTTGACCACGTCTGCCACCACCAGCGGCCGAACCCACGCTGCCTGGCACGGCGCCGGCGCGCCCTGCTCTTTCAGGTAACGGTTGTAGCCCGCCACATAACCTTCAATACGCTGCTGCATCTGCGGGGTTTGCGCGTTCCAAAACGCGGCGCTGGCCTGCTCGGTATTCAGCCAGGTAAAAAATACGTCGCTGGCCAGGTTGTTGCGCTCCTCAAGGGTTGCCAGATCAGGGCCGAAATAGCGCGCGCGCTCGCCGTTCACCGTCACCACTTCATTGGCCAGCAGGCACAGGTTGTCTTGCGCATAGGCGTAACCGATGCCGTAACCAAGGCTGCGCTCGTCATTGGCGCGAATGTGCGGCACACCGAAGGTGGTGCGCCGAATATCCGCCGATGCCGAAGCCGATGCCGATGCCGGCGTCGCCACCTGCTCGCGTGCCGAGGCGGCCACACTCAACCCCAGCAACACCCCTGCCACGCACACTCTGGACAACCTGTTGGAATTAATCACGCAAGCTCCGCAGTCAAATTAAACACCCATACAAGGGGCAACTACCCCACCGTAAGGACGCAAATGAGCGGGAATAATTTAGCCGAAGCGGAGGTTTATCCGGGCAATTGGACGGCGACAAACGCGCGACCGACAAAATTTCTACATCCAGCACTTCATGATTTATGCCGCTCGTTCGTCTTATTACCTAAGAGCGCCATCATTTTCCTGATCAGGCTCTGATAAGGAGTTTTTCGCATGCACAACTCGCAACTGCCCACGGACGGACGTTCACCCGCTGCCGATTCCACTTTCGGCAGCGCCGCACAAGCATTCGGCAAAACGCCGGAACAGCAAGGCAACCAGCGGATTCGCCAGTTGCTCAAGCGTTTCGGTTTGCGTACCAGCCTGATCCGGCTGAAGGTCATCGACGCCCTGCTCACTGCCGCCGACAACCAGCGCACGCTTGGGGTGCGCGGCGTGCACAGCCATTTGCTTGAGCTGGGCATCCCGTTGTCATTTCTTAGCGTGCGTGAGGTGCTCAAGCGCCTGTGCAGCGAGGGCGTGATAACCCTCAATGCGGATAAAAGCTACAGCCTCCATGAAGAGGCTGCCAAGGTGCTCGACGGTGGCGCCGACATTACAGGTTAGGTTTGACCTTGCGGCGCATGATGCCGTTGATCACTACCACGGTCACGGCCACGGCAATGGCGATGTACTGGAACGTCTTCTCGCTGATAACCCCGGTGTTCTGCAGATAGGACAAGCCAAACATCGTCCCCAGCACTGCAAGGGAAATCAGAATCGAATATTTCAAACGCTGCTTCTGGGTCATGACGGGTTCCTGAACCGGATAAATGTATCTGCTTTGTATCGCAGGCCATGCCAAGCACATACCCGATAACGGGGATGGATGGGGGCCAGCAGGGTCGTATGTTACAGGCGATGAAAAACTTTGGCTCGCTCCACGACCGAATGACCGCGCCTGATTGAACCTGTCGGTACCTTAGAGGATTTTGAAATGTTGCGTCGAATCACCCTGCTGATTCCAGTGCTGATCATGCTGAGCATGAGCGGCTGCTTCTTTTTCCCACACGGTGGCGGTGGTGGCGGCTGGCATGACCACCGCTATGAAGGCGGCCCTGGCTACGAGCGCCGCTGATTGCAACCGCGTCTGGCTTTCCAGGCCGGAAAGCCAGACGCTCGCGGCTTAGCTTGCATGCACCCAACGCTGGTGCAGCCAACGCGCCAACGCATCCAGCGCAAACCCCAAGAGCCCGATCAGCACTACCATCGCCATCAGTTCCGAATAGGCCAGGCGGTCGCGGGTATCGAGAATGTAATAGCCGAGCCCGGCACTCACCCCAAGCATCTCGCACGGCACCAGCACAATCCACAGAATGCCGATGGCCAGGCGCACGCCGGTCAACACATGCCCGACCACACCGGGGATGATTACCCGACGCAAGGTTTCCCAACGCGTGGCACTCAAGCTTTTACTCAACTGCAACCAACGTGGGTCAAGCTGACGCACGCCGGCTGCGGTGTTGAGCATAATCGGCCACACCGCGGCAAACGCCAGCAGGAAGTAGATCGGTTGGTCGCCCACGCCCATCAACATCACCACGATGGGCATCCAGGAGAGTGGCGAAATCATCCGCAAAAATTGAAACGCCGGCGTGGTTGCCGCCTCCAGGTTGCGCCAACTGCCGACCAACAGCCCGAGTGGCACGCCCACCAGCAATGCGAAAAACAGCCCGACAAAAATACGCTTCAGGCTGACTGCAATGTGCAAGTACAGCTCGCTGCGCCAGAGCAATTCCCACAAGCTGCTGAAAGTCGCGGCCAGCGAAAAGCGCGCCGACAACCCCTCGGCATCGCCAAACACTTTGACCCCCAGCCACCACAGCACCAGCACGCTCGCCAGACCGCTGACGCCGAGTAACCAGCCTGGGCATGCGAAGGTTTTGCCGGTATTCAAACGCCAATCTCCTCGTGCCGCTCGTAGCCATCGGGCAAGCCGAAGGTTTTCATGCCGCCCACCGCCTCGATCGCGTTACGTACGAAGCGCTCGCCCACCAGGTCTTTGGCGACGAAGGCCGGGTCCAGGTCTGCGAGGAATTTTTTGTCGCCTTCGATCAAGGTGTCTTTCAAGCGCCGCACCAGTTCCTCGGTGTAGCTGGGGAACGGGTAAGGCTGGAAGTCGATGCGGTGTTCATCCCAATGTGCATGCTGGATTGCACCGTCGGCCAGGTACGCCGTGCGGTCGGCGGCGGCCGGGGCCAGTACTTTGCTCTGTACCGGCTGAGTGTGCGGGGTGTAACGGTTCGGGCCGTCCTTGGACAACAGCTTCACCGCCTCTTCGCGATTGTCGCGCGTCCACACTTGCGCCTTGACGATGGCATTCACGACTTTCTGCGACCATTGCGGGCGATTGGTCAGGTCGTGTTCGTGCATGAACACCACGCAGCACGCATGGTTGCGCCACACATCGCCGGTAAAGCGTTGCACGCGGCCGACCTTGAGGTTTTCCGCCAGGGCGTTAAACGGCTCGGCGACGATGTAGCCGTCAATCCGTTTGCTGGCCAGGGCTGGCGGCATGTCGGAAGGCGGCAACACGATCAGGTTGACCTCGTTGGCGGCAATCGCACCGCCGGCTGCACGCGCCACCGGCGTCAGGCCGTTATCGCGAAACAGTTGCTGCACCACCACGTTGTGGATCGAGTACCAGAACGGAATCGCCACCGACTTGCCGCCCAGTTGTTTCACCTCGGTAATGCCCGGCGATACGGTCAGGCCAGAGCCGCCGACATGGTTCCAGGCCACCACTTTGGCCGGCACCTTGCTGCCATAACGCGCCCACACGGTCATTGGCGACAGCAGGTGAATCACGTTGACCTGCCCGGAGATAAACGCCTCGATCACCTGCGCCCAACTGCGCAACAGCACCGGGCGTTCGGCCTTGATGCCTTCGGCTTCGAACAGGCCGTTGTTGTGCGCAACCAGCAGCGGCGTGGCGTCGGTGATCGGCAAGTAACCGATGCGTACCGGCGCGTCCGGCTCGTTGGCGGCGCGTGCTTGCAAACTGCTCAACAGCGGCAAGGCGCCGGCGGCGCTGAGTACCGCCGAGAGTTTCAAAAAGTCACGGCGCGAGTGGGTCAGGTCATCCAGGCACATGGCTGGGCTCCAGCAATTCAAGGGAGTTGGGTTGAGGGCGGCTCGCCTGCCGTAAGGTTTTAAGAATCTCGATACGCAGCGCGCCGATGGCCTCGACCTGTTCTTCGCGCGGTTGCGGCAGGTCGATCTGCCATTCGCCCAACGTGCGTGCCGGGCGGTTGCCGAGTAGCAACACGCGGTCGGACAGCAGCAGCGCTTCATCAATGTCGTGGGTGATCAACACCGCCGCCGAACCTTGCTCGCGGTTGACCTTGAGCAACAGGTGCTGCATATCCGCGCGGGTGACTTCATCCAACGCGCCAAACGGCTCATCCAGCAATAAGACTTGCGGTTGCCGCGCCAGGCAGCGGGCCAATGCGGTGCGCTGAGCCATGCCGCCAGACAACTGCGCGGGAAATTGTTGCCGCGCGTGCTGCAAGCCGACCGCCGCAATGGCGTGGTCGACGCGGTGGCGCCGCTCTTCTGCGCTTACATTCGGCTGACGGGCGAAGTCCAGGCCAAACGCGACGTTTTTTTCAAGATTCAGCCAAGGCAACAGGCTGGGGTCTTGAAACGCCACCGCCACGCGCGGATGGGGACCGTGCAACGGCGCGCCCAACACCCTGACGCTGCCGCCCTGTGGCGCTTGCAAGCCGGCGAGTACGCGCAACAGGCTGGACTTGCCGACGCCGCTGGGGCCAAGGATCGACACCACTTCGCCGGCCTGCAAGTGCAAGTCAAACCCTTGCAGCAGCGGGCCGCTCGCGTACCCGAGGCAAATATTTTCGGCGCTTAATACCGCCTGGCTCATAGCGCGGCCTGGCGATGCAACTCGGTGCGCAATTGCACCAGGCTTGGCGTGACGATGGGCACGAAGGCCGACTCACGCCAGCGCCGCGCAAAACCGCTGCCGTGCGCGGTGAGGTAGGCCTTGCCGCCACTCGCTTGCAGTTCGAGCTGCACCGCACCGGCGGCGGTTTCTGCGAGGGCAATGCGCAGTTTGAACAACGGCACCGGCTCTGCTGCAAAACGCCCGGCCAACAGGCCTTTTTTCAAGTCGTTTACCAGGTGGTCGAGGGTCGCCCGCAGCGCCTCCAGCTCATCGCGCAATACCGTGCGGCTAGCGCCCAAATGGTTGGCGACTTCGGCCAGCGAGCGACGCGCCAGGCCGATCGACATGCCGCATTGCAACCCCAGAAATGCCGGGCGTACCGCAGGCAAAAATGTGCGCGCATCCTCGTGCAGCAACCAGTCGCGGCCCAATGCCACCCCTTCCAGGCCCAGCGCTGCCGTGTTGCTCGATTGCAAGCCCATCAGCTCCAGGTCGCGTGAGCGTTGCAAGCCTGAAACGGAATCGGGGATCGCCAGAATAAACGGTGCACCGCCACCGGCATGGTCAATCGCGGCGGCAACCACAAAGCCGTTTTTGCGCAGGTTGGTCACCCAGTGCAGGCGACCATTGAGGGTCCAGCCATCGTCGGTCGGCTCGGCGCTGACGTGCAGTGCCTCAATGCCTGACAAAAACTTCATCGCATTCGACAGCCCGGTGGCCCCGGCCAATTTGCCGCTGAGCAAGTCCGGCAACAGTTACTCACGTAGCGGCGCATTCGGGCTCTGTAACAAGTACTCGATAAAGGATCGTTGGCCCCAACATACAAACGCCGCCGCCAGCGAATGGCTGGCAACGTGGGCGATGGCTTCCACCGCACCGGTTACATCACCGCCCAGGCCACCGAGCGCCTTCGGCACACCGATGCGCAGCACGTTGGCCTCGGCCAGGCGCGGCAGTACTTCCTGGGGGTCGCAGCTGCCCACATCCAGGGCCTGCGCTTGAACATCGAGCCAACGGCTCAGGATTGGGTCAAGCATTCATGTTTCTCCTTGTTTAAGCACAGAGCCCCATTTAAAGCACAGGGGCCGACACCTGCGTGCGCCTCAGCGTGCAGGTTTTTCCCAACGGTATTGCGCCAGCTCCGCGTTGAGCGGCGTACGCGCAAACACGTTAGCGAAGTTGCACAGGGTGGCCAGGCTCACGCCCAAAATAACCTCGAGTGCCTGGCCGTCGGAGTAACCGGCGGCGCGGAACGCCTCAAAGCCTGCGTCGCTGACATCACCCCGCGTGGCGATCACTTCGCGCGTGAACGCGGCGAGTGTCTCATAGCGAGCGTCGGGTAATTCGCCGCGTTGGCGCAGGGCTTCAATCACCGTTTCGGGCAGCTTGGCTTTGTTGCGTGCTACGGCGGTGTGGCCGGCCACACAGAAATCGCAGCCGTGGGTGGTGGCGGCAACCAGTTGCACCACTTCACGCTCGGCCAGGCTCAGCTCAGCCTTGGCATTGATAGCCGAGACGGTAATGTAGGTTTCCAGCGCCGCCGGTGCATTGGCGAGTACGCCGAGCAGATTGGGGATGAAGCCCGAGCCTTTCAGGGCGTTCTCCAGAAAAGGTTTGGCCGCTTCGGGTGCGGTTTCAGGGGTCAGCAAGGGTACACGGGGCATGGAGTGGTCTCCTGATGAGTTCGTGTCCTCAGTCTGTTGGTTATAAAAAAACCGCTCAATAGGCTAAAGTAGCGATTACTTGCTCTAGAGTCTTTCCGTTAGATGAATTCGTCCAGTGCACTTGTCGATTGGTTATTAGACAGCCTCGAACTCAACACGCGTTTATTCCACATCGGCCGCTATTGCGGCGACTGGCACGCGAGTACTCACGGGCTTGCCAGCGCGAGTTTTCACCTGGTTGTGCAAGGCCAGTGCTGGCTGCATTTGGACGGCGAGCCGACGCCGCAACACTTGAATAATGGCGATGCGGTGTTTCTGCTGCGTGACTTGGCGTATCGCTTGTCTGGTGAAGCGACCGCCGCTGCGGCGCAGGCAAGCCCACGGCGCCCAATGCTGCCGCTGGACAGCGCTGCCGGCGACGGCGTGGGGTTGGTCTGCGGCTTTTTTCACTTCCACTCCGGCCTGTCGGCAATGATCGTCGACAGCCTGCCGGCACGGATCATCCTGCGCGCCGGCGACCCGTCACTGACCGCCGCACGCAGCTTGTTCGAACTGATCCTGCAAGAGTGCGAGCGCGCCCCGGCGCCCTCTTCCGCGCTGCTCGAACGTCTGTGTCACCTGCTGTTTCTGTATGTGCTGCGCCAGCAAGTGCTCGACAATACCGAGCTTGGCGGGCTGGCGGCACTCGCCCGGCAACCGGCGTTCGCCAACCTGCTGGAGCAACTGATCGCGCGCCCTGCCGACGCCTGGAGCCTGGAAAGCATGGCGGCCTGCACCGGGCTCTCGCGCTCGGCGTTTTTCAAACGGTTCAGCGAGTTGTGCGGCCAATCGCCGGGGCACGTGCTGCTGATGATGCGCATGCGCCATGCGTGCGAGCTGTTCAAGCAAGACCAGACCGTGGCGCAGGTGGCACTGGCGGCGGGTTATCAATCGGTGGCGGCGTTTACCCGGGCCTTTCACAAAGTCATCGGGCAACAACCCGGCGCCTATCGCAAGGCTCAAGCCTGACGGTGCAGCGCCTAAGGGTTATCCGCCTGCGACAGCGGTCGTGCGACCTCTTCAAGCGATTTGCGCTCGGCAGCCGTGCCCCAGCGCCATTGCACCATCGCTGCAAACAACATCAGCCCTGCACCAATCAAGTAGCCGACCAACAACTGGCTGCGCTCACCGCTTTCGATCAGCTCACCAAACAGCGTTGGGCCGATGATGCCGCCCAGCCCCGTGCCGAATGCATAGAACAGCGCAATCGCCAGCGCACGAATTTCCAGCGGAAAAGTTTCGGCCACGGTCAGATAGGCAGAACTCGCAGCCGCAGACGCGAAGAAAAAGATCACCATCCAGGCGATTGCCTGTTGAGTTACATCCAGCAGCCCCTGTTGAAACAGATAACCGCTGATCGCCAGCAGCACCGCAGAAACAGCATAGGTCAGGCTGATCATCACCCGTCGACCCACCACGTCGAACAACTTGCCCAGCAGCAGCGGCCCACAAAAATTGCCCAGCGCCAGCGGCAACACGTACCAGCCAACGCGTTCAGCAGGCACACCGTAAAAGTCCGTGAGTACCAGCGCGTAGGTGAAGAAAATCGCGTTGTAGAAAAAAGCCTGCGCCGTCAGTAACGTCAGGCCCACCAGCGAGCGCTGGCGAAACGTAACCAGCAGCGTTTTGGCGACTTCGCCAAGCGGCGTGTGGTCGCGAACATGCAGCCGCAATGGCCTGCCCGCGACGGCAGGCAACACGTGTCCCTGGCGCTCAAGGCCGACTTCGATCTGTTCAACGATCTTTGTCGCTTCGTCCGAACGCCCGTGAATCAGCAACCAGCGCGGGCTCTCCGGCAGCCACAAGCGCATCAGCAAAACCAGCAAACCGAGTGCCGCACCGATACCGAAGCACAGGCGCCAGCCCAACTCGGCACCCACCCACTGCGGGTCGAGCAACACAATCGAGCCGATTGCCCCCAACGCAGCGCCTAGCCAGAACGTCCCGTTGATGGTCAGATCGACCCAACCCCGGTAACGGGCTGGCGTGAATTCTTGAATCGTCGAGTTGATCGCCGCGTACTCGCCGCCGATGCCCATTCCGGTCAGCGCTCGGAACAGCATGAAGCTCCACACGCTGAACGAGAATGCCGTAGCGGCGGTAGCGCCGACGTACAGCAGCAAGGTGATGAAGAACAACTTGCGGCGCCCGAAGCGGTCCGCCAGCCAGCCGAAGAACAGCGCGCCCACCACCGCACCGGCTATGTAGGCAGCGCCGGCCAGGCCGATGTCGCTGCGGCTGAGGTTAAGCACCGGGCTGGCCTGGAGCGCACCTGCTACCGAGCCTGCGAGGGTGACTTCCAGGCCGTCGAGCAACCAGGTAATGCCCAGCGCCATGACCAGCAAGGTATGAAAACGCCCCCACGGCAGGCGATCCAGCCGGGCAGGCAAATCAGTTTCGAACACCGCTCCATTATTAAAAGTCGTGTTCATCTCCGGGCTCCCCACGGCTGACGCTGATGTCTGGGTTGAGAGTCATTGAAATCGTCCGAGTTCACTCGCCAGGAACACCGGGCATCGCATTACATCGACCGCCATAAACTTTGCACCCTCGTGCCTAAAGCTCCCCCCTGCCAAGCCGATACCCCGACGAAGCTCTAACAAAGCCGCGCCAATAATAAACGCTTCGTAAGGACGATACCCATGCCCCCATTGCGCTCCATCCAAACCCGCTACACCGTGTTTCTGGTGCTGTTCGTCTTGGTGTTATTTGTGTTGACCGTCGTGGGCATCGGCCAGTTGGTCGCGCCCAAGCTGCGACAGACCGAAGAACAGGTCGTGCTCAACCGCATCAACGAAGTGGCCGTACAAATCCAGGGCGAACTGAACAAGGTTCAGTCCCAGCAACGCAGCATCACCCAAACCATCCCGCTGCTCGACAGCGACGCCATCGACAAGGTGCTGCCTGGCCTGGTCGACCAATACGGCGAGCTGAAAGTCTTTGGCGGTGGCATCTGGCCGCTGCCTAACCAGCGAACGCCGGGCCGTAACAAGCACAGCACCTTCTGGCACCGCGATGCGTCGGGCAAACTGGCGGTGAACACCTTCTGGAACAGTGACGCCGCGCCCAATTACTACGACCAGAGTTGGTACAAAGGTGGCCTCGCCGCACCGCGCGGCCAGTGCGCCTGGGCGGCCGCCTACAAAGATGACGCCAGCCAGGAACCGCGCACCAACTGCGCCATGGCGATCCAGCGCGACGGCGCGGCTTATGGCATCGCCACCATCGACGTGACCCTGGGTTTCTTCAATGATCTGGTGGCCAGCAAGGAAAAAGACATCGGCGGGCAAATGCTGATCGTCGAGGCTGACGGCAAGATCATCAGCAACAGCACACGCATCAGCGGCCCGGTGGTGTTGAAAAACATCAGCGAACTGGCCGGTTCTTCAGCCTTTGCGGCTCAAGTCAGCAAGGCGCTGGGCCAACGCGACCAGGCGCTGCAACGCACCGAGTTCGACAACCAGGGCGTCGCCAGCACCTTCTATATGCGCCCGATTGAGGGCACGCCGTGGTTGCTCGCCACCGCCCTGCCCACGTCGTTGATCACCGCCCAGCGCGATGACGTGCTCGGCAGCCTCAGCCTGATCCAGATTCCCATGGTGTTGCTGCTGGTGCTGTTGCAGGTCTACGCGATTCGCCAACTGGTGCAGCGCATGAAGTCGCTGAAGACCAATATCGACGCGCTGTCGGCCGGCGACGCCGACCTGACGCGGCGCATCACCATTCGTGCTGAAGACGAACTGGGCGCGATTGGTCACTCGGTAAATCACTTTATCGTGTACCTGCAAAACATGATCAGTGAAGTCACGCTGGCCACCGGCGCGATGTCGTCAGGCCTTGAGCAGTTGCAACAGACCTCGGCCCACACCAACCAGATTTTGGTGCGGCACGCCTCGGAGACCGATCAAACGGTCACCGCCATCACCGAAATGAGCTCCACCGCCGACACCGTCGCGCACAACGCCGCCGAAACCGCGTCGTTTACCCAGCGCGCGAATGAGCATGCCGACCGCTCGCGGGTGGTGGTGGGTGAAGCGTCCAACAGCGTCAGCGCCTTGATCGGCGAAGTGGCCAGCGCCACCCACACGGTAGAAAACATGCGCCAGGACGCCGCGCGCATCACCGAAACCCTCGGTGTGATCGGCGCGATTGCCGGGCAAACCAACCTGCTGGCACTGAACGCGGCGATTGAAGCAGCGCGGGCGGGCGAGCAAGGCCGTGGTTTTGCGGTGGTCGCCGACGAAGTGCGCGCGCTGGCTGCGCGCACCCAAGCCAGCACCTCGCAGATCAACGAGATGCTCGCGCGCCTGACCACCGGCGTGAGTTCGTCGGTGACGGCCATGGAAAACACCCAAGCCAGTTGCCAATCGGCGGCGGATGCCACCGCACGGGTTAACACCGGCCTGGATGAAATGGCTGGCTCGGTCAGCCATATCAACAACCTCAGCACGCAGATCGCCACAGCCGCCGAGCAGCAAAGTGCGGTGACCGAGGAGATCAACCGCAGCATGGTGCAAATCCGACATATGGTCGACGAGCTGGTAGAAAGCGGCCACACCACCCAAACCAACACACAGAGCCTGCTGGATGCGAATGGCCGCGTGATTGCCCTGATGAGTCGTTTCAAGGTGCGCTGATAAGTGGCTGTGGCACTTCCGTGCAATGCGCGGGAGTGGGACTATTCTGAAAGTTCCGAGCCACACAGGAGGTGGGTCATGCACGCTGTCGAGCATTCAAGCCGCTTGGAGCGGATCAGCCAGGAGCGCTTTATCGAAGCGCCCCTGGAGGTTGTTTATGACTATGTGAGCCAGCCTGATCGTTGGCACGAGTGGCACCCTACGGCGCTCAGTGCCGACACCGGCACCCGCGGGTCATTGCTGGCCGGCACACGTTTTAACGGGGTTATCGACTTGCTCGGCGTGCGTGTGCCCATGAGTTATCGCGTGCAAGTGGCGTGTCGACCGGGTGAGTTTAAAAGCGTGTTTACCTCGTTGGTGGTGGATGGGTCGGTGCATTACTTTTTGCAAGCGCATCGCGGTGGCACGTTGTTTAAACGTGTGTTGACGTATGAGACCGAGCTGCAACTGGCCACGCTTCATCAGCGCATGCTTGAGCTGTCCAATGTGGCGCTGGACCAGCTTAAGCAGCGGCTGGAAACAGGTCTTTAGAGCAGGTACACCGAGCCAAAATTGTGGGAGCGGGCTTGCTCGCGATGCAGTCAACTCGGTGTGACTGAGGGTCCGAGGTGCCTGCATCGCGAGCAAGCCCGCTCCCACACATGCAGTTTTGGACCCTTTCAAAAGTGACTCGCCATCAGTAACAACCCCAAAGCTAAGACCCACAAAAGCGTGTAGATGCCTGTGCTACGATGCCGCCGTCACCCTCCGCCCCTGCCTGATCGCGAGCCCCCATGAAAACCTCGTTGCAACTAGCCCTGCTGTTTGCGTTGGTCACCCCTGCCCTTGCGCTGACCACCATGCCGGGCATGCACCCGGCGCACTGATTGATGCTCGCCGGTTACCTGGGGCTGTTTTTCGCCGCCTTCGGCGCCGCCACGCTGTTGCCGATGCAATCCGAAGCGGTGCTGGTGGGCTTGTTGATCAGTGGGCATTACAGCCTGTGGGCGTTGCTCGCAATCGCCACCGTCGGCAACTTGCTGGGCTCGGTGGTCAACTGGTGGCTGGGGCGCTCGGTGGAGCGCTTTAAGGCGCGGCGCTGGTTTCCGGTCAGCCCCCGGCACCTGGAAAAGGCCAGCCGCCACTACCAACGCTGGGGGCATTGGTCGTTGTTGCTCAGTTGGGTGCCGATTATCGGCGACCCGCTGACACTGGTGGCAGGCGTCATGCGCGAGCCATTCTGGCGCTTCCTGCTGTTGGTCACCGTCGCAAAAGGCGCCCGATACGCGGTACTGGCGCTGTTGACGCTGAGCCAGCTCTCCCACGCCCTGCAGGAATAATCCTTGTTTTCGCCGAGTTCGGCGCGCGCTTCATTCGCTTAATCCTCGATTAATGCCTGGCCCAAAGACTCCGATTTTTCCCTGCAGAGCCCCGCCCCATGCAAGCCACGTGCACGCGCTTTCTCACCCCTTTATTACTCGCAGCGGCCCTCACCGGCTGTGCTACCGGCACACAAACCACTTACGGTCCGCAGTTGCAGGGTTTTCGCTACCCGTATCCGCTTGAGCAGTTCACGTTCTCGTCACAGGGCCAATCGTTGCAAATGGGTTATATGGACGTGAAACCCAAGGGCACACCGAATGGACGCAGTATCGTGCTGATGCATGGCAAAAATTTTTGCGGCGCCACCTGGGCAGACTCGATCAAGGCCCTGAGCGACGCCGGTTACCGCGTGGTGGTGCCTGACCAAATCGGTTTTTGTACCTCCAGCAAGCCCGAAACCTACCAGTACAGCTTCCAGCAACTGGCAATCAACACCCAGCAACTGGTGGAAAAACTCGGGATTAAAAAGATCACGCTGTTGGGGCATTCCACCGGCGGCATGCTCGCCACCCGCTATGCCTTGATGTATCCGGCGCAGACCGAACAGCTGGCGATGGTCAACCCCGTTGGTTTGGAAGACTGGAAAGCCATGGGCGTTCCTTACCGCACCGTCGACCAATGGGCGCAAGCCGATAGCCAATTGACCTACCAAAGCGTGCGCGACTACCAACAAGCCAACTACTACCTTGGGCGCTGGGAACCTGCGCACGATCGTTGGGTAGACATGCTGGTAGGGCTGCACAACGGGCCCGGCAAGAAGGAAGTGGTGCGCAACTCGGCGCTGATCTGGGACATGATATTCACCCAGCCGGTGTACTACGAGTTCAAGGACTTGAAAATGTCCACCTTGCTGCTTATTGGCACCTCCGACACCACCGCGCTTAACAGCGACCTGGCGTCACCGCAAGTCAGGGCGAAAATCGGCAATTACGCAGAACTCGGCAAGCACGTCGCCAAGCTGATTCCCAACGCAACCCTGGTGGAATTCGCCAACCGGGGCCATTCGCCACAGCTCGAAGATCCTGAACAGTTCCACACGGCGTTGCTGCAAGGCTTGAAAGCCCTCTAGCCCGTTGAGTTACGGGGCGCCAGTGGCGTGACTGCGCCGCCCCGTTAATCCTCACTTAATCGTTGCGCCACAGCATCCGGTCACTGCCTCCGGAGACTGACCCATGCCCCTGATCCGTTCACTGTGCGCCGCCAGCCTGCTGCTCGGCAGTGCCCTTCCCGCCTTCGCCGCCACCGAAAGCCCGGCCTACGGCCCCGAACTGCAAGGCTTTGAATACCCCTATCCGGTTGAGCACTTCAACTTCCAGTCGCAGGGCAAATCCCTGCAAATGGGTTACATGGACGTACCGGCCAAAGCCCCTGCCAATGGCCGCAGCGTGGTGCTGATGCACGGCAAAAACTTCTGCGGCGCGACGTGGGATCAATCGATAAAGGCCTTGAGCGACGCCGGTTACAGGGTGATCGCAGCCGACCAGATCGGCTTTTGCACCTCCAGCAAGCCGGACCATTACCAGTACAGCTTCCAGCAACTGGCGATTAATACCCACCAGTTGCTGGATAAACTCGGCATTCAAAAAGCCACCCTCGTCGGCCACTCCACCGGCGGCATGCTCGCCACCCGTTACGCGTTGCTTTACCCGGCGCAAACCGAGCAACTGGCGCTGGTCAACCCGATTGGCCTGGAAGACTGGAAAGCCTTGGGCGTGCCGTACCTCAGTGTCGACCAATGGTATGAACGCGAGCTGAAAGTGAGCGCCGACGGCATTCGCAAGTACGAACTGAATACTTATTACGTCGGGCGCTGGAAGCCCGAGTACGAGCGTTGGGTCGACATGCTCGCGGGCCTGAATAAAGGCCCGGGGCATACTCAGGTCGCCTGGAACTCGGCGTTGATTTACGACATGATCTTCACCCAGCCGGTGTACTACGAGTTCAAGGACTTGCAAATGCCGACCCTGCTGCTGATCGGCACCGCCGATACCACCGCCATCGGCCGTGACGTTGCGCCGCCCGAGGTCAAGGCCAAGCTGGGCAATTATGCGGTGTTGGGCAAGCAAGTGGCCAAGCTGATCCCGCACGCTACTCTGGTGGAATTCCCGGGCATGGGGCACGCGCCACAGATGGAAGATCCGGCCAAGTTTCATAAAGCGTTGTTGCAGGGTTTAAAGGCCCTTTAAGTCAACTTTTATCGAGGCACTCGTGAACGTCGGTACAGATCGCAGTCATTGATGATTGGCAGAACGTTGCCAGTGGCGTGGTGGACTGGTCGGCGCTGGCGTCGGTTGGCCAGGTGCATTTCCTGCACGATTACCCGGCGGACACGGCGTCGATGATCGAGCGTTTGCAGGCATTCACGGTTATTTGCCTGATGCGCGAACGCACCCTCTTCGACAAAGCGCTGTTGCAGGGCTTGCCCAACCTCAAGCTGTTGGTGACCGGCGGCATGCGCAATGCCGCTATCGACATTACGTCCGCCAAGGCCCTCGGCATTCAGGTGTGCGGCACCGACAGCTACAAGCAGGCGGCACCTGAATTGACCTGGGCGTTAATCATGGCCTCGACGCGCAATTTGCTCGCCGAAGCCAACTCCCTGCGTGCCGGCAACTGGCAGGTGGGGCTGGGTGGCGATCTGTACGGCAAAACCCTGGGGGTGCTCGGCTTGGGCAGTATTGGCCAGAAGGTCGCGCAGTTCGCCCAGGTATTCGGCATGCGCGTGGTGGCCTGGAGCGAAAACCTCACGCCCGAACGTGCCGCCGAGTCGGGTGTGACCTGGGTCAGCAAGCGCGAGTTGTTCGAGCAGGCGGATATTCTCAGCGTTCACTTGGTACTCAGCGATCGCAGCCGTGGTTTGGTGGATGCCCAGGCGTTGAGCTGGATGAAGCCGACTGCGCGCTTGGTCAATACCGCGCGTGGGCCGATTGTGGATGAGCAGGCGTTGGTTCAGGCACTCGAAAGCGGGCGCTTGGCGGGGGCGGCGCTGGACGTGTATAGCGACGAGCCGCTACCGGCTGATCATCCATTTCGGCGCTTGCCCAACGTGTTGGCCACGCCACATGTGGGGTATGTGAGCGAGCAGAATTACCGGCAGTTCTACCAGCAGATGATCGAAGACATTCAGGCATGGGCCAACGGCATGCCCATGCGCGTGCTTGGCTGACGCACCCATTCAGTGCATACGCACCACCTGCTGGCGGTTGCATCGCCCCGCTTTGAGTACTTTGCCGGCAAGCCCGGCTGCAGATTTTAAATTTGCATATGGTTACAAGTTTATTGTCCTACAAAATCCGGCGAAAACCCTACAGGCGCTGGGATCTGTCCTAGACTCATCAACCATGGGTCCGTTCCAAAACAAAAACCCCGCAAAAAATCTAAACTTTCCAACTCTGCCATAGGTCCAGTTTTAAGGGAGGCGAGCACGCGCGTTTCGCGAAATGCCCGTCCATCCAATCTATTTCTGCTTGCCGTGCAACTGGCATAAGCCTTGCCAGATTTGTACAGCGCTTGCGCGCCTGGCCGCAGGATGCGGTCATCGGAGCTAGTGGCAGCGGGCCACTAGCCCACCAAAACGTGGGAGAGCATTATGATCAGTGCCGCAGTAGATACTCAGGGAGAGCGTTTTAGTCAGCCGGTAGGGGGGCCTACGTCATTGGCCGACCTGCCCAACACTGTGCGGCCGATCGTGAGTCAGAATCCTAATCGCAAGAAAGTGCTGTTTGTTACCTCCGAATTCGCCGATCTGGTGAAAACCGGTGGCCTGGGCGACGTCTCCGCTGCCCTGCCCCGCGCAATGGCGCACCTGCACGATGTGCGGGTGCTGATCCCCGGCTATCCGCAGGTGATGGAAAGCGACAACCCGATTCATATCATTGGCGAGTTGGGCGGCCACGCCGCGCTGCCGCCGTGCAAGATCGGGCGCATGGACCTCAAGGACGGCCTGGTCATCTATGTACTGATCTGCCCTGAACTCTACGAGCGCGAAGGCACACCTTACGGTGCCAACAACGGCCGCGACTGGCCGGACAACCATATTCGCTTCGCCCGCCTGGGCCTTGCCGCCGCCGACATGGCCGCCAACCTCGCGCAGATCCACTGGTGCCCGGACCTGGTGCACGCGCATGACTGGCCTGCTGGCCTGGCACCTGCCTATATGCACTGGCGTGGCTCACGCACTCCCACTCTGTTCACCATTCATAACCTCGCCTACCAGGGTGTGGTCAGCTTGGCGTCGACGCCTGAGCTGGGCATTCCGCCGCATGCCTTGCAACAGGAAGGCATGGAGTTCTACGGCAAGATGTCGTTCCTCAAGGCCGGCATGGCGTACTCCAGCCACATCACCACCGTGAGCGCGACCTACGCACAGGAAATCACCACGCCGGAATTCGGCTGCGGCCTTGATGGCTTTTTGGCCAGCAAGACCCAGCAAGGCCTGCTCAGTGGCATTCCCAACGGCATCGATGAAAGCTGGGAAACCTCTACCGACACGCACCTGACCCACAACTTCAATATCGGCGACTGGGAAGGCAAGGCGGTTAACGCCGCGCACGTTCGCGAGCTGTTCGGCCTGCATGACTCCAGCGGCCCGTTGTTCGCTGTGGTCTCGCGCTTGGTCTATCAAAAAGGCCTGGACCTGACTGAAGCGGTGGCCAGTTTTATCGTCGAGAACGGCGGCCAGATCGCCATTATCGGCCGTGGCGAACCGGAAGAAGAACACGCCATGCGTGAACTGGCGCTGCGTTTTCCCGGCCAGGTTGGCGTACGTATTGGCTTCAATGAGACCGATGCGCGGCGCATGTTCGCCGGCAGCGACTTCCTGTTGATGCCATCGCGCTATGAGCCTTGCGGCCTGAGCCAAATGTACGCACAACGCTTCGGTTCGTTGCCGATAGCGCGCAACACCGGGGGCCTGGCCGACACCATCGAGAATGGCGTGACCGGGTTCCTGTTCAATGAATCCACGGTGCAAAGCTACGAAGAAGCGCTGAGCCGCGCCTTCAGGGTGTTCGCCAACACCGGCCTGCTCAACGCCATGCGCTGCCGCGCCATGACCCAGCCTTTCAACTGGAGCCAAGCGGTGGAACCCTATGCTGAACTGTACGAACAGCTTGTGGCTAAAGCACTGGGGAAATCGGCTAGTTAATCAAGGGAGGTCTTCATAGATGCCGTTACGGACTTTGGAAACCTGGCCCCACGGCGCAATCATGCTGGACGCGCAACACACGCGTTTTGCCTTGTGGGCGCCAGACGCGTTTTATGTCAGCGTTGAATTGGAAAACGGCAAGTCGATCGCCATGCTGCCTCAGGCAGATGGCTGGTTCGAGACCGAAATACAGTGCCCGGCGGGCACGCTTTACCGCTATAACATCGACGGCGAAATGGACGTTCCCGACCCGGCCTCCAGGGCTCAGGCTGCGGACGTGCACGGTTGGAGCGTCGTCGTCGACCCCCTCGCCTACGAATGGCGACACAGCAACTGGCAAGGCCGCCCGTGGCACGAAGCGGTGATTTACGAGGTGCATGTCGGCGCGCTGGGCGGCTACGCAGGCGTTGAACAGCACCTGCCACGCCTGGCCGAATTGGGCGTCACCGCGATTGAATTGATGCCGTTGGCGCAATTCCCCGGTGAGCGTAATTGGGGTTACGACGGCGTTCTGCCCTATGCGCCCCAAGCCTCCTACGGCACCTCCGAACAGCTCAAGCAGTTGATCGACAGCGCCCATGAACACGGCCTGGCGGTGATGCTTGACGTGGTCTACAACCACTTCGGCCCCGACGGCAATTACCTCGGCCAATACGCCAAAGGCTTCTTTCAAGAAGACGTGCACACGCCTTGGGGCGCGGGCATTGATTTTGATCGGCGCGAAGTGCGCGACTTCTTCCTCGATAACGCGCTGATGTGGCTGCTGGAATACCGCTTCGACGGCTTGCGCCTGGATGCGGTGCACGCCATCGACAACCCCGGCTTTTTAGAGGAGCTGGCGCAGCGCGTGCGCCAGCAAACAGATACCGGCCGCCATGTGTGGCTGGTGCTGGAAAACGAATTCAACCAGGCCAGCCTGCTTGAACACTCATTTGATGCGCAGTGGAATGACGACGGCCACAACGCGCTGCACGTGCTGTTGACCGGCGAAACCGACGCCTACTACAGCGATTTTGCCAAAGACACCACCGCCAAACTGGCGCGCTGCCTGAGCGAAGGGTTTATCTATCAGGGCCACGCCACTCGCCATGGCCATATGCGCGGCGAGCCCAGCGGGCACTTGCCGCCGAGTGCGTTCGTGCTGTTTTTGCAGAACCATGACCAGATCGGCAATCGTGCCTTTGGCGAACGCCTGCACCAACTCTGCTCGCCGCAGGCGCTGAAAGCTGCGACCGCTTTGTTACTGCTGTCGCCGATGATTCCATTGATGTTCATGGGCGATGAAGTCAACGCCAGCGAACCGTTCCTGTTTTTCACCGACCACCATGGTGAACTGGCCGAGGCCGTGCGCGAAGGCCGACGCAGCGAGTTTGCGGATTTTGCCGCGTTCCAGGACCCGGAGCGGCGTGAGCGTATTCCTGATCCAAACGCCTTGACCACGTTTCTGGAGTCAACGCCCACGTTGACCGAGAACGAACACGCGCAGCTTTACCGCCACCTGCTGAGCCTGCGTCACCAGCACATCGTGCCGCACTTGCCGGGCACTGTGGCGTTGGGTGCGCAGGTGCTGGCAGACGGCGCCGTCACTGCACGCTGGCGCCTGGGCAATGGCAGCGTATTGCAGATTGACCTGAACTTGAGCGCAACGCCGCTCAGTCACCCCGCGCCGCAACACCTGCTATTTGAAACGCCTGCCACGGGTGGCGCGCAACTCGCGCCGTTCAGTGCACGCGTGGCCTTATTCCCTGTTGGAGAGCACTCTTGAGCGAAGCGAATCTGGAAATACTCGCCAGTCGCGCGGGCCTGGCCGTCGATTGGATCGACGCAAACGGCCGCCCGCAACATGTAAAACCCGAGGCTCTACGCGCCGTGCTCAAAGGCCTCGGCCACCCGGCGGATACCGATGCCGAAATCGACGCCAGCTTGCTTGAAATGGAGCAGGTGCAACAAGACAAACACCTGCCACCGCTGATGACCGTCGACAGTGGCGAAGGCCTTGACCTGGCGCGCTACTTCGAACCCGACACGCTGTGCCGGGTCAATTTGGAAGGTGGCGAAAGCCTCGAATTACGCCTCGACAGTGACGCCGTGCTGCCAGGCGTCATCGCCCTTGGCTACCATCAAGTGCACATCGGCGACCAGACCTTTACCCTGGCGGTTGCGCCCACCCATTGCTACAGCGTGGGCGAAGCGGCTGACAGCCAACCTGCGCGGGCGTGGGGCTTGAGCGCCCAACTGTATGCGCTGCGCCGCCTCGGCGACGGCGGTTTCGGCGACACCCTGGCGCTGGAACATCTGGTGCGTGCCGCCGCCGAGCGCGGTGCCGACGCCCTGGCTATCAGCCCGATGCACGCGATGTTCAGCGCCGATACCTCGCGCTATAGCCCATATTCGCCTTCCAGCCGGCTGTTTCTAAACAGCTTGTACGCCTCGCCTGCGTGCATCCTCGGTGAGCGCGAAGTGCGCAACGCTGTCGAAACCCTCGGCTTGACCGAAGAGCTGCACAGCCTTGAACAACACACGCTGATTGACTGGCCCGCCGCTGCCAGCGCCAAGCAACGCCTGTTGCGCGCGCTGTATGAAGGCTTCCGCCAAGGCCAGCACCCGCAACACGCCGACTTCCTGAGCTTCCGCCAGGCCGGTGGCGAAGCGCTGGAAAACCATTGCCGCTTCGAAGCGGTACAAGCGGTTCGCGCCGCCGCCGGTGAAGACCTCGATTGGCGCCATTGGCCAGAGGCATGGCGCAGCCCGCAGAGCCCGGCACTGGCAGAGTTCGCCGAGAACAATCGTGAACAAATCGGCTACTTCGCCTTCTGCCAATGGCTGATTGCGCGTTGCCTGGAGCGCGCGCAACAAGCTGCGCGGGGCAGCGGCATGGGCGTCGGTTTGATCGCCGACCTGGCCGTGGGCGCCGACGGCGGTGGCAGCCAGGCCTGGAGCCGGCAAGATGAGTTGCTCGCGAACCTGACCGTCGGCGCACCGCCCGACATTCTCAACCGCGCGGGCCAGGGCTGGGGCATCTCGGCGTTTTCGCCTGAGGGCCTCAAGCGCAACGGCTTTCGCGCGTTTATCGAAATGCTGCGCGCCAACTTCGCCCACGCCGGCGGCCTGCGCATCGACCACGTGATGGGCCTGCAACGCCTGTGGGTAATCCCCATGGACGCCTCGCCGCGTGAAGGCGCCTACCTGTATTACCCGGTGGACGACATGTTGCGCCTGTTGGCGCTGGAATCGCATCGCCACCAGGCCATCGTGCTCGGTGAAGACCTCGGCACCGTGCCCGATGGCCTGCGCGAAAAACTCAGCGGCCGCTCGATTCTGGGCATGCGCGTGTTGCTCTTCGAACAAGGCCACGATGGCCAATTCACGCCGATCCTCGACTGGCCGGACAATGCCCTGGCGACCACCAGCACGCACGACTTGCCGACCCTTAATGGCTGGTGGCACAGCCGCGACATCGAGTGGAATATCCAACTCGGCCTGATCGACGCGCCTACCGTGGAGCAATGGAGCGAACAGCGCCTGCGCGAGCGTCAGGCGCTGCGCCAGGCCTTGAGCGAAGACCCGCAGAACTTCGTCGATGAAATCCGCAACGACACCGACCACGTGATCGATGCCAGCGTGCGCTACTTGGGCCATACCCGTGCACCGCTGGTATTGCTGCCGCTGGAAGATGCGCTGGGCGTTGAAGAACAAGCCAACCTGCCCGGCACCACCGACACCCACCCTAACTGGCGCCGCCGCCTGCCGGGCGAGGCTGCCAGCCTGCTCGACAACGCCGGCGCCGCTCGCCGCCTCGAACTGCTGGCCGTCGCGCGCAACCAAGCCTATGAGCGTGATCGATGAAAGCACTGCCTCTGCGCGCTACCCAGCGCCTGCAATTTCACAAAGGTTTCACCCTGGATGACGCGGTGCCGTTGGTGCCGTACTTTGCCCAACTGGGCATCAGCCACGTGTATGCCTCGCCACTGCTCAGCGCCCGCGCAGGCTCGATGCACGGCTACGACGTGGTCGACCCGACCAGCGTCAACCCCGAACTGGGCGGCGAACCTGCGCTGCGCCGCTTGGTGGCCGCGCTGCGTGAACACAATATGGGGCTGATCCTCGATATAGTCTCCAACCATATGGCGGTCGGCGGCGCGGATAACCCGTGGTGGCTGGACCTGCTGGAATGGGGCCGCTTAAGCCTCTACAGCGAGTTCTTCGACATTCAGTGGCACTCGCCCGACCCGTTGCTCAAGGGCCAACTGCTGATGCCGTTCCTCGGCAGCGATTATGGCGAAGCTTTGCAAAGCGGCGCCTTGGTGCTGCAATTCGACGCCGCGCACGGGGCGTTTTACGTCGAGCATTACGAACACCGCTTCCCGATCTGCCCGCGTGATTACGCTTCTATTCTGGGCGGTGATGACTTGCTCAAACCGTTGGCCGAGCGCTTCAGCGCCCTCGCCTACCAGGACGACGCTTATCACGAAGCGGCGTGGCTCAAGCAGGCCTTGGCCGAACGCGCCACCGAAGGCGAGGTGCTGCGCGCCATTCAACAACGCCTGGCTGAGTTTGACGGGCGCCAAGCCGACGGTTTCACGCGCCTGCACGCGCTGCTTGAGCAACAGGCCTACCGCCTGGCGAGCTGGCGCACCGCGGCGGACGACATTAACTGGCGGCGCTTTTTCGACGTGAATGAGCTGGGCGGCTTGCGCGTAGAGCGCACCGCCGTGTTTGAAGCCACTCACGGCAAGATTTTCGAGCTGATCAGCCAAGGCCTGATAGACGGTCTGCGCATCGACCACATCGACGGGCTGGCCGACCCACGCGGTTATTGCCGCAAGTTGCGCCGTCGCGTCGATTCACTCTCACCAGAGCGGCACTTGCCGATCTTCGTTGAAAAAATCCTCGGTGAAGGCGAAACCCTGCGTGAAGACTGGCAGGTGGACGGCACAACCGGCTACGAGTTCATGAATCAGCTGTCGCTGCTGCAACACCATCCCGATGGTTTTGAGCCGCTGGCCGAATTGTGGACCCGCCACAGCGAGCGGCCTTCGGCGTTTATCGAAGAGGCGTGGCTGGCGCGCCAGCAGATCCTCAACGGTTCGCTGGCCGGTGACTTCGAAAGCGTGGCCCAAGCCCTGCTGCAAGTGGCCCGCGATGACGTGATGACCCGCGACCTGACGTTGGGCGCGATACGTCGCGCCTTGCAGGAACTGATCGTGCACTTTCCGGTGTACCGCACCTACATCAGCGCCTTGGGCCGCAGCGAGCGCGACGATGTGTTTTTCCTGCAGGCGTTGGCCGGTGCCCGCAGCACCTTGAGCGAAGGCGACTGGCCAGTGCTCGACCACCTGGAAAAATGGCTGGGCGGCCAGCCGTGGCGCAATCGCCCGGTGGGCCGTGAACGCAAGATGCTCAAGCATGCGTGTGTGCGCTTCCAGCAACTGACCTCGCCGGCGGCCGCCAAGGCCGTGGAAGACACCGCGTTTTACCGCTCGGCCGTGCTGCTGTCGCGCAACGACGTAGGCTTCAGCACCGAGCAATTCAGCGCACCCGTGGAGGCGTTTCACGCCGTCAACCAGCAGCGCCTGGAGACGTTCCCTGACAACCTGCTGGCCACCGCCACCCACGACCACAAGCGCGGCGAAGATACCCGCGCACGTTTGGCCGTGCTCAGCGAATGCGCGCCGTGGTACGCCGCACAGGTTGAAGACTGGCGCAGGCTTGCTGCGCCGTTGCGCAACGACGCCAGCACGCCCTCGGCAGGCGATGAGTTGATCCTGTACCAAGTGCTGCTGGGCAGCTGGCCGCTGGACCAGGGCGAGGATTTTGACGGCTATCAACAGCGGCTGTGGCAGTGGCAACAAAAGGCCCTGCGCGAAGCCAAGTTGCAGAGCAGTTGGAGCGCGCCCAACGAGGCGTATGAACAAGGCGTCGAAGCCTTCCTGTCTCGCGTTTTGCTCAGCGATGAGGGGCAACCGTTGCGCAGCGCCATCAACAGCGCCGCGCAGGCCATCGCGCCGGCGGGCGCCGTTAACGGGCTGGCGCAATCCTTGCTTCGCCTCACCGTGCCGGGTGTGCCGGACTTGTACCAGGGCGATGAGTTCTGGGACTTCAGCCTGGTCGACCCGGACAACCGCCGCCCGGTGGATTTCAACGCGCGGCAACAGGCGTTGGATACACCACCGGACGTGGGTGAGCTGTTGTTCAACTGGCGTGACGGGCGCATCAAACAGGCGCTGATTGCCCACGTGCTGGCCTTGCGCAAGGCCCAACCCGAGCTGTTCCAGCGTGGCAGTTACACGCCACTTGAAGTGGTCGGCCAACACGCCGAACACGTGGTCGCTTTTTGCCGCGAGCATCAGGGCACACGCGTGCTGGTGGTGGTGCCACGCTGGTCACATGAGCTGCTGGAAAACGGCGTGTACCCTGAGATCAATGCGCAGGTTTGGGGCGATACCCGGGTGAAATTACCGTTCGCCGCCACAACACAAAACTGGAAGGGACTTTTTCACACAGGCGCAGTCACACCAGACAAGGAGCTGTTGATCAGCGCTGCCCTGGGGGATTTCCCGGTCAATGTCTTTATCAATCCTGATGATCAAGAAAGCTGAAAATTTTCTGCGAGGAGCATTTTGATGAGTACTGAAGACAAACGCGTTCGCGAACTAGCGCATCAGATCTGGGAATCTGAAGGCAAGCCCCACGGTGAAGATGCACGTCACTGGGAAATGGCGCGCAAGCTGGCAGAAGCCGAAGCGCTGACGCCGAGTAAACCCAAGGCAGCCGCCAAGCCGAAAACCGCACCCAAGCCTGCGGCAAAAGCCAAGCCGCCCGCGCCGGTCGCGAGCAAACCGGTGCCCCCGGCCGCTAAAAAACCAGCAGCTCCAAAAAAGCCCAAGCCTTAATACTCGCAACTTTTCACCGCCTCCTTCCGCGGTTGTCGGCAGGAGGCCATTCCACTACCCATTGCGTCAGCTGAAAGATCGTCGGCACGGTCCCGTTCGGCCCGAATAAATACCTCTGCAGGAGCAATTTGATGAGCAAACCAGAAAAAAGCCAAACGACGCCGGAAAACGAGCCGTCGCGGATTCGTGAAGGTTTGCCCTTCCCGCTTGGCGCCACTTGGGATGGCCTTGGCGTTAACTTTGCGCTGTTCTCAGCCAACGCGACCAAGGTTGAGCTGTGCCTGTTCGACGACACCGGCGAAGTTGAGCTGGAGCGTATCGAACTGCCCGAATACACCGATGAAACCTTCCACGGCTACCTGCCCGACGCCCACCCCGGGCTGATCTACGGCTACCGCGTGTACGGTGCGTATGACCCGGCCAACGGCCATCGCTTCAACCACAATAAATTGCTCATCGACCCTTACGCCAAGCAGTTGGTCGGCGAACTCAAGTGGTCTGAAGCGCTGTTTGGCTACACCATCGGCCACCCCGATGATGACCTCAGTTTTGACGAACGCGACAGCGCGCCCTTCGTGCCCAAGTGCAAGGTCATCGACCCGGCGCACACCTGGGGCAACGACCAGCCGGTGCGCGTGCCGTGGGACCGCACGATTATTTATGAAACCCACTTGCGCGGCATCAGCATGCGCCACCCTTCGGTGGGCGAATCGGTGCGTGGCACCTGCGCCGGCTTGATGGAAGCAGACGTGCTCAAGCACATCCGCCAGTTGGGCATTTCGTCCGTCGAACTGTTGCCGGTGCATGCGTTCGTCAATGACCAGCACTTGCTCGAAAAAGGCATGACCAACTACTGGGGCTATAACAGCATCGCGTTTTTTGCCCCCGACCCGCGCTATCTGGCGAGTGGCAAGATCGCCGAATTCAAGGAGATGGTTGCGCACCTGCACGACGCCAAGCTGGAAGTGATTCTGGACGTGGTCTACAACCACACGGCCGAAGGCAACGAGCGCGGCCCTACCCTGTCGATGCGCGGTATCGACAACGCCTCGTACTATCGCCTGATGCCCGACGACAAGCGCTTTTACATCAACGATTCCGGCACCGGCAACACCCTCGACCTGAGCCACCCGTGCGTGCTGCAAATGGTCACCGACTCGCTGCGTTACTGGGCCACGGAAATGCACGTGGACGGCTTCCGCTTCGACTTGGCGACCATCCTCGGCCGCTACCGCGAGGGCTTCGATGAGCGTCACAGTTTCCTCGTGGCCTGCCGCCAAGACCCGGTGCTGCGCCAGCTTAAATTGATCGCCGAGCCGTGGGACTGCGGCCCAGGTGGTTACCAGGTGGGTAACTTTCCGCCGGGTTGGGTGGAATGGAACGACCGTTTCCGCGACACCGTGCGCGCCTTCTGGAAAGGCGACGACGGCCAACTCGCAGACTTTGCCGCGCGCATGACCGCCTCCGGCGAAATGTTCAACCACCGTGGCCGCAGGCCTTACAGCTCGGTGAACTTCATCACCGCCCACGACGGTTTCACCCTGCACGACCTGGTGTCGTACAACGACAAACACAACGAAGCCAACGACGAGAACAACCAGGACGGCAGCAACAACAACCTGTCGTGGAACCACGGCGTCGAAGGCCCGACCGACGACCCGGAAATCAACGCGCTGCGCCTGCGTCAAATGCGCAACTTCTTCGCCACCCTGCTGCTGGCCCAAGGCACGCCGATGCTGGTGGCCGGTGACGAGTTCGCACGCACCCAGCACGGCAACAACAACGCGTATTGCCAGGACAGTGAGATTGGTTGGGTCAACTGGGAACTCGACGACGACGGCAAGGCGCTGCTCAAGTTTGTAAAACGCCTGATCAAGCTGCGCATGGCTTACCCGATTCTGCGCCGTGGTCGGTTCCTCGTGGGCGATTACAACGAAGACATCGGCGTGAAGGACGTCACCTGGCTGGCGCCGAGTGGCGATGAGATGAGCACCGAACAATGGGAAGACAGCCACGGCCGCTGCCTCGGCATGCTGATGGATGGTCGCGCGCAGGAAACCGGTATTCGTCGAGCGGGCGGTGACGCCACCTTGTTGCTGGTGGTTAACGCCCACCACGACATGGTCAATTTCCGCCTGCCGCCAGTGCCCGAGGGTGAGTTCTGGACCTGCATGCTCGACACCAACGACCCGGCCGTGCTGGGCCAGGAACGCTTTGAGTTCGAGCACGAGTACGCTGTCACCGGCCGCTCGCTGCTGTTGTTTGAACTGCAGCGCGACGAGGTGTGAAATGGCCTTGCACGGATTCCTTCAAGGCACACCCGGCTATGCTGACACGCAAGCGCTGGGTCATGCCCTGAAGGCCCTTCAGGAAGAAGGCCTGGACCAGCTGCCGTTACCCGGCAGCGGTCAAACGCTGCAGCGTTTCAGGGTGTTGGCGCAAGTGGCAGCGCATGACTTGCGCCTGTGCAAGCTGTTCGAAGGGCATGCCGATGCCTTGGCGATCATGGCTGAACTCGACAGCCCCCTGCCGCCCTTGGGCAGCGTGTGGGGCACGTGGGCCGCCGAACCGCCGACCGCCAAAGTGCGTGTGCGGCGTAACGGCCACGGCATGATCATCGACGGTCGCAAGGCTTGGTGTTCCGGTGCGGCGGTGGTCAGTCACGGCTTGTTGACCGCTTGGGATGAGGAGGACCGCCAGCAGTTGGTGGCGGTCGATATGCAGCAGCCCGGCGTGAGCGTGACAGATGAAGGCTGGAACGCCGTGGGCATGGCGGCCACCGGCAGCGTTGAAGTTGTATTCAGTGGCGCCAAAGGTTTTGCCGTCGGCGGGCCGGGCGATTACCTCGCCCGCCCCGGCTTCTGGCAAGGCGGCATTGGCATTGCGGCGTGCTGGTACGGCGCCGCGCAACGCTTGGCAGAGGTGCTGCGTGAGCAGTGCGCCAAGCGCCCCGAACCGCATGCGCTCGCGCATTTGGGCGCGGTCGACAGTGTGCTGAACAGCGCGGCCTGTGTGTTGCGCGACTGCGCGGCGCAGGTTGACCGCGCGCCCCAGGCGGATGCTCGCCAATGGGCTCAGCGCGCCCGCGCGTGCGTCGAAGACAGTGTTGAACAGGTAATGCGCCATGTCGGCCGCGCAGTCGGTGCCGGGCCTTATTGCAAAGACCCGCAGTTTGCTCAACTGATGGCGGACTTGCCGGTGTATGTGCGCCAAAGCCACGCTGAACGTGACCTGGCCGCCTTGGGCGAGCAAGTTGCCGAAGACGGCGCAGGGAGGTGGCAGTTATGAAACCCAATCCAATCGTCGGCCAGGGCACGCCACTGCATCAATGGCAGGCCTCGGCGCACATGGCCGAGTTACCGCACGTCAGCGTTGAACAGTTGGTGCCCGAGGGGCATCGCGCCGTGATCATCGCGCCCCACCCGGACGATGAAGTACTCGGGTGTGGCGGCCTGTTGCAAGGCTTGGCCCTGCTCGACCGGCCGATTCAGTTGATCTCGGTGACTGACGGCAGCGCCAGTCACCCAGGCTCGACACATTGGCCGGTGGAGCGCTTGAGTGTGGTGCGCCCGCAGGAATCGGCGCAAGCGCTGCACCGCCTCGGTGTGCCGCTGCACAGTTTGAAATGGCTGCGTGCAGGGTTCAGCGACAGCCAGGTAGCCGCACGCGAAGAGCAGTTGGTCGCGTTTATCCAGCGCCACCTCAAACCCAACGACGTGGTGTTTACCACGTGGCGTGAAGACGGCCACTGCGACCACGAAGCCGTCGGCCGCGCCAGCGCAAAAGCCGCAGAGTCAGTGGGCGCCACGGTCTACGAATTACCGGTATGGACCTGGCACTGGGCAACCCCCGAAGACAGCAAAGTACCCTGGCACCGCGCGCGTAAAATCCCGCTGGCACCCGAGGCGGTGGCGCGTAAACGCCATGCCATTCACGCGTTCGCCAGCCAGTTGGAGGGCGACCCGCAGATCGGCCTGCCCCCCGTACTCGCGCCCTATGTGGTGGAGCGCCTACTGCAACCCTTTGAAGTGGTGTTTGTATGAGCGTGGCCACGCCGTATTTCGATCAGTTGTTTGCCGGTAATGACGACCCTTGGGCCTTTCGCCAACGCTGGTACGAGCAGCGTAAACGCGCGCTGACCCTGGCGGCGCTGACCCGGCCACATTACGCGTCTATATTCGAGCCCGGTTGCGCAAACGGTGAGCTGAGTGCGCAATTGGCGCCGCGCTGCGACCGCCTGGTGTGTTGTGACACGGCCAGCGCCGCCGTAGCCCTGGCGAAAGCCCGCCTGGCGGGGTTTGGCCATGCCCAGGTTGAGCAAAGTCGTTTACCCGAACAATGGCCAGCGGGCTCGTTCGAGCTGATCGTGTTGAGCGAGCTGTGTTATTACCTCGACGCCAACGACCTGCACGGCCTGATTGATCGTGCCCTCGCCGCCCTGACCGACAACGGGCAATTGCTCGCCTGCCACTGGCGCCCGACCATTGAGGGCTGCCCACAAACCGCCGAACAGGTGCATGGCTTGCTGCAACAGCGCTTGGGCATACAGCCGGTGGTGCAGCATCACGAAAGTGATTTTTTGCTCGACCTGTGGAGCCGCGACGGCACCTCGGTAGCGATTTTTGAAGGCTTACGATGATCGGCATTTGATGCCGGGGCATAACGAAGAAGCACTGTTAGGCGAGCGTACCGAGACGATGTGCAATGGGTGCGTAACCTGGAGCGTTGCGGCGCCACCATCGCCTGGCGCCACTCCCCGCAAGTCATCACCAGCGCCCGCCTGGACTGCCGCGTCCAAGGCGGTTTTGGCGGTTACCTGAAGAGCCTGACGCAAGCACCGTGAAAATCGGCGCTACAACATGTAAGAGTGTCCAATCCCTGGCTATGCTGTAGAGGCCTTGCGCGCAATCCATGGTTGGACTGCCGCTAATCACCGCAGCGGAGCCTGCAGTGACTAAACGAGCGTCGTGCCGCACATAGAGCACGGCCCCGCATCACTCTACAAGGATGTGACACCCATGAAACCTGCCGCCGAAAGCGATGGTCGACGCGCCCCCGCGCAAATCTGGAACAGCGCGCCGCAGTTGGCGCAAATCCCCACCATTGCCCCTTCAACCCTGGTGCCGCCAGGCGCACGCGTAGTGATCATTGCGCCCCACCCAGGCGATGAGGTGGTGGTGTGCGGTGGTTTGCTGCAAGTGCTCAGCACCCTGGAACACCCGCTGCTGTTGATTTCGCTGACCGATGGCAGCGCCAGCCATCCGGGTTCGCGCACGTGGCCTGCCAGCCGCCTGAGCGTGATTCGCCCGCAAGAAAGTGCCGAGGCGCTGCGCCGCCTGGGCATGCCGTTGCACAGCCTGAAGTGGATTCGTGGCGGCTTTCGCGACGATGCGCTGGCCGCCTGTGAGCAGCCAATGAGCCAATTTATTGCGCGCTACCTGCACACCGGTGACGTGGTGTTCACCACCTGGCGCAACGACGGTACAGCCGACCACGAGGCCGTCGGCCGCGCCAGCGCCAAAGCCTGCAGCCTGCTGGGCGCGCGGCTTTATGAATTACCGGTGTGGGCCTGGCACCGGCCGGTGCGCGAAGGCGCGGTGATCCCCTGGCAACGCGCGCGCAAAATCCGCCTGGACAGCTGGGGCGTCGCGCGCAAACTTCACGCCACCCACGCGTACGCCAGCCAATTGGCCGGTGACCCACACATCGGCCTGGCGCCGATGCTTGCCCAAGAGCTGCTGGAGCGCATACGCGAACCGTATGAAATCGTGTTTGCCTAGCGCGTGGCGTATTACCGCGTGTAAAAGCCTGCAGCGGCAAGGCTCAAGTCGCCATCGGGCAGGCCGATAAGCTGGTGCGATCAAAGCACCTGCGGGCCATGGTGGCACGCCGCATGCTTTGTTGATGGCTCGACCACACGGAGTATGAGTGAATGCCTGTCCACACGCGTTTTTTGGCGCATTACCGCAAGGCCGATCGCATCATGCTGGCGTTGATCTGGCTGATGTTCGGGTTTTCACTCGGGCTGGCGTTCTGGCACGACACATTGATCCAGGCCGTGATCGTCGGCGGTGGCACCAGCGTGGTGCTGACGGCGCTCTACCGCGCGCTCAGCGGCACTCGCTTGATGCGCTGCTTGCTCGGCGCCGGCTTGATGGTGATGGCCGCCCTGCACATCAACCAGTCCTGGGGCATGATCGAATCGCACTTCGGGATTTTCGCCTTGCTCGCGGTGCTGACGTTTTACCGCGACTGGCTGCCGATACTGGTGGCTGCGGCGACCATTGCGGTGCACCACGTGGTCTTTCACGTTCTGCAACACCAAGGCTTCCCGGTGTTTGTAATGGAACATCACGGCGGCTGGAGCATGGTGTTCCTCCACGCGTTCTACGTGGTGATGGAGAGCGTCGCCCTGCTCTACCTCGCCATTCATAGCCACGCCGAAGCCGTCGAGAGCCAGGAAATGCTCGAAAAGATGCTCGCCGTGACCTCCCAACTCACCGTCGAAAACGCCGAGGGTGAAGGCAAGGTGCACGTGTCCCTTGCCAAACGTTTCGACCATTTCCTGCAACAAATCACCCACCTGATCGACGGCGTTACCCGCGACTCCCAAGGCCTTGGCCAACTCGGCCAGGAACTCGCCAGCGCCAGCGGCACCCTGGAAAAAGGCGCACGGCATCAATTGGCGGAAATCACTCAGATGAGCGATTCGATGCAGCGCATGGAAGACGCGATGGGCCACATCACCGTACACGTCGAGCACGCGGTCGAACACGCAGGCCAAGCCAGCAAACAAATTATTCGCGGCCAGGAAAGTGTCGGCCGTGCGCAGCAAGAAATCACCCAGTTGGCGGCGCGCATCAACGGTACCAACCAAACCGTGCAGGGTTTGGCGACCCAGGCGGAGCAAATCGGCTCGGTACTCGAAGTGATCAGCAGCATCGCCAACCAAACCAACCTGCTCGCCCTCAATGCCGCCATCGAAGCCGCGCGCGCCGGTGAACAAGGCCGTGGCTTCGCCGTGGTGGCTGATGAGGTGCGCAGTTTGGCCCAGCGCACGGCGGTTTCCACCCAGGAAATCAAACAGATCATCGAGGGCTTGCAACAAGGCAGCCGTGACGCGGTCCAGGCCATGCACGACAGCCAACAAGGCGTAGAGCGCTGCGTGCAAGACAGCCAAATGGCGGTTCAGATGCTGCAAGCGGTGGGCAGCGACATTGCGCATATCGATCAATTGAACGGGCAGATTGTGACCACTACGCGCGAGCAATCAATGGCGAACCAAGAGATCGTGGGCCGTTTGCAGTCTGTGCAAAGCGTTGCGCAGAGCACGGCGGACGACGTGGAAACACTGGCGCGCAGCAGTGAACGGCTGCCGCCGATTGCGGTGCGCCTGGATGCGTTGGGGCGCAGGTTTCATCAGTAACCGCTAAAACGCTGCGAGGTTCATCATACATCCCGATAAACCTTGACCGGCCCCACCATAAAGGCGCTCACCGCGGCCCGACATCTGAGGCCGGTTTTGCTTGGCGGGCTTTTTCGCGGTAACAAATCCTGACATACTTGTTGGTAATGATTCTTATAATTATTATCAATACAGAGCCCCGTCATGTCGATTTGCACCACCCCGCCACGCACCTTCCGCCCCGCTCGCGATCTGTTGGCGATGGCTATATGCATGGCCAGCCTGGCGCCGGCCTTCGCCGAAGAAATCAGTAGCCCACCGGAAAACGCCAAAGCGGCCACGCTGGAACTGGGCGCCACCGAGATCACCAGCAGCCAACTCGGCAGCATTACTGAAGGCTCCGAGTCCTACACCACTGGCGCGATGTCGACTGCGACCAAACTCCCGCTGACCCAACGTGAAACCCCGCAATCGGTCACGGTGATCACGCGTCAGCGCATGGATGACCAGGCGATGACCAGCATCAATGATGTGGTAAAAGCGACGCCCGGTTTGTTCCTGAATTTCTCCAACGGGCCGGGGCGGCAGTCATACACAGCGCGCGGGTTCGACATCGACAACCTGATGTATGACGGCATTCCGAGCGGCTACAGCGGCGCCACAATCGGCGCACAGCCGAACCTGGCGATGTTTGATCGCGTCGAGGTCGTACGCGGCGCTACCGGCTTGGTGACGGGTGCGGGCAATCCTTCAGCCGCCATCAACATGATCCGCAAGCGGCCACTCGACGAACAGAAAGTCACCCTCACCGGCGCCGCCGGCAGTTGGGACGACTACCGTGGCGAGGTCGATGCCTCCAGCCCGCTTAACGACAGCGGCACACTGCGTGGCCGGGTGGTGACCTCCTACCGCGACGCCAACAGCTTTATCGATAACGTGACCGAAGATCACGGCCTGTTCTATGCGGTGACGGAAGCCGACTTGAGCGACGACACCACGCTGACCCTGGGTTTCTCGCACCAGAAGGACAAAACCAATTACTTCTGGGGCTCGTCGATGATCGGCCAGGACGGCCATCACCTGAACCTGTCGCGCGCCTACAACCCAGGCACCGACTGGGAGAATAAAGACCAGGAGATCAACACCGTCTTCGCCGAGCTCCGTCAGCGCCTGGCGAATGACTGGAACCTTCAGGTCAACGCCAACTACGCCGAACAAAACGGCGTGTTCTCTGGCTCCTATCAATCGCGCTGGGTTAACAACACACTGGCCCGCACCGTCTACCAAGCGGCCTTCGATGAAAACCAGGCCGGTGTGGATGCCTTTGCCAGCGGCCCGTTCCAGGCATTCGGGCGCACCCACGAACTGGTCGTGGGTGCCAGCAAACGCATCTACGACATGACCACGCACAACTACAGCCCCTACGACAGCAACTGGCCGCTGACGGCGGGCAAACCCGACTTCGTGCGCACCGACAACCCGCGCGAAGTCACCACCCAGGACGGCGTTTACGTCACCACGCGCCTGAGCCTGGCCGACCCGCTGAAACTGATACTCGGCGCACGCCTGGACTGGTACGACTACGACAACCGTGATGGCGACGGCGACTACAAGGTCACACGCAACCTCACGCGATACGCAGGCTTGATCTACGACCTGGACGAACACCATTCGGTCTACGCCAGCTACAGCGACATCTTCACCCCGCAGACCGAAAAGAGTACCTCCGCCACACCGGTTAAACCCATCGTCGGCAAAAACTACGAGGTCGGCATCAAAGGCGAATACCTCGACGGCGCCTTGAACGCCAGCCTCGCGCTGTTCCGCGTCGACCAGGAAAACCGCGCCGTACAAGTGTTCGTCGAAAACTGCCCGCAGACCGCATGCTACCAACCCTCCGGCGAAATCCGCAGCCAAGGCATCGACCTCGAACTGCAAGGCGCGCTGACGCAAAACTGGCAGGTGGGCGGTGGCTACACCTACGCGCGCACCCACACCATCAAGGACGCCGCCAACCCGCAAAACGTCAACCAACAGTTCGACACCGACACCCCCGAGCACCTGTTCAAACTCACCACCCGCTACCACTTCCAGGGCCCGCTGGAAAAACTCCGTGTAGGCGGCAACGTCTCCTGGCAAAGCCGCATGTACAACGACATCGCACTGGCCGATGGCAGCCAATACCGGCTCAAGCAAGGCGGCTACGCCGTTACCGACGTGATGGCTGGCTACAAGGTCAACCAGCATTTGGACGTGCAACTTAACGCCAATAACATCTTCGACCGCCGCTATTACCAGGCCATCTCGAATTCGGTGAGCTATGGCGGTGATTCCTACGGCAGCCCGCGCAATATGATGTTGAGTGCAAAGTACAGTTTTTAAGTTGGACTGGTGCAAGGATGCGCCGTTTTTACAGTTTCACTCGCGGCCTTCGTGAACCTAGCGATTCTCCTCACAGAGTAGTGATAATCCGGCTACGGCCGCGTGTGTGTAGCAAGTCGATACCCGGCGGATCTGCAAAATACGAAACAAGCTACAGATATTTCCTACTTTAACGACGGACTGTTGATTCCAGTGTTGCACGCACCTTATGAATCTAAGGTATATTGCTTTTCCTGGATCTTCAGCAAGGAAATGTGTAGCGCATGTACACGATAAGATACTTAGTTAGTTTAGGACTGATTATGATCGGATGCTCTATGGGCTACACAATTATCATTATGTGGGGAATAAAAAAAATATTTCCCCTCACAGGCACAGCTTATTGGGTTACCAGCGGTATTGTGTTCCTTTCCCTGACTATCGCCGGCTTGATTTTTTATATTCCTAGACTACGCAATGTGTGGTAGCCATAACCATTACATACTACGTCACTGATGCTGCGCTCTATTCCTTTCTTCTGAAAGAATAGAGTTAACCGTAATTGAATCGACTAACGCCTCGAAAAGCAAAGCCAACTTCCCAGCCCCCTGGTAGGCTGACTGATAATTAAGCGGATCGTGCCTGAAAAGCTGTACTGAATCAGTCTTGCGTATTAGCCGCATCATGCCACCTGCAGACAAAAGCAAGTCAATGGTTCCATAGGCCACATTCTCGTCATAATCATCCCCCAAAAAAGATTGGTAGGCACTTCTGATAGGGCCTTGTGCTGGTGTTGCAGCAGGACCATTATAGATATTCGCTGCACCCTCATAAATATTATTAACGCCGTGCACAACAAATAATGCACCTACTGGTGCCGCCACTCCGTATGACGCCCCTGTAAACGCGAACCCTACTTCAACCTGCATGGCGCCAGCAGCAACCCCTATACCGTTCTGAGCATAGAAAAGGGCTTCAGAGGACAATTCAGTATATTCTGCCATCATTTGCTGCACGCCGTCCCAAGCACTTATTACTCCGTCACTTACATCGCTTATAATTCCATTTACATAATGGGCGACGCTTGCGCTAAATTGAAGCTGAGCACGACCATCATGGAGGTTCATAGCGCCCATTGAACACCCTAATGTCACCAAGTCAGAGGCAGCATTGGCCACATCATTCATATCACACGACGGCTCACTCACCTCTACTACCCCAAGCGCTGTACGCACTCGTACTCGCTTGATGGTGCACCCAACTAATCTCCCGATACCTAATAGCAACAATTTCCTGCGGCTGCGCGGCGCCCATATTGATGACGTGCGGGACTTGAACACTCAAATTTGCAATACGCCCTCCAATTAAAACCACCGTAAAATACTTTTCTTGGAAGCCAGCAGCTGAAATGCGGTAGAAATTTATTCTACACTCAACCTCTTCGCCCTCATGAAGTGCACTGGCTAGCAACGGTGTAGATTTATCAATATTCTTTGTAAGGATGACTGGCATATGTTTACCATTGCCACCCAACGTGCTGCCGTCACTACCAGCGGCCATATTATGAGAGTAAGCCAGCACCATAATTTCATCCTCGTGGCCAGCCTGACATTTATTCCCAATAGATTCTTGACCAGAACAACCAGCAGAAATCAAACCTTGCTTTTTTCCGGTAATAGTCATGTAGCTGTGGCTAGCCATTTATCGCGCTCCTTTTAGTTAGCCCAGCATCTTATTACGATAAGATTTTAATCGAGCTGTAGGAGACTTCCGAAAAGACATACTAAAAAAAGACATACTAAATATGTCAAAACAAGGGCGAAAGAGTCGGGCGAAGGCTTGGCTAAACAGCTTGTTGTCGCGCAAGTCAAAAACCTTGATTTTTTTAGCTTAAGTAAAACTTTGCTTGTTGCTCCCGCTGACCCCGAGCGGTAGAGACGAGATGCGCGATGTGGGCGGTTGAAAATTATGCGGCCGGGTAGACAAAAAGCCTCAGGTCAATCGTGAATCAGATGCTGCAACGCACGCTTTTTCCACGTCTGCAAAAAAGGCGCCATTTCGGCGCCTTCATTCGTATCAACCGACCTTGATAACAACCTTCCCAAACGCCCCCTTCGCCAAATGCTCGTAGGCCTCACGAGCCTGTTCAAACGGATACACCTGATCAATAACAGGGCGAATAGCGTGTTGGTCAAGGAACACATTCATCCGGTCGAACGATGAGCGTGGCGCCACCGCGATACCGCGAATGGTCGTCTGGCGGAATATAAGTGGCATCAGGTTGAGCTCGACCGTCTGCCCCGTCAAAAAACCGATCTGGGCAATACGCCCGGATGCCTTGGTTGCGGCAACCGATTGATTGATACCGCTGCCGCCAGCCACATCGAGCAAGAGGTCGACGCCTTTGCCTTCGGTGAGTTTCAGCACTTCGTCTGCCCAGTTCGGCGTGGTCCTGTAATTGATGCCCGCCACTGCACCCAAACGCTTAACCGCGTGCAGATTCTCATCACTGCTCGACGTTGCAATCACCTTCGCGCCAAGCGCGGTAGCAATCTGCACGGCGAATATCGACACACCGCCAGTGCCCTGAACCAACACGGTTTGCCCGGCTTGAATCTGCCCGAAATCAACCAGTGAATACCACGCGGTGAGTGCCGCGATCGGCAATGTGGCCGCCTCCTCGTCACTCATGTTCGCGGGTGCGCCGACTGCGCTGTCTTCGTGGATGATCATGTATTCGGCCAAACCGCCCGGCAACGGCGAGCCAAAGCAGTAATCCGGCTCGTTCGGGCCAGGCTCGCCGTCCAGCCAGCGCGAGTACAGGTGCGAATTGACCCGATCACCGACCTCGAAGCGCGTGACGCCCTCGCCCACCGCAACCACCGTGCCTGCGGCGTCGCTGACCGGAATCAATGGCTTGGGCACCGTGTGCGGCTCATAGATGCCGTCAACGATGGCCTTGTCGCGAAAGTTAAGCGAGACGGCGCCGACCTTGACCAAAAGCTCGCCAGCCTTGGGTTGTGGGGTCGCTGTCTCGCCAAGCTGCAAATTGTCGAGTCCGAAATCTTTCAATAACCAGGCTTTCATGGTGAATCTCCACATACACGTCAATGATCGCAAACCGACACCGGCCCGCCTTGAGCGCATCTTTCACCTTTACAAGCGCGCAATAAATGCGCGCAAAAAGACATGATTGTTCTATTCTGAAACAACAATCAGCGTCAGCCATGGCTGAGTCAGCCAGGCGTAAAGGAACACACCATGGAATTGCTGCAATCAATGCGACTGTTCGCACGGCTGGCCGAGCTCGGCAGCTTCACCAAAGCCGCTGAGTCGCTGGACATCGGGCGGCCACAAGTCACCCGCTACATCCAGGAGCTGGAAACCTCATTGGGCGTGCGCCTGTTTCAGCGCACCACGCGAAAAGTCGCACTCACCGCCGAGGGCGAGCGATTCTATGAGCGCGTACAAGAAATTCTCACCGACATAGCCGCCGCCACCACCATGTTCGACCGCAGCGGCGCAACGCTCGGCGGCCGCCTGCGCATCGACATCCCGACCGCCTTCGCACAAATCGAACTCATAAGAAGCCTTAAACAATTCACCGCCGCCTTCCCAGGCATCAACCTGGTACTCGGCGTGACCGACCGCGCCGTTGACCTGATCGGCGAAGGCGTCGACTGCGCGCTGCGCATCGGCGACTTACCCGACTCCAGCCTGATCGCGCGCCCAATCGCGATGGCCACGATGGTCACCTGCGCTGCGCCCGAGTATTTGCACCAGCACGGCCAACCGCAAACGCTCGACGAACTCACAGACCATCGAGGCGTTAACTTCCTGTCTGGTCAGAACAACCGCACACTGCCCTGGCACTTCACGAACAAGGGGCAAGACCACACGTTTGTGAGTAACGCCGGCATTACCGTCACCGAATCGAACGCCTACGTTCAATGTGGCGTGTCAGGCTTCGGCATTATTCAGGCGCCCGGCATCACCGTGGCTGAGCATCTGAACAGCGGCGCGCTGGTGGAGATTCTGCGGCCTTATCGCCCAGCGCCACGGCCAGTGTGGGTGGTGTACCCGAGCAGGACGCACCTGGCGCCTCAGGTGCAGGTTTTTGTTGAATGGCTGCAGGAGCGGTTTGTGCAGTTGCAGGGTGCGTGGTTGCAGGAAGCCTCGGTGTAATTATGTGGTGGGGATTTTTGGGCTGGCAGGACGCTTGAAGCAAAAGCGGGCAACTTGCGGTTGAGGGTAAAGGTGGGCGTCGGGAGAGTGTCAGATTTTTTGTGTGCGGGCCGGTAACGGCCTGCCGATAGGCAGGCCTTAGTTTTATCAAGTCGGTGACGCCTGAGAATGAGTACTTAATTAAGCCCGTTTTTGAGCTTAAAATTCTTCGGTTTATAATTTGGCTTTTTTTGGCCAGAAAAAGGCCAACGCCGCGCTAATCAGACTCAAGATAAACAGCACCTTCGCTGCAGTCAGGAGAAACTCAATATCATTGGTATTCCGCCCACCTCCGGTTACCGCCCCTGCAACACCGCCCATCCACAGCAACGCACCCAGTATCGAAATGGCGAAAAGCAAAGCCGCCAATACTCGCCAGAATTTACGCATCGTGTTGGTCCTTTAGTGATGGGGGTTTTCATGGGTTGTAAGGCTGTAAATGATAGCCTGATTGAACTACGCAAGAAGTTGCGCAGTCGCCCGGAGAGATCCAGCCGCTAAGGGATTCAGAGATTTGAAACATAATGTTTCTTTGTGGCAATTTTCCCAGGCATTAACCTGGTACTGGGCGTGACAAATCGTGCCGTTGACCTGATCGGCGAAGGCATCGACTGCGCGCTGCGCCCGAGTATTTGCACCAGCACGGCCAACCGCAAACGCTCGACGAACTCACAGGCCATCGAGGCGTTAATTTCCTGTCTGGTCAGAACAACCGCACGCTGCGCTGGCACTTCACGAACAAGGGGCAAGACCACACGTTTGTGAGTAACGCCGGCATTAGCGTCACTGAATCGTGAGCATAAATGTGAAACCAATTAGCTACCTGCGGATCTTTGCCGTCGTCTTACTGATGCTCTCACCGTTTGCATTTTGGTATGTCGCAACCCCCACTGTAACAGTCCACTATTCAAAGGAAGCCACAGAGAATCTTGGCGTCGTTTGGAACACGGAGAACAGGATCTATAGAAGCGGTCATGGAGGTCTGTACCCCGGCGAAACCTCGATGGACTTCGGCCACATATTTCCAGATGAAAGCTTTTTTATGGAGTTCTACTGGTGGGGGAAAAAGACTCGCAACCACTGCGTCAACATCACCCCAAAATGGCCGACAACGCATATCTACCTCGATGCGAACGGCGACATCGATAGAAGCGAAGATAGTGGCACGGATGCTGATCGCTTGAAGCCTTGCATCACCGACAAGGCGAAACCCTAATTTGATGCTTACAGAACCTGGCCCCTCCGTCATCGAATGTGCACGGGGCGAGGCCGGTTTTTTTGATCTTGCGTAACTGCATGGAATTGATCGATAGCTTCCAGAAAAGCCGGGATTGGTACAACGTTGGCGGTGATTACACTGTGTATTCCGATATTCTGTACAAGAAGCTTCCGACGTCTGCGGTGATTGGTATCAAATGACTATCTCGAAAAAGCTTAAGGTCTTGGCAGTTGCCGTTATCGTGATGGTTTTTGCGGCTGGTGCTGAGCTGTTCAGGCAAGTGAATGGTGCTGCGGACTTTACGCTGCGTAGCCCTAATGGCGATTACCTGCTTGAAAGTGTGACCCTTGGCGGCGTGTTGTTTCCTTTTCACGATATGGCTTTCCTCAGGGTCGTGGACACGAAGCGTCCGAGGGACGTATATCGAACACCGCTTTACGCTGTCTCAACGTTGGATATGCGCTCGCCGTATGAAAGTGAGGGCGAATTGTCCATCACCTGGATCACGTTTGATAAGGCGCGCAAAACGTTTTCTCTGGGGGTTCCCGAGTGGAAGGACAGTTGGCTTAATTTCTTTGTCGCCAATGTACCTTATGAAATCACCCCAAACGATTAATCCAATCGGTATGGTTTGCCGCTCTCTGTTGACAGTGAGTAATTATTTTATGAACGAAGGTTGGCAAAACCACGACTATCTCGTCGCTCGACGCATCCTGATGTTCGCCGCCCTCCTCCCATAACTCCTCATGCCCGGGCAACCGCGTGGCAAGCGAGTTAGTACTGCGCGTGATGTTGTCAGCTGAGGCCACTCAGTCATTGCTATCCCGTCGAGCCTGAGAGACCACGCCAACCTCGCTCAACCCGCATTGCTTACACCTATTAGGTTGATCCCCGAATGCAATGACGCTTATAGTCCGCCCCGTCGCCCACATGGCGATCAGGTTTGGCGACCTGTCTATCGGATGCAAAAGCACTGCGCTTTTTTGCAGATGCTGTTGCACGTTCGCAAAGCTGCTACCTATGGCGGCTGTGCGCGGGAGACCTTCGGGTCTGCCGGGTTCTCCGATACCGGTTCGCCAACCTGCGTACAGCTGCCACCCTATCGTTTGGCGACGAGTGAGTGGCGGTTAATCGCTGCATTTATCGGAGCTTCAAAGATGGAAAGATATATCCCGCTGACTGGAATCGATCTGGTTCCTGCCTCTCTGTTGATTGATTCAGAAGCACCGCTCGACGTGCTGCAAGCGATGGCCGATTACCGTATTCGCACCGTGACGCAGGTGATGGAAAACATCGCCTATCGCAGCGAAATGGAAACCGACGCCGTCGTGCTTTCCGACTTTGCGCAGTTGGTCGCTATTCCACTGCGTGATGGCTGTGACTTGCTGGAGGTAATCGGTCGACGCTTACGTGCGCAGGTCTCGGATACCGAAGAAACACCCGTAACGCCTGTTAGCTAGCTTTAAACGCTCCACGCGCGTTGGCGTCAATGCGACTTCAACGCGCGGATTGTCCAACCGCCACAGGCCTTATTCTCGACGTAAAGTCGAACCGAACCCGGAGCCGCCATGGCCTACTATATGGGCCTACACATGCGCCGCTGGTTCGCCTAGCCGCGTGGCAGGCGGATGTTCAATCGATGCTGCGCGGGCTTGTTGTCAGCGGCGGCGACGGTGTTATTGCTGGCGCGGAGGGCTTGAGCGACTAGACGAAGCTTGCTCTGTCGTTAATGCACTTGGTGATAGGGTTTGGCGACCTGACTATCGGATGCAAAAGCACTGAGTTTTTTGCAGTCGCTACCGAATCGTCAGGTTATCCAATTTAAAACTCAGCCACCCACTACACCCGCCTCCCGCTCCATCAACCTATCGATCAACAAAACTCCCAGCTCACTCAGTTGGTGAATCGCCAGCGCCACATCGCGCTGTTTCCCGGTCAAATCCTCCGACAGGTCCAGCAACAACGCGCTAACCGAGGAAAAGGTTTCATAACTGTTGGTGATCAGGGTTTCACTGCTGGCGTCAGCAGCAACGCTGAACAAACCCGGTGGTGGCGAAGGTGGGGCAGTTTCTGGATTGAGGTATCGGTCTATCGCTCGATGCGCGGCCTGATTGAGTTTCAGGTCTGGCTCGCTCGGAGGGTTAGGCGTGATTTTGAACATGTGTGTTGTACCTGATCAGGGCCAACACGTCTTCGCTACTAAACGAGGGGTGGCAGCTGTGCGCAGGTTAGTAGACCGGGGAAACACACAAAGCCGGCGCGCCCGAGGGCGCCCTGCGCACAGCCACCATCAAGCACAGACAAGAGCATCTGGGAGATGAGGCTTATGCACTTTATGTTGTCACTCGGGCTACTAAACCCGATCACTGAGTTTTCAGCGACCGAGCAACCTTAGAGACGCCCACTCAAGCGCACAAGCCGGCCGATTCTGACGCAAGCGTAGGCAATGGAGCAAGGCGCTGTCGCCTATAACCTCGACGTTTCACGGCTTGCTGTAGGAAATGTGCTGATCCTGCAAAACACAAAAGCAGTCGCTAGCCCGCTCGCGTCACTCAACGCGGGTTGAACGTTCAGCCACCCGCTACACCCGCCTCCCGCTCCATCAACCTATCGATCAACAAAACCCCCAGCTCACTCAATTGGTGAATCGCCAGCGCCACATCGCGCTGTTTCCCGGTCAAATCCTCCGACAGGTCCAGCAACAACGTGCTAACCGAAGAAAAGGTTTCATAACTGTTGGCGATCAGGGTTTCACTGCTGGCGTCAGCGGCAACGCTGAACAAACCCGGTGGTGGCGAAGGTGGGGCAGTTTCTGGATTGACGTATCGGTCTATCGCTCGATGCGCGGCCTGATTGAGTTTCAGGTCTGCCTCGCTCGGAGGGTTAGGCGTGATTTTGAACATACTTGGAATTCCCTCTTGGGGGCGCCACCTCTGAGCTACTAAACAAAGGGGTGGCAGCCGTGCGCAGGTTAGTAGACCGGGGAATTCCAAGAAAGCCGGCGCGCCCGAGGACGCCCTGCACACAGCCACCATCAAGCACGGACGAGGCCGTCCGATAGATGAAGCTTATGCACTGATTGGAATAACCCCAGGCTACTAAACCCGATCACTGAGTTTTCAGCGACCGAGCAACCTTAGAGACGCTCACTCAAGCGCACAAGCCGGCCGATTCTGACGCAAGCGTAGGCAATGCAGCAAGGCGCTGTCGCCTGTCACCTCAACGTTTCACGGCTTGCTGTAGGAAATTGTGCTGATCCCCCCGCGCGCAACACCCTAAGCCCCCAGCAGCCAATGCTGGAAGTTCTTTGATAGCATACCCAGCATTGAACCTGGTTGAAGGTATGCAGGCGATGGCGATTCTCTACCCTCCCCGATCTCTACAGGCGCAAGAGCGCTTCAGTTATTGGAACGAAGTGGTGTGTGCTACCTATTGCCCGACCAAAAACCGGGCGTTGTCCGACGCGCCTTTCGATGGCCAACTTGAGGCCAACACGCTCGGCGATATTCTGCTGACGCACATCTCATCCGCGCCCATTGAGTACGAGCGCAACAGCGCTGATGCGGAGGGCGACGACTATTTTCTTTGCCTCACGCTGAGTACCGAAGCCGAGCTGGAACAATGCGGGCGGCGATCGTCGCAGCAATGCGGCGATATCGTGTTGTTCAACAGCGCCCAACCTTATCGGTGCGCGTTTCCTCGCGGCGACGACCAGATTGTTATTTCGATCCCGCGTGGGCGCTTGATCAATCATTTGCCAAGGCCCGAAGCGCTGGTCAGCCGCACGCTTGACGGCGGTTCGAGCCTTGGCAGGCTGGCGGGCAACATGCTGCTTGAGGTGTTCAACGCGGGCGCCCAGGAAGCGCGCGCCGGTGAGCGTTTGAGCGGTGCGTTGCTGGACGTCGTGGCGACTGCTTTTGAAGGTGCCTTTGGCTTGGCTGACCTGGGCCATTCCAGTCGTCATGCTGCACTGTTGATGAAAGCGAAAGGGTTTTTGCTGGCAAACCTGGATGATCCCGCGCTGGACCTGGCATCCATCGCACACGCGATTCATGTGTCACCGCGCGCGCTGAGCCGGCTGTTTGCTATGGAAGGCACCACCGCCACTCGCTGGCTGTGGCAGCAACGACTGCAGGCGTGCCGGGCGGCGTTGCTGAAGGGCGAAAACCGGAGCATCAGCGACGTCGCGCTCAGTGTTGGTTTCACCAACATGGCGCACTTCAGCCGCGCCTTCAAAGCCGCTTTTGGGGTCTCGCCCAGCGTGTTCTGCAAAAACAACTGACAGATTGGCCTGCCAGGCGAAGTGTCTGGCTGGCTGGGCAAAGCATGCAGCGTCTGCCGCCGTCACCCTGCATGCACTTGGATAGACGAGATGGGAGAGGCGCCGTGCTTCTTCGTCTCTGACGCTTCTGCACGCCCATCAGGAACCTCACCATGAACACCTCGAACGCTAAAACCCTGCGATTGCTTTTCCCCCAGTGGCAAGGTGGCAATAACCCGCCCTACCATTTCGGCGCTCAACTGTTGTCATGGCTGGCACCCGAAGCGCACGGGCCGGTCGCCGAAGTGCCGGTGACAGCGCCGGTGACCGTGCCGAGCGACGAGCCGTTGCCGATTGAAAATGGCATACGCGGGCGCAGCGCTCTGCTGCGTCAGTTGCGTAGCGCACGCGCGATCATCGATGAGCATGCACCGGACAGACTGGTGGTGCTCGGCGGCGATTGCCTGGTGGACCTTGCGCCGTTCGCCTACCTGAATGAACGCTATGCAGGTGACTTGGCGGTGCTGTGGGTCGATGCACATCCTGATGTCTTGACGCCCAGGGATTTTCCGAATGCGCATGCGATGGTGCTGGGCCATTTGCTCGGTGAAGGCGATGCAGATTTCGCTGACACGGTCAAACTTGCGCTGAAACCGGCGAACGTGATGTACGCCGGCCTGATGGAAACCTCGCCCGTGGAAAACACCGTGATTAAGCGGCTGGGACTGCAGCATGCAAGCCCTGCGCAATTGGCTGACAGCAGCGAACCAGTGCTGCAATGGTTACGTTCAACCGGGGCGAAACACCTGGCCATTCACCTTGATCTGGATGTATTGGACCCGAACGGCTTTCGCTCAGTGCTGTTCGCCGATCCGCAGGCCGCTGCGGATGCGTTTGACGGGGTCGCGCAAGGCAACATGACGATTTCCCACGTGGTGCGCCTGCTGAGCGATGTGGCCACTGTTACCGACGTCGTAGGCATTGGCATCGCCGAACACCTGCCGTGGGATGCACTTGCGTTGAAGAACATGTTGGCCCGTCTTCCGCTGATCGGCTCTGCTGTTTGAGCCTGCCCAGGGGAGCGTCAATCTGCCGTCGACCCGCACGATTGAACACCTGCTGCCGATGCCTGAGTCATAAAGGTGACTTCCACCGCCGATTGCACTAATTTATCCGATAGATGGACCGCCGACTCCCCCTTCCCTGCCTGTTATCAACCCGTAACCGGCTGAGTGAATCTGACTGACTAACACCACGTTGGAGGAAACCATGACCACTGACCGCGTGCTTGACTGTGTCCTGTTAAAACCCGCCGAGTCTTATCAGGGCAAACAAGGGCTGGATTATCAAGTTGGCATTTCGGCTGAAAGCGCCGGTGCGCAACATATCCATATGCAGGTGTTGAACATTGCGCCTGGCGGGAAAGGCAAGGCACATAAACATCAGCAACATGAAACCGCTATTTATGCGCTAAGTGGCGCCACCGGCTGTTGGTACGGCGAGGCGCTTGAAAAGCATGCCATCGTGGAAGAAGGTAACTTTTTTTATATCCCTGCGGGAATGCCGCATGTGCCGTATAACCGCAGCAACGAGCAAGTAGCCACTGTGTTAGTTGCTCGCACCGACCCGAATGAGCAAGAAAGTGTAACGCTGTTGCCGGAGCTTGATGCGTTAATGGCTTCAAAGCAGGGCTAGAACAGGCCTTTCGCTGTGCGCGGGCCAGATTAAAAAAAGGCGCTCCGAAGAGCGCCTTTTATCACGTTATTGCAGGCTGACCTGGCGCAAGTCTGGCTTGCCGCCAGTACCGATTTCGATACGTTTTGGCTTGGCTTCTTCGGGTACGACGCGAAGCAACTCGATTGCCAGCAAACCGTTGGTGAGTGATGCGCCTTGCACCTCGATATGGTCAGCCAGCCGGAACGACAAACGGAAGGCCCGTTGCGCGATTCCCTGGTGCAGGTACGTGACCTTCTCATCGCTTTCACGTTTCCCACCCGAAACGCTTAAAACGCCATTCTCGACCTGAATGTCTATGTCGTCCTCTACGAGGCCCGCCACTGCAATCACGATGCGGTACTGGTCATCAGCGTGTTTTTCGACGTTGTGAGGTGGGTAGGTGTTGCCCGCCTCATTGCGCAGCGTCGATTCAAACAGGTCGTTAAAGCGATCAAAGCCCACAGACTGACGGAACAGTGGGGCCAACGAGAGAGTAGTAGCCATAACAAAATCTCCTGAGTTTTATCCAAGTGATTTAATACGCGACCCGCTTTCGGCATCGCGTAAGGCCAAAATAGGGACTACCCAACGGCTTTCAAGGGCGCCTCAAAAAAAATTTTAACGCCCCACTTACCTAGCCCAATTGCGTCGCAAACCTGCCCACGGCGTCGACGACGCGCTTGGCGCCATCCTGAATCTCGACAATCACCTGGCCCGCCTGCGTAGCCAGGTCGAGGCCCTGCTCTGCCTGGGATTTGCTGTTCGCCATCTCCGCGACGGTTTCGCCCACCAGCTTCTGGTTTTGCGCAACCACCGAGGCAATTTCTTCTGTGGCGGTGCTGGTGCGTCCAGCCAATTGTCGAACTTCATCCGCAACGACCGCGAAGCCGCGCCCCTGTTCACCGGCGCGGGCGGCTTCAATTGCAGCGTTCAGGGCGAGCAAGTTGGTTTGTTGGGCAATACTGCTGATGGTTTGAACAATCGAGCTGATCAACAGGGATTGCTTGCCGAGTGCCTCTACCCCACCAGACGCGGCCTGTATATCCACCGCGATCTTGCGCATGGTGTGCATGGTGTCGTTAACCACCACGGCGCCGCGCTGGGCACTCACATCGGTGTGTTGGGAGATTTCAAAGGCGGTTTGCGCGGCGGTGCTGACGTCTTGTTCACGGGCAACTTGATCGGTCACCACCGTCGCGAACTTGACCACTTTGCAGAGTGTGCCTTCGGCGTCGTACACCGGGTTGTAAGTCGCCTCTAACCACACGGTTTGACCGCGACTGTCGACACGTTCAAACCGACCGGCAACAAACTCGCCCTTGTTCAGCGTTAACCAAAAATCCTTGTACTTCTGCGACGAGGTTTCTTCCGGCGTACAGAATATGCGGTGATGGCTGCCTTTGGCGTCGCTGAGGCTGTAACCCATGGCTTTCAAGAATTGGTCATTGGCTTTGAGTACGTGCCCGGAGAGGTCGAACTCGATCACTGCAGTTGAACGCAGCAGTGCCTCGATAAACGAGGTGTTTTCCGAAGCCTGCTCAACGCGGGACGTAATGTTGGTTGCATAGCAGGTGACGTGGCTCAGGTTGCCGGCAATGTCGGCGACGGGTTGCCAGTGCGCATGAATCCATACCAGCGAGCCGTCGGCATGCAAATACCGGTACTCGTCAGTGATTGATCGGCCTGCGGCGACGGCCGCTTGAAAGTTATGAAAGCACGGCAACTTCGAGACGTACTTGGGAACAATATCCGCCATCTCGCGCCCCAGCAGTTGGTCCGGGGTGTAGCCCAAAGCCTCGGCAAAGTTCGCGTTACAGCCGATGATTTTAAACGTTGGATCGATGCTCAACGTCAGCATTTCACGGTTGAGGCCATCGCGCAGTTGGCGCAGCTCCGACAATTCGGCGGCCTGAGCGTTAACCTGGTTCTTGAGTTTTTTATTAAACATCAGCTACGGCCTCCTTGGTCATAACAATGCTATCGGCGTAGACCGCAGCAAATTGAGGCCACTCAGCGGGCGAGTGCCCTCAGGCTGCAGCCTTGCAGCAAAGCGTAGGCGCTGAAACCGGCGCATGCGCCAAAAAAATACATCCTGCGGACCGCTCGGTGGCGAGCGGCGCAATCGCGGCCTATGTTCAAAGGCATGTTTGCATTTTGCTGCTTCACTTAAGCCCTTTCGTCACCAGGTGAAATCATGCCCAGCCTCCCACGCCCCGCCGTCCTTGAATTGATCGGCAACACCCCGCTGGTGCGGGTCAGCCGCTTCGATACCGGCCTGTGCACGCTGTTTTTGAAACTTGAATCGCAAAACCCCGGAGGTTCGATCAAGGACCGCATCGGGCTGGCGATGATCGACGCCGCCGAGCGCGACGGCCGCCTGCGCCCCGGCGGTACCATTATCGAAGCCACCGCCGGCAATACCGGGCTGGGTCTGGCGCTGGTCGGCCGGGCCAAAGGCTACCGCGTGGTGCTGGTGGTGCCCGACAAAATGTCCACCGAAAAGGTGCTGCACCTCAAGGCCATGGGCGCCGAGGTGCACATCACCCGCTCGGACGTCGGCAAGGGCCACCCCGAGTATTACCAGGACGTGGCAGCGCGGCTGGCCAAAGATATTCCGGGCTCGTTTTTCGCCGACCAGTTCAACAACCCGGCCAACCCGCTGGCGCATGAAACCAGCACCGCGCCGGAAATATGGGCGCAAACCCAGCATGACCTGGACGCGATAGTGGTGGGCGTCGGTTCTGCGGGCACCCTCACCGGCCTGACGCGCTTTTTCAAGCGGGTGCAGCCGGAACTGGCCATGGTGCTGGCCGACCCGGTGGGTTCGGTGATGGCTGAATACAGCCGCAGCGGCAAGATTGAAACGCCGGGCTCGTGGGCCGTGGAAGGTATCGGCGAGGACTTTATCCCCTCGATTGCCGACCTCTCCAGCGTGCGCCACGCCTATTCCATCAGCGATGAAGAAAGCTTCGACCACGCCCGCCAACTGCTCAAAGCCGAAGGCATTCTGGGTGGCTCGTCCACCGGCACCCTGCTCGCCGCCGCCCTGCGCTATTGCCGCGAGCAAACCGAGCCGAAACGCGTGGTCACCTTCGTCTGCGACACCGGCACACGCTACCTGTCGAAGGTCTACAACGACCAGTGGATGAACGACGCGGGCCTGCTGCACTACAAGCATTACGGCGACCTGCGCGACTTGATCGCCCGCCGCTTCGAAGACGGCCGCGTGATCAGTGTGAGCCCCGACGACACCTTGCTCATGGCCTTCCAGCGCATGCGCCTGGCCGATGTTTCGCAACTGCCGGTGTTGGTGGATGGCCAGACACTGGTCGGCGTAATCGACGAATCCGACATTTTGTTGGGGTTGCACACCGACGCCGAGCACTTTTCCATGACCGTCGCGAGTGCCATGACTGGCACCGTGCACACCCTGGCCCCCAGCGCCAGCCTCGGCCAATTGCAGGCAGAACTGGATCGCGGCCTGGTCGCGATCATCGCCGACGCGTCGGGCTTTCATGGCCTGATCACGCGTGTCGACCTGCTCAACCACCTACGGAGATCCCTTGCATGAGTCAGCCCGATAAAACTGCGTTTGCCACCCGCGTGATTCACGCCGGGCAGTCACCCGACCCGACCACGGGCGCCTTGATGCCGCCGATCTACGCCAACTCCACCTACCTGCAAGAAAGCCCCGGCGTACACAAGGGCTTCGACTATGGGCGCTCGCATAACCCGACACGGTTTGCCCTGGAGCGCTGCGTCGCCGACCTTGAAGGTGGCAGCCAGGCGTTTGCCTTCGCCTCCGGGTTGGCGGCGATTTCCACGGTGCTGGAATTGCTCGATGCCGGCTCGCACATCGTCTCCGGCAACGACCTGTACGGCGGCACCTTCCGCCTGTTCGACAAGGTGCGCCAACGCAGTGCCGGGCACCGGTTCAGCTTTGTCGACCTCAGCGACGTGTCGGCGTTTGAAGCGTCATTGCAGGCCGATACGCGCATGGTCTGGGTCGAAACCCCGAGCAACCCGCTGCTGAGCCTGACCGACCTCAGCGCAATTGCGCGCATCTGCCGCGACCGCGGCATCATCTGCGTGGCCGACAACACTTTCGCCAGCCCATGGATCCAGCGCCCGCTGGAGCTGGGCTTCGACATCGTGGTGCACTCCACCACCAAATACCTCAATGGCCACTCCGACGTGATCGGCGGCATCGCGATCGTCGGCCACAACCCGGAATTGGCCGAGCGGCTGGGCTTTCTGCAAAACTCCGTAGGTGCCATCGCCGGCCCCTTCGATGCCTTCCTGACCCTGCGCGGCGTGAAAACTCTGGCGCTGCGCATGGAGCGCCATTGCAGCAATGCGCTGGATTTGGCCACCTGGCTGGAACAACAGCCGCAAGTGTCGCGCGTTTACTACCCTGGCTTGGCATCGCACCCTCAGCACGAACTCGCACGTCGGCAGATGCATGGGTTCGGCGGGATGATTTCGGTGGATTTGAACAGCGACCTCGCGGGCGCTACGCGCTTTTTGGAAAACGTGAAGGTTTTTGCCCTTGCCGAAAGCCTTGGCGGTGTAGAAAGCCTGATCGAACACCCGGCGATCATGACGCATGCGAGCATCCCGGCGGCGACCCGCGCGCAGCTAGGCATTGGCGATGGGCTGGTGCGGTTGTCGGTGGGGGTTGAAGATGTGGAAGACCTGAGGGCCGATCTGGCCCAGGCGCTGGCGAAGATTTAACCTACCTTCGCCTAGGCTACTGTGGCGAGCCCGCTTGTTGTGGCGAGCGGGCTTGCTCGCGCGGGGGTGCGCAGCAGCCCCAAAACCAGGCGCTGAGGAGTGCCTGAAGCATTGCATTCTTCATGACAGGGGCTGCTATGCAGCCCAACGCGAGCAAGCCCGCTCGCCACAGCAAGCCCGCTCGCCACAAGGAGCCCGCTCTCCACGCAAGGCTGCTTGCCACACCAAGCGTGTCAGCCAGTCTTCACATTCGCACGTGCCGCATGCAGCTTTTTATAGCTGTCGATCAGGCGCAAATGCCGGTCCAAGCCTTCCAGCTGCGTGCTGGTCGGCGTCAGCCCGTAAAACCGCACGCTGCCGTTGACCGAACCGATCACCGCATCCATGCGCTCATCACCAAACATCCGGCGGAAGTTGGCCTCGTAATCGGCCAACTCCAGGTCCTCGTCCAACTGCATCTCCAACACCGCGTTCACCGCTTGGTAAAACAGGCCGCGCTCGGCGGTGTTGTCGTTGTACTGCAGGAACATTTCCACGCATTCCTTGGCTTCTTCGTACTGCTGCAACGCGAGGTAGATCAGTAGCTTCAACTCCAGGATGGTCAGTTGACCCCATGCGGTGTTGTCGTCGAACTCGATGCCGATCAAGGTGGTGATGTCGGTGTAGTCGTCCAGCTCGCTTTCTACCAGGCGCTCAGCCAAGGCTTTAAGGTCGTCGTCGCTGAGGCTGTGCAGGTTGAGAATGTCGGCGCGGAAGAACAAGGCCTTGTTGGTGTTATCCCAGATCAGGTCGTCCACCGGATAGATTTCCGAGTAGTCCGGCACCAGAATGCGGCAGGCGGTTGCGCCGAGGTGTTCGTACACCGCCATGTAGGACTCTTTGCCCATGCCTTGGAGAATACCGAACAGCGTCGCGGCTTCTTGGGCGTTGGAGTCTTCACCCTCGCCAGAGAAATCCCACTCGACGAATTCATACTCCGACTGGGCGCTGAAGAAGCGCCACGACACCACGCCGCTGGAATCGATAAAGTGCTCGACGAAATTGTTCGGCTCCGTCACCGCGTGGCCTTCAAAGGTCGGTTGCGGCAAATCGTTCAAACCTTCAAAACTGCGGCCCTGCAGCAATTCAGTCAGGCTGCGTTCCAGCGCGACTTCCAGGCTTGGGTGCGCGCCGAATGAGGCAAATACGCCGCCGGTGCGCGGGTTCATCAAGGTCACGCACATCACCGGGAATTCACCCCCCAACGATGCATCCTTGACCAGCACCGGGAACCCTTGGGCTTCCAGGCCTTGAATGCCGGCCAGAATCCCCGGGTACTTGGCCAGCACCTCGGCGGGAACATCCGGCAGCGCAAATTCGCCTTCGATGATCTCGCGTTTAACCGCCCGCTCGAAAATCTCCGACAGGCACTGTACCTGCGCTTCGGCCAGCGTGTTACCGGCGCTCATGCCGTTGCTGAGGTAAAGGTTTTCGATCAGGTTTGACGGAAAGTACACCACCTCGCCGTCGGACTGGCGCACAAACGGCAGCGAAACAATGCCGCGCGCTTCATTGCCGGAGTTGGTGTCGTACAGGTGCGAGCCGCGCAGTTCGCCGTCGCGGTTGTAGATTTTCAGGCAATAGGCGTCGAGGATTTCCGTCGGCAGCGCATCGTTGCGGCCCGGCTGGAACCAGCGCTCATCCGGGTAGTGCACGAAAGGCGCATTGGCCAGTTCCTCACCCCAAAACTGATCGTTGTAGAAGAAGTTGCAATTAAGCCGCTCGATAAACTCGCCCAAGGCCGACGCCAGCGCGCCTTCCTTGGTCGCGCCCTTGCCGTTGGTAAAACACATCGGCGAGTGTGCATCGCGGATATGCAGCGACCACACGTTGGGCACGATATTGCGCCACGAGGCGATTTCAATCTTCATGCCCAGGCCCGCGAGGATGCCCGACATGTTGGCGATGGTCTGCTCCAGCGGCAGGTCCTTGCCCGCAATGTAGGTGCCCGCCTCGGTGCTGGTGCTTGGCATCAACAACGCCTGGGCATCGGCATCGAGGTTGTCGACTTGCTCAATCACAAACTCAGGCCCGGCCTGCACCACTTTTTTTACGGTGCAACGGTCGATGGAACGCAGGATGCCTTGGCGGTCCTTGTCGGAGATATCCGCTGGCAACTCCACCTGAATCTTGAAGATCTGGTTGTAACGGTTTTCCGGGTCGACAATATTGTTCTGCGACAGGCGAATATTCTCGGTGGGAATATCGCGCGTCGCGCAGTACAACTTCACAAAGTACGCCGCGCACAACGCCGACGAAGCCAGGAAGTAATCGAATGGCCCCGGTGCCGAACCATCGCCCTTGTAGCGAATCGGTTGGTCGGCAATTACCGTGAAGTCATCGAACTTGGCTTCAAGCCGAAGGTTGTCGAGAAAGTTGACCTTAATTTCCATGCGGGCACACCAGAATAACGAGCTAAACAAAAATGGCCGTCATTATGAGGTTTTTCAGCGGGAAGTTTCAGGGTTTTCCAGAGCGACCGCCGATCGGTGCCGCTGTTGACGGGCGTAACCCGGCCACTGCCAGGCTTTAACAGGCTTCAACCGAGTCGCTCTCGCACCCAAGGTGAAATGCTCGCGCGCCACTGCTATGTTGGCGGCTTTGTCAGCAAAGGGAGGCGCTATGCAGCCGCTGGATACGAACGCAGCACTGGTGATCATCGACATGCAACAGGGCATGCACCACCCACAGCTCGGGCGGCGCAACAACCCGAACGCGGAGTCGCAGATACAGGCGCTTTTGAGCGCGTGGCGACACGCCAAGCGCCCGGTTATTCATGTGCGGCATATGTCGCGCTCGCCCGATTCGGTGTTTTGGCCTGGCCAACCTGGCTGCGAGTTTCAGGAGGAGTTACAGCCCCTGAAACACGAGCATGTGCTGGAAAAAAACGTTCCGGATGCGTTCACGGCCACGGGCCTGGAGCGTTGGCTGCACGCGCGCTCGATCAAGCAGTTGGTGATCGTTGGGGTGATCACCAACAACTCGGTTGAAGCCACGGCGCGCTCAGGCGGCAACCTCGGTTTTGATGTAATAGTGGCGGCGGATGCTTGTTATACGTTTGATCAAACCGATTTATCGGGGCGTGTCTGGCCGGCGGAGGATGTGCACGCCCTGTCACTGAGTAACCTGGCGATGGACTACGCCAGGGTGATTGATACCGCCCACATCCTGACGAGTGGCTAAGTCACGGCTTCAAACACGTTCGCGCTCACCAGCATGTCGACCAAACCTTGCGGCCATACCGTTGCGTTAGTCGAACGCAGCGCCTGAGCAGACCACCAGTGATGATCGGCCATCACCTGGGTCTCTTGCTCCGTCCATTCGGCTCGGGACAGCGTCTGGTTTTGCACATGAACAACAAAGTACTGCTCAACCGCCAGCACCGTTTCACCGCTGGGCAGCATCAGCGAAACCCTGCGATCCGCGACAGGCGCTTGAACGGCGCTGAGCACTATGCCGGTTTCTTCGCGCAGCTCACGCAGGGCCGCAGCCTGGAAGGTTTCACCCGGTTCAACGCCACCGCCGGGCGTGGCCCAGTAATCGTCGCCGGCCAGCGCGCCGGTTGTGTGCACGAACCTGAACAACAGCACTTCGCCCGCAGGGTTTATGACCAGTAAACGTGCGGCCTTTCGCTCGCGCATGGCGCTATTCCTTGCTTGAAGTGGGCGGGTGGTGCGCTTGCAGATAGGACTTCAACAACAAGGTAGTCTGCTGTTCAAGCCCCGCTTCGAGCGCAGGCGACGCATTGCCTTCGAGCACGATTCGCACCGGCCCGAGAATAGCACTGAGGGACATGCCAGCCGTCAGCACCGGCTCGGCAAAATACGCATCCGTTGCGGTGCGCAACATGCCCGCAATCGCCGTCACCATCCGCGTGTAGATCAGGGCCATCAGCTCGGCGCCGCCGCGCTCGCTCGCGATGGCATACAACGCCTTGGAAGCGCCCTTGTTACGCAATTTGGCAACCAGCAACGCACTGACCAACCCCGACGCCATGTCCGCCACGGGCAAGTGTTGATGGCGGCTGCACGCCAACTCGACCGCCTCAGCCACCCACGACAGGTGGTTCTCCAGCACCGCGGCCAACAGTGCATCGCGGTTCGGGTAGTACTGATAGAGACTGCCCACCGACATGCCAGCCCGCTCGGCCACCCGCGTGGTGGTGCAGCGGATCAAGCCCTGCTGGGTTAAAACCTGAAGGGTTGCCGTGTGCAACGCCTCAACGGTAGCGACTGAGCGCGCCTGAACCGCCGATTTTCTTGGCTTCAAGGAGGCTTTGGGGGTGCTCACGGAATGCGAATTCCAAAAAATGAAGGATCCTTCATATTAGACGCTTACTTAGTCGAAGCAAGGGCAACGGTAATGAACAACTTGGCAAACAGCGGCACATTCACCCTCGGCGACCGCCAGGTCAACCGCATTGGCTACGGCGCGATGCAGCTGGCGGGCCCCGGTGTGTTCGGCCCGCCCAAAGATCGCGATGCGGCGCTGGCCGTGCTGCGTGAGGCGGTCGCAGCCGGCGTTAATCATATCGACACCAGTGATTTCTATGGGCCGCATGTCACCAATCAACTGATTCGCGAAGCGCTGCACCCTTATCGGGACGACCTCGCCCTTGTCACCAAAATCGGCGCCCGCCGCGACAACGAAGGTGGATGGCTGGCCGCTGCGTCAAAACAAGAACTGACACAGGCCGTGCACGACAACTTGCGCAACCTGGGGCTGGACGTGCTGGACGTGGTCAACTTTCGCGCGGCGCACAGCATGATGGGCACGGCTGAAGGCTCAATCGCCGCCTCACTGGAGGTGCTCTCACAGTTGCAACAACAGGGCCTGGTGCGCCATATCGGCCTCAGCAACGTCACGCCGACCCAAGTGGCCGAGGCCCGTGCAGTGGTTAAGTTTGTGTGCGTACAGAACCTCTACAACATCGCCCATCAGCACGATAACGCGTTGATCGACGAACTGGCCGAGCAAGGCATTGCCTATGTACCGTTCTTCCCACTGGGCGGGTTTACCCCGGTTCAATCATCGACGCTGTCCAGCGTTGCGCAGCGACTCGGGGTGACGCCCAAGCAACTGGCGCTGGCCTGGTTGTTGCGGCGCTCACCCAATATCCTGTTGATTCCCGGCACCTCATCGGTGGGTCATTTGCGTGAAAATCTTGCGGTGGGCGAACTGCAATTGACCGACGAAGTAATGGCCGAGTTAAACGCAATCGCGGGTTAAATCGCCAAACCCTGGGCCGAGCCCATCGTGGTTTAACGGGGCGCTTCCAGGAGCAAAAGCAGGCGGCCTGAAAGCCGGCCCTATCCCCCAAGCCGAACTCGGTCAACTGTGGGAGCGGGCTTGCTCGCGATTGCCGTGTGTCAGATAAGTATTTTTCAACTGACACACGGCAATCGCGAGCAAGCCCGCTCCCACAAAAGCGTGCCTGAGCTAACCAATCAGGGGGCGCTGCCACACTCAGTCCACGCCCAACTCCACCAGCCCGGCGTTCAACCGCACCGGCCACACGCGCAGGCGCTGATCCGGCGCCTCCAGGCATTGGCCGTCGTGCAAGCGATAATGCTGCTTGTAGATCGGCGCCGCCACCACCAAGTCACCCTTGATGCTGCCGACCAGCCCGCGACCGATCACGTTCGCCCCGGACTCCGGGTCATGGTTGTCGATGGCGTACAGGCGCTGGTCTTGCGCGCCCGGCAAGTAAAACAGCGCCACCTGCGCGCCGTCGAGCCACACCACTACGCCGGAGTTGCTCACCAGGTCTTGCTCAGTGCACACGCTTTTCCACTTAGCCAGGTTGGGCTGAATGTTGGATGAACTCATCAGGCAATCTCCTCGATGACGGGAATCAGGTTCAGTTCGCTCGCCATGATCGGGCGGCGCTGGCCACGTTCCTGGACAAAATGAATGTCCGGGTCGGGGCGTTTGTCGTTGACGAAGGTGCGGAAGCGCTTGAGTTTTTCCGGGTCTTTGAGGGCGTTGGCCCACTCGCATTCATAGCGGTCGACCACCAGTTGCATCTGCGCTTCAAGCTCGGCGCCCAGCCCGAGGCTGTCGTGCAATATCACGTCTTTGAGGAAGTCGAGGCCGCCGTCGAGGCTTTCGCGCCATACCGAGGTGCGCTGCAATTTGTCGGCAGTGCGAATGTAGAACATCAGGAAACGGTCGATGTACTGGATCAGCGTGGCATCGTCGAGGTCGGTGGCGAACAGCTCGGCATGGCGCGGGCGCATGCCGCCGTTGCCCGCGATGTAAAGGTTCCAGCCCTTCTCGGTGGCGATCACGCCGACGTCTTTGCTCTGCGCTTCGGCGCACTCGCGGGTGCAGCCGGACACCGCAAACTTGAGTTTGTGCGGCGAGCGCAGGCCCTTGTAACGGTCCTCGATGAGCAAGGCCATTTTCACGCTGTCCTGCACGCCGTAGCGGCACCAGGTGCTGCCCACGCACGACTTTACCGTACGCGTGGACTTGCCATAGGCATGCCCGGTTTCAAACCCGGCGGCGATCAGCTCGGCCCAGATCTCCGGCAGCTCATGCAGTTGCGCGCCGAACAGGTCGATGCGCTGGCCGCCGGTGATCTTGGTGTAAAGGTCGTATTTTTTTGCGACTTCGCCGATTGCGATGAGTTTATCCGCAGAGATTTCACCGCCTGGAATACGCGGCACCACCGAATAGGTGCCGTTCTTCTGCATATTCGCCATGAAGGTGTCGTTGGTGTCCTGCAACGGCACGAGGGATGCGTCCATGATCGGCTGGTTCCAGCACGAGGCCAAAATCGAGCCCACCGCTGGCTTGCACACGTCACAACCGGTGTGGCCACGGCCGTGTTTGGCCAGCAGTTCTTCGAAGGTGATCACGCCTTCCACGCGCACCAGCGCATACAGTTCCTGACGCGTATAGGCGAAGTGTTCGCACAGGCTTTTGTCGACGCTGACGCCGCGCGCAATCAGTTCATGCTCGAACACCTGTTTAAGCAACCCGGCGCAGCCGCCGCAACCGGTGCCGGCCTTGGTCTGCGACTTGAGCAGGCCGAGGTCGCTGCAGCCGCCGTCAATCGCCGAGCAAATCGAACCCTTGGTCACGTTGTGGCACGAGCACACGGTGGCTGCTTGCGGCAAGGCGCCCGGACCGAGGGTCGGCGCGCCAGTGGACGATGGCAAGATCAGGCTGGCCGGTTCGGACGGCAACGCGATACGGTTTTGCATGTATTGCAGCAGGGTGTCGTAGTAACTGTTGTCGCCGACCAGCACCGCGCCGATCACGTGCTTGCCGCTCGCGTCCACCACCAGGCGTCGATAGCTGGCGCTGGCTTCGTCGATGAATTGGTAGCTGCGCGCACCCGGCGTGTGCGCATGCGCGTCGCCGATCGAGCCGACGTCGACGCCGAGCAGTTTGAGTTTGGTCGACATGTCAGCGCCCACAAACGGCTCGGTAGCCTGCTCGCACAACAGCGCGGCAACCCCGCGGGCCATCTGGTAACCCGGCGCAACCAGGCCGAACAAACTGCCGTTCCACGAGGCGCATTCGCCAATCGCGTAGATGTTCGGGTCGCAGCTTTGGCATTCATCGTTGATCACCACGCCGCCGCGCGGGCCAATCTCCAGCGCGGCCTGACGCGCCAGCGCATCTTGGGCACGGATACCGGCTGAGAACACGATCAGGTCGGTTTCGAGGAATTCGTCATTCGCAAAGTTCATGCGGTAGCGATACGCCTCGCCCGCGCTGATCGACTGCGTGGCGCGGGACAAGTGCACACCGACGCCCAGCCGTTCGATCTGAGCCTTGAGCGCCAGCCCGCCAAAATCATCCAGTTGCACCGGCATCAAGCGCGGCGCGAACTCCACCACATGTGCTTCCAGGCCAAGGCTTTTCAGGGCGTTGGCGGCTTCCAGACCGAGCAACCCGCCACCCACCACCACGCCGCGCCGCGCATTGGCGGCTGCCGCGCGAATCGCGTCTAGGTCTTCGAGGGTGCGGTACACCAGCCGCGAGTCGCCTTCAGCGCCTTCAATCGGCGGCACAAACGGGTAAGAACCGGTGGCCAGCACCAACTTGTCGTAGGCCACACACCCTTGCGCGGTAATCACCTCGCAACGGGCGCGGTCGATTTCCAGCACCGGCACGCCCAAATGCAAGGTCACACCCGGCGTGTGGTACAGCGACGCGTCGGACAGCGCCAGCGACTCGGCATCACGCCCGGTGAAGTATTCGGAAAGATGCACGCGGTCATAGGCGCGCATCGGCTCCTCGCTGAACACGTGCAAGCGGTAGTGGTCCAGCGCGCCGCGCTCGATCAGTTGCGCCACACAATGATGGCCGACCATGCCATTGCCGACGACAATCAGGGTTTTCTGCGGTTTCAGACTGGCGATAGTGGAATTCATGGAAAGCACCCGACAAAGCTCATCACGGTTTAAAAAAGCAAAAAAAAACGCCTGAAACCTTACGGTTCCAGGCGTCTTTGCCTGTTCTTATACGGGTTCGGATCGGGCGACTTCGCCGGTCCTTCCGTTATTGCCCATGACCTGTATGGCCTGTCGATCATCGTTGACCGAGGTGGGTTGAAGCTGAGCTTGCAGGCGCCGTGCCAATCCGCCGCGGGCGCCTGTGGCACGGGCTGCAAGCGGGCCTGCAAGCAGCGGATGCGTGTTTTGGCGCCTCCAACTGGTGCGCCTCGCGTCATAAAAGTGCATTTTCAACCCTAACTGTAGGCAGCGCGGCTGTTGTGGCGAGCGGGCTTGCTCGCCACACAAGCCCGATTGAAAACCTGGCGCGTGACTTGCTAGGAACACTCCACAGAGCAGTCAACGCTGATTGCCCATTCACGACAAAGGCGCCGTGCAACTCCCGTTTTTAACGGAGGGTTGCAGGGCGCTTTTTGTTTGCGGGCAGCAAAAGTTTTCGAGGGTTACGGATGGCAAACCAGAGCGTACGCAGCGTGTGTCCTTATTGTGGCGTGGGCTGCGGCATCGTCATGCAGGTCGAGAACAATACAGTGGTCAAGGTGACTGGCGACAAGGCCCACCCCACCAACTTCGGCCGCCTGTGCACCAAAGGCACCACCTGCGGGCAGGCCATCGCCGAGTCCGGGCGCATGGCCAGCGCGTATGTGCGCCAGGCGCGCGACCACGACCCGGTGCGCATCGGCATGGACAAGGCGATCAGCGAAACCGCCAGCCGGTTGCGCAGCCTGCTCGACACGCATGGCCCAGACGCGCTGGCCTTTTACGTGTCCGGGCAAATGTCGCTGGAAGCGCAGTACCTGATCAACAAACTGGCCAAGGGCTTTGTGCGCACCGCCAACCTCGAATCCAACTCCCGCCTGTGCATGGCCAGCGCCGGCAGCGGCTACAAACTGTCGCTGGGTTCCGACGGGCCACCGGGCTCGTATGAAGATTTCGACCGCGCCGACCTGTTCTTCGTGATCGGCGCCAACATGGCCGACTGTCACCCGATTTTGTTTCTGCGCATGATGGACCGCGTCAAGGCCGGGGCTAAGCTGATCGTGGTCGACCCACGGCGCAGCGCCACCGCAGACAAGGCCCACCTGTTCCTGCAGATTGAGCCCGGCACCGACCTCGCGTTGCTCAACGGCCTGCTGCACCTGCTGGTAAAAAACGGCCACACCGACCCCGCGTTTATCGCGGCCTTCACCCAAGGTTGGGAGGCGATGCCGGGATTCCTGGAGGACTACCCGCCGCACCGCGTCGCCGAGATCACCGGCCTCGCCGAAGCCGACATCCGCCAAGCCGCCGAGTGGATCGGCGAGGCCGCCGAGTGGATGAGTTGCTGGACCATGGGCCTCAACCAAAGCACGCATGGCACCTGGAACACCAACGCGCTGTGCAATTTGCACTTGGCCACCGGCGCGATTTGCCGACCGGGCAGCGGGCCGTTTTCGCTCACCGGCCAACCGAACGCGATGGGCGGCCGCGAAATGGGCTACATGGGCCCCGGCCTGCCGGGCCAGCGCTCGGTGCTGGTCGAGGCCGACCGCGCGTTTATCGAAGACCTCTGGCACATCCCCGCAGGCAGCCTGCCGCGCCAGGCCGGTGGCGGTACGGTGGCGATGTTCGAGCAGATGATCAGCGGGCGGATCAAAGCCTGCTGGGTTATCTGCACCAACCCGGTCGCCAGCGCGCCGAACCGCCGCAAGGTGATCGAAGGCTTGCAAGCCGCCGAACTGGTGATCACCCAGGATGCCTACCTCGACACCGAGACCAACCGCTACGCCGATATCCTGCTACCCGGCGCGCTGTGGGCCGAGGCCGAAGGCGTGATGATCAACTCCGAGCGCAACCTCACGCTGATGCAAAAAGCCGTCGACGCGCCCGGCGAGAGCTTGCCCGACTGGCAAATCATCGCCAGGGTCGCGTGCGAGATGGGCTTTGCCGAGGCCTTCACCTATGCGCATGCCGCGGAGGTGTTTGACGAAATCAAACGCGCCTGGAACCCCAAGACTGGCTATGACATTCGCGGCGCAAGCCACCAACGCCTGCGCGAAACCCCGTTGCAATGGCCCTGCGCGACAGCCGATGGCGCAGACCGCAACCCGATCCGCTATTTGAATGAGGGCACGCTCACCTTCGCCACCGACAGCGGCAAAGGCCAGTTCCTCGCGCGCCCACACCTGCCGCCCGCCGAGATGCCCGACGCGGCCTTCCCGTTTGTCCTCAACACCGGCCGTTTGCAACACCAGTGGCACACGCTGACCAAGACCGGCAAGGTCGCCACCCTGAACAAACTCAACCCCGGCCCGTTCGTTGAACTGCACCCCGAAGACGCCGCAAGCCTGGGCATCAAGCCTAAAGACTCGGTGGAAGTGCGCTCACAGCGCGGGCGTGCGGTGCTGCCCGCGGTGGTCACTGACCGGGTGCGCCCCGGCAACTGTTTTGCGCCGTTTCACTGGAACGATGTGTTTGGCGAACACCTGGCGATCAACGCGGTGACCAACGATGCCGTCGACCCGATTTCGCTGCAGCCCGAGTTCAAGTTTTGTGCCGTGGCGCTGACCCGCGTCGAGTTGATCGAGCATCAGTTTTTGCACGCGCCGGCCGCCGTTGCCAATGACCTAGCCCCTGTAGCAGAGGACCTCGCCATGTCGCGACTCGACGCCTTCGCCGACCTCGCCGGCATCCGTAACCTTGCGCCGCCACCACTGAGCGACAGCGAACGCACCTACCTCGCGGGTTTCTTGAGTGGCCTGCAATCGAGTGCCGGGCGCCAGGCCGTCGGCGTGCCGGTGATGCCGGCGAATGCGCCGCTGGCCAAGGATTCGCGGCTGTGGCTGGACGGTTTGCTCGGCGGCTTGTTCAGCCGCACGCAGGCAGGCGCGGCGGTCGATGCCGTGGCGTCGGCGTCCTCCCCGGCAGTCACGCTGTTATGGGCGTCGCAAACCGGTAATGCCGAAACCCTCGCCGAGCGCTTTGCCAAGCGTTTGCGCGAGGGCGGCATTGCGGTGGAGTTGAGCGCCATGGCGGACTTCCCCGCGAGCAAGTTGGCGAGCACGCAAAACCTGGCGCTGATCAGCAGCACCTTCGGCGATGGCGACCCGCCCGACAATGGCGAAAGTTTCTGGCACGGCCTCAACAGCGTCGACACGCGCCTGGAATCGCTGCGCTTTGCGGTGCTGGCCTTGGGCGATCCGAATTACGACCAATTCTGCAAACACGGTAAACAACTTGATCAGCGCCTGTTGGAACTGGGCGCCACCCGCCTGCTGGAACGCGTCGACTGCGACACCGAATTCGAAGAACGCGCGGATGCCTGGCTGGCACAGTTCCTGGAGTCGCTGCACCCGGCCAAGCCAATAGCGCCCATAACCCCCGCAGCGCCAGCCACGCCCGCTGGCAAAACCAAGTTGCATGGGTCACGCCTGCTGCTCAACCGGCACCTGAACTCGCAGAGTTCGCACAAGGAAACCCGCCAGTTCGCGCTGGACCTGGCCGACTCCGGCATCAGCTATGAAGCCGGTGATGCACTGGGCGTGATGCCGCGCAACTGCCCGGAGCTGGTCAGCGAACTGCTCGACCTGACCCGCCTGGATGCGGCCACCTGCGTGAACATCGACACCTTCGGCGATGTGCCGCTGCACCAGGCACTGACGCAGCGCTTCGAAATCGCCCGGCCGAGCAGCGACACCCTGGCGTTTATCGCCGAGCGCAGCAGCAACCCGGGCCTTAAGCAACTGCTTGACCCCGAGCATAAAGCCGAACTGAAAGACTGGCTGTGGGGCCGGCAACTGACCGATGTGTTGCAGCAATACCCTATCGATTGCTCGGCCAACGAACTGCTCGGCACCCTCAAGCGCCTGCAACCGCGCCTGTATTCGATTGCTTCCAGCGCCAAAGCCTACCCGCAGGAAGTCCACCTGACCGTGGCGGCCGTGCGCTACGGCAAGCGCAAAGGCGTGTCGTCGACCTTTTTGGCCGACCGTGCAAGCGACTGCGAAGTGCCAATATTCGTGCAACCGGCCAAACACTTTCGCACGCCCGGCGACGGTAGCGTGCCGATGATCATGATCGGCCCCGGCACCGGCGTGGCACCGTTCCGGGCTTTTTTGCAGGAGCGCCGCGCGCAAGGCCATCAGGGGCGGAATTGGCTGTTTTTTGGCGAACAGCACGCCGCCAGCGACTTTTACTACCAGGATGAACTGCAAGGCATGCAGCGCGACGGCCTGCTGACGCACCTGAGCCTCGCCTTTTCGCGCGACCAGGCGCAAAAAATCTACGTGCAAGACCGCATCGCCGAACAGGGCGCCGAGCTATGGCGCTGGCTGCAGGACGGCGCAAAAGTCTACATCTGCGGCGACGCCAGCCACATGGCCAAGGATGTCGACCACGCGCTGCGCCAGGTCGCACAGGCGCACGGCGGGCTCGACGGCGAAGGCGCCGTGGATTACTGGCGCCAGTTGAGCGAGCAAAAACGTTACCTGCGTGATGTGTACTGAGTGGGCGCTGATCAGCGCGCGGCCAGCAGCCAGCTCAGAAAGGTCTGCAACCGCGTGCAAAATGCTTCGCCCTCGGCGCTCGGGTTGCGCGCCTCAAACAGAAAGTACGCGACCTGCACGCGCATCGTCGGGCAGTGCTGGACGAACAGCGCGACGTGCTCTTCGAGCGTGTGCGGCCAGCTCAACGCGTCCTCCGGGCGCAGTAGTTGCGTCGCTCGAATCAACCTGCGCGCCGCTTCGCGTTGCAGGCGAAGGCGCTCCGGCACGCTGCCTGCGTCGCCTATGCGCGCAGGGTAAGCGTTTAACACTTGTTCAACGTCATCATTGATCGCCAGCGCGATTTCGCGCGAGGGCCGAAACCACTCAAAGTGCCGGGACAGGTCATCACCCCACACACAACGGCAATGATGCTTGAGCCAAAAGCCCCATTTGTTTTTATGCTCGGGCGCCAGCACCTGCGAGCGGTGGCCGATATCGAAGTCGATTTTGGTCACCAGCGGGTGGCGTTTTTCCAGTGCCTGCCGCAGCCCTTCCAATTGTTCAAGCACCTGCGCACCCGGCGGCTCGCGCAGTACCAGCGTGAGGTCAAGGTCCGAGTCACCTTGGCTGGCCTCGCCTCTCGCGACACTGCCATACACATAAATGCCGTCCAGCCCCAGCACCGCCTGCGACAGGGTTGCGCACACGTCCGCCAGCAGTGGCTCGAACTCGGGTTGCAGGGCAATAGCGGCGACGCTGAGCACAAAGCCCTCTGCATCAACGCCTGTCGGTTTTAGTGCGCTCATGGGTGGTGGACCTCAATTACCAAACCTTCCGACGCACTTGGCACACAGAAGTGGCGAGTGATCAGGTCAAACTCAGCGTCGGTGGCGGCAAAATCATGCTCACCGAATGCATTGCGGGCATGTAGCCGAGCGCGGCAAGTAGCGTCATCCAGTTCGAGGTAATGCAAGCAATGCGGCACTTGAGCCGTTTGCGCCAAGCTGAGCAGCCATTCGCGGTTTGCCAGGGTATTGGCCGGAAAGTCCAGCACTACGGTGACACCCGCCTGCAAAAGATTAGTCACCAGTGGCCCAAGCACCCCGCGAACACGCTGGGCGCAGCGCAGGTAATCTGCAATACACGCGATTTCAGCGGGATACAGCGTTGCAAGCCATGCGTCTTCGCTGAGCAGAATAGCGTCGTGTTGGGTCGCGAGGGCCTTAGCGAGCGTGGATTTGCCGGAGGCGATCTTGCCGCACAGCAGATGCAGGGTTGGCATAGGGCAGTTCCTTATTGGGGGCTATCAAGGATGGCATTTTTTCACGCCCTGCGACGCTGCCAATGCGCATGAACAAGCCTTTCGGTGTGCAGCTGCGCCCTAAGCTCACTGGCTGAGCCTGGCCATCAATTAAGTTGAATCCTGCTTTTCAGCGGCGGTCACCTATAAGGACAGCAGCAAGCCGATGACGCTACGGAGGCCGTGATGAACCTTGCAATGACACTTTTCAGCCTGTTTGCCGGGTGGATGGCGATTATGATTTCAATGCTGTGGGGCGTGTTACGCGTGGCCCGTTGGCACCATGATTAACACGCCGGATGGCCGTTACTTCGTGGTCAAGGGCCAGCTATGGCGCGCGACCAACCCCGCACTGGAAGAAAGCCTGCGCCAGCACTGGGTTAACGAATTGATGGACGCGCGCCGCTCGGTCAAAGCCGCCAAAGCCTCAAGCGACGCGAGCGCGTTGAAGGATGCGCGGCGCCGCGTGCAGGCCGCCAAGGTTGCATTGGGCGAACGAGGCCCGGTGTGGTGGGACGACGGCAGCCCGGACTTCAACCGCCGCCAGGTGGCTAACACGCCGTACGCCGGTTGGTACGAAACACATTTCGATACGTAACCACGGTGAACTTTCTTTCAAACGCTGCGCTCCTTTCCTATGCGCTGCCCCAACCCCAGGGGCGTTGTATAAACAAGGAGTTGCCATCCCATGACCACCCTTCCCGTCTACCAAACCTCAACGCCGGGTCCGCTGCACGCGACCTTGCTGGCCGGTACCGTGCCGCTGTTTCTCGGTGCCCTGATCAGCGACATCGCCTATACCCAGACTTTCCAGATTCAGTGGGCTAACTTTGCCTCTTGGCTGATTGCCGGTGCGTTGGTGTTCTGTGGATTTGCGCTGCTGTTTGCGTTGGTCAATCTGGTGCGTGCCGAACGCAAGTCGGGGCAACCCGTGGTGTATTTTTTGCTGCTGTTGGCCACCTGGATTCTCGGCCTGGTTAACGCCTTCCAACACGCCAAAGACGCGTACGCCGCCATGCCGACCGGCTTGGTGCTGTCAGTCGTCGTCACGCTGCTGACACTGGCGGCAACCTGGACTGGCCTGCGCGGAGGTGCCAAATGAAAACGTCGAGCACATTGACCTTACTCAGCGCTGCGCTGTTGCTGAGTGCCTGTGGTGGCGAAGGCGACAAGAACCAGGCTCGCGGGCCTGACCCTAAATTGCCGGAGCAACAAAGCAGCCTGCTGCCGAGCATGAAAATCGCCGAGCCGACGCCGTGGGGCGAGCAAAAACCCAAGGTGCCCGAAGGCTACAGCGTGACCGCCATCGCCACCGGCCTGGCCATTCCGCGCCAAACCCTGGTATTGCCCAACGGCGACATTCTGATCGCCGAAGGGCGTGGCGGCAGCGCGGCCAAGCTCAAGCCCAAAGATGTGATCGCCAGCGTGATCAAGGCCGAAGGCAACACCAAGGTCAAGGGTGGCAACCGCCTGACCCTGCTGCGCGATGCCGACGGTGACGGCACGTATGAGTTGAAAACCGTGTTCGCCGAGAACCTCAACGCGCCGTACGGCCTGGCATTTGCCGACGGCAAACTGTACGTCGCCAACCAGGATGCATTGGTGCGCTTCGACTATACCGACGGCCAGACCAAAGCCAGCGGTGCACCGACCAAAGTCACCGACTTGCCGGCGCAGATCAACCACCACTGGACCAAGTCGCTGGCCGTGAGCGCGGATGGGCGCCAGCTTTACGTGGGCATTGGCTCCAACAGCAACGTCACCGAGCGCGGCATGGAAGTCGAAATCGACCGCGCCATGGTCTGGCAGATCGACGCCGCCACCGGCGCGCACAAGCCCTATGCTACCGGCCTGCGCAACCCGACGGCGCTGACCATTCAACCGGGTTCCGGGCAACTGTGGACGGTGGTCAACGAGCGCGATGAACTCGGCCCCGACCTGGTGCCGGATTACCTGACCTCGGTGCGTGAAGGCGCGTTTTATGGCTGGCCTTACAGCTATTGGGGCCAGAATGTCGACAGCCGCGCGCAACCGCAGAACCCGGCGAAAGTCGCGGCTGCGATCAAGCCCGATTACAGCCTCGGCTCCCACGTCGCTGCGCTGGGCGTGGACTTTTCGATACCCGAGATGGGTGAGAAATTTGCCGACGGTGTATTCGTCGGCGAGCACGGCAGTTGGAACCGTGAAAACCCGGTGGGCTACAAAGTCATCTTTGTGCCCTTCAGCAACGGTAAACCGGCGGGCGAACCGATTGACTTCGCCACCGGCTTTCGCGGCGATGACGGCAAGACGCGCGGGCGCCCGGTGGGGGTGACGGTGGACCCTAAAGGTGCACTGATTATCGCCGACGACCTGGCCAACACCGTGTGGCGGGTGACGCGTAACCGCTGAACCTTTGCGGCCGGAGCGGCGTGCCCGCTCCGGCGCTTCTATTTACAGGTCAGTAATTTCCTTGTGGCGTGGCACCAGCGCTTTCATCACGCTCCAGGCCACCAGATACGCCAACGCACAAATCGCAAACATGATCATGTAGCCGGTGTGGATGTCGTTGATTGACTTGTAGTAGTCAAACACCCACCCGCCAATCTTGGTCATCACCACACCGCCCAAACCACCCGCCATGCCGCCGATGCCAACCACCGAGGCCACGGTTTTTTGCGGGAACATGTCAGACACGGTGGTGAAGATGTTGCACGACCACGCCTGATGCGCCGAAGCGCCCACGCCGATCAACAGCACCGGCACCCAGAAGCTGATATAGCCGAACGGCTGCGCCAGCAACACCACCAACGGGAACAGCGCGATCACCAGCATCGCCTTCATGCGCCCGTCATACGGTGCATCGCCGCGCGCCATGAAATAGCTCGGGAACCAGCCACCACCGATACTGCCAACCATGGTCATGCTGTACAGCACCGCCAGCGGCATCACGATGTCCGGGCCTTTCATGCCGTATTGCGCCGACAAATAGGTCGGTAGCCAGAACAGGAAAAACCACCACACGCCGTCGGTCATGAACTTGCCGAAGGCAAACGCCCACGTCTGGCGGTAGGTGAGCAACTTGAACCACGAGACTTTTTTCTGCGCCGCGCCGGCCGGTGCAGGCGTAACCGGCTGTACGCTTTGGTCGCTGCGAATGTAGGCAAGTTCTTCGGCCGAGAGGCGTTTTTGATCCTCGGGTTTCTGGTACAGCGCCGACCACACCGCCACCCACACGAACCCGAGCATGCCGATGACCATGAACGCCGCTTCCCAGCCCCACAGGCCAGCGATCAACGGTACGCAGATCGGCGCCAGAATCGCCCCCACGTTAGCGCCCGAGTTGAAGATACCCGTGGCCAGCGAACGCTCTTTTTTGGGGAAGTATTCGGCGGTGGCCTTAATCGCGATCGGGAAGTTCCCCGCCTCGCCAATCGCCAGCACCGCGCGTGAGAGCATGAAGCCGGCAATCGACACCGGGATCACCGCCAAGCCAATCGCGCCGCTGACGGCAGCGATGCCCTCGCCCATCGGCACGGCGAACGCGTGCATGATCGCGCCGGTGGACCAGATGGCAATCGCCACCACATAGGCAGCCTTGGTACCGATCTTGTCGACAAAGCGTCCGGCAAACAGCATTGAAATCGCGTAGACAAACTGGAACACCGCCGCAATGTTGGCGTAGTCGGTGTTACTCCAGCCAAATTGCGTCGACAACTGCGGCGCCAACAGGCTAAGCACCTGGCGGTCGAGGTAGTTGACGGTGGTGGCAAAAAACAACATCGCGCAGATAGTCCAGCGATAGTTGCCGACGGCCTGGCCGACGCGATGGGCGTTGATGGGCTCACTCAGGTTCATGGCATCACTTTTTTATTTTTGTTAGATAAGACATATGTAACGTCATATGTCGTCGTACAACTGCCACTTTTATAGCGGGCTGCCTAAGCGCTGTCAATCGCAAAGATTGGCGCTCGCCGAGCTATTGCGGGGTTGTAAAAATGATCAGCCAGACATGGTTATAGGATGACAAATCCGAAACACCAGGCTTGGCGCTTGTCGAGGCACATCATCGAGCAGGCCGACGCGCTGCAGGCCGAGCTTTTCCAGCACCCGAATTGAGGCCGCATGCTCGGGCCGTACCAGCCCGAACACCTCGGGCACACCGAGCGTGTGGAACGCCATCGCCAACGCGTCTTGGCCCATTTCGGTGGCATAGCCCTGCCCCCACGCTTCAACCGCGAAACGGTAGCCGAGGTTGATACGCCGCTCGGTCAGGTAGTTGAGCGGCGCTACGCCGCCAAACCCGATAACGTGCGCAGGCGCCTCGCAACGGGCAATTGCCCACCAGCCATAACCTTCGGCGGCCCATTGTTCGAGCCAGCGGTCCAACAGGCGTTGCGCCTCGGCAAGCGTGGTGATCGGCCCGGCGGGGTTGAACACGTTAGTCTGCGGGTCGCCGAAGATCGTGAACAATCGCTGCACGTCACCGGCCAGAGGTTTGCGATAAATCAGGCGTGAGGCAGTGACAGCCATTCGGATAATTCCTCGGGTAAGCCGTGAAGTTCAATGCGTTTGCAAAAAAAGGTAAATAGCGGTGAATTATTTCATGTGCAGTTGTATCTGAAGTGACAGAGCGGTGCCATCGGGACGGTGGCACCACCCCTGTTCAGTTTTAGAGTGGCCCGCATGAAATTACGTAAAAAAAGCGTCAAACCGATCGGTTTGAAAGACATCACCATTGTTGACGATGCCAAAGTGCGCAAAGCGATCACCGCCGCCGCGCTGGGTAACGCCATGGAATGGTTCGACTTCGGCGTGTACGGGTTTGTCGCCTATGTGCTCGGCAAGGTGTTTTTCCCCGACGCCTCGCCCAGCGTTCAAATGATCGCCGCGTTGGCCACGTTCTCCGTACCTTTCTTGATTCGCCCGTTGGGCGGCCTGTTCTTTGGCGCGTTGGGCGATAAATACGGGCGGCAGAAAGTTCTCGCCGCCACCATCGTGATCATGTCCCTCAGCACCTTTGCCATCGGCCTGATACCCGGTTATGCCTCGATTGGCGTCTGGGCGCCGATCCTGTTGCTGGTGTGCAAAATGGCCCAAGGCTTCTCGGTGGGCGGTGAATACACCGGCGCCTCGATCTTCGTCGCCGAATATGCCCCGGACCGTAAACGCGGGTTCCTCGGCAGTTGGCTGGACTTCGGCTCGATAGCAGGTTTCGTACTTGGCGCCGGCGTCGTGGTGCTGATCTCCAGCGTGCTGGGCGAAGCCGAATTTGAAGCGTGGGGCTGGCGCCTGCCGTTCTTCCTGGCACTGCCGCTGGGCATCATCGGCCTGTACCTGCGCCACGCACTCGAAGAAACCCCAGCCTTTCAGCAACACATGGACAAGCTTGAACAAGGCGACCGCGAAGGCCTGACCCACGGCCCCAAAGTGTCGTTCAAGGAGGTTGCCACCAAACACTGGCGCAGCCTGCTGACCTGCATCGGCATCGTCGCGGCGACCAACGTGACGTACTACATGCTGCTCACGTATATGCCGAGCTACCTGTCGCACAACCTGCATTACGAAGAAAACAGCGGTGTACTGATCATCATCGCGATCATGGTCGGCATGCTGTTCGTGCAGCCGTTTATTGGCTTTGTCAGCGACAAGATCGGTCGCAAACCGTTCATTATTGCCGGTAGCGTCGGCCTGCTGTTCCTGGCGATTCCGGCGTTCATGCTGATCACCAGCGGCAAGATCGGCTTGATCTTTGCGGGCCTGTTGATCCTGGCGATTATCCTCAACTTCTTTATCGGCGTGATGGCGTCCACTCTGCCCGCGATGTTCCCCACGCACCTGCGCTACAGCGCCTTGGCCAGCGCGTTCAATGTGTCGGTTTTGATCGCCGGTATTACGCCGACGGCTGTGGCTTGGCTGGTGGAAAGCACCAACGATTTGTTTATGCCCGCCTACTATCTGATGGTATTTGCGGTAGTCGGCTTGATTACCGGCCTGACCATGAAGGAAACTGCGAATAAACCTCTGCGTGGTGCGGCGCCGGCGGCTTCGGACATGGAAGAAGCCAAAGAGTTGCTGCAAGAGCACCATGACAATATCGAGCAGAAAATTGAAGACATCGACGCCGAAATTGCCGAGCTTGAAGCGAAACGTAAAAACCTGGTGCAACAGCACCCACGGATTAATTAGGACCTGAAGGTTCGTGGCGCCCCCGCCCGCCACACCCTTGGAGTGTTAAAGCATGAATTCCAGCGTCACCCCAGCACATTCGCTTCTCAGCGCCGATGAACGTGCCGCTATCGCCGAAATAGAAGCCACTACCAGCATTTTGCAACTGGTCACACGCCTGACCGGGATGAGATTCGCCAGCATCGCCAAGTTCACCGACGTGGAATGGATCGTTTGCTCGGTGCATGACCCAATGGCAATGGGCATCAATGTCGATGACGTGCTCAACCTTGAAAACACGCTGTGCAGTGAATTTTGCGTCAACCCGAAGGCACTGTTTATCACTCAAATCAGTCAAAATGGCCGTTATGCAACGCGCCCGGTGGTCAAGCAATTCGCCATCGAGAGCTACGCTGGCGCGCCGATCTTTCTGCCTGATGGTCGCTTGTTTGGCGCGCTGTGTGCGCTGGATTCAAAGGCAATGCTGTTCGAAGATCCGAACCTGCCGGAAACCCTCAGCCTGTTTGCCCGGCTGATCGGCTGCATTTTCTACGCTAACCTGACCGCAGCGGAGCAGTGACCGCCAGCGTGCCTCGCGGCGCAGCAAGGCTGCGGTTACCTGAAAAACTGACTCGGCGTCTTGCCAAACTGCTTCTTGAACATGCTGGTAAAGGCGCTTGGGCTGTCGTAGGCCAGTTCAACCGCCACATCAATAATCTTCTGCCCCAGCGCAATGCGTTCCAACGCCAACAGCAACCGCGCCTGCTGGCGCCATTGGCCGAAGGTCAGGCCGGTTTCCTTGCGAAACAAGCGCTGAATGGTTTTTTGATCAAGCTCAAGCCTGCGACTCCAATCCGCCACGGTCGACGCATCGCCGGGGTCGCTTTGCAGTGCCTGGCAAATACGCTGGATGCGCAGGTCGGCGGGCTGCGGCAAGGACAACGGCAACGCAGGCAAAATGACCAGCTCGTCAAGGATCAGGCGCATGATGCGCGCGTCCCGCGAGTCCTCGGCGTACGGTGGTTGCACACTCACGGAGGCCTTGATCAGTTCGCTGAGCAATCCTGAAATGCTCACGGCTTTGGTTTCGGTGGGCAGGTTGGCAAAACTGTCGGGCCGCACAAACACACTGCGCATTTTCAGCGCGCCGACGCAACGCAGCGAATGCACCTGCCCGCACGGCATCCAGAAGCCGCGATTGGGCGGCACCGTCCACTGGTTTTGCGCCGAGCGCACCACCATCACGCCCTCGATGGCATAGAGCAGTTGGTGCTTCTCATGGCTGTGGTCGGGCACTAACCAATTCTCGGGATAGTCGGTGGCGGAACTGATGACAGCCCAGTCGCCCTGATCGATCTCCTGCAGAAATTTATCCAGTGATTTGATCATTTCGCCCTTTTCGCGACAGTTGCCGCCCGAATTGCGCGAGACAGGCATTTGCGGCGAATCTAGCATAAACTCCGAAACATTATGAAATGGGCAACGGGCTTAAGTACTCGCTGCCCCTGTTCGCTGCCTTGTATGGAATGCCTGCATGTCGAGCCTGTCCGCTTCACCCGCCGCTGCAACCAGCACGCCGCACATCAGCCCCTTGGTCATGCGCGTGCTCGGCGCGTGTGCCGTGGCGCATATGATCAACGACCTGATCCAGGCCGTGCTGCCGTCGATCTACCCGATGCTCAAGGCCAACTACGGGCTGAGTTTTACCCTGGTCGGCCTGATCACCCTGACCTTCCAACTGACCGCGTCGTTGCTGCAACCGTGGATCGGCTACCACACCGACCGTCACCCCAAACCGTGGCTGCTACCGGCGGGCATGGTGTGCACCTTGATCGGTATTTTGATGCTGGCGTTTGTCGGCAGCTTCCCGGCGATCCTGATGGCGGCGGCGCTGGTGGGCGTGGGCTCGTCGACCTTCCACCCGGAAACCTCACGCGTGGCGCGCCTGGCCTCCGGCGGGCGTTACGGTTTGGCGCAATCGACCTTCCAGGTCGGCGGCAACACCGGCAGCGCCTTCGGCCCGTTGCTCGCGGCGGCGATCATCATTCCATACGGCCAAACGCATATCGCCTGGTTCGGGGTGTTCGCGGTGTTGGCGATTTTGGTGCTGTACGGCTTGAGCCGCTGGTACCGCAACCACCTCAACCTGTTCAAGCTCAAGCAAGGCGGCAAAGCCACTCACGGCTTGTCCAAAGGCCGCGTGACGTTTGCCCTGGTGGTGCTGGCGCTGTTGGTGTTTTCCAAATACATCTACATGACCAGCATGACCAGCTACTTCACCTTCTACCTGATTGAAAAATTCCAGTTGTCGGTCGCCAGCTCGCAGATGTACCTGTTTCTGTTCCTCGGCGCGGTAGCCGTCGGCACCTTCGCCGGTGGCCCGATTGGCGACAAGATCGGGCGCAAGAAAGTCATCTGGTTTTCGATCCTGGGCGCCGCGCCCTTTACCTTGGCCCTGCCCTACGTCGACCTGTTCTGGACGGCCGTGCTCAGCGTGATGATTGGTTTCATCCTCGCCTCGGCGTTCTCGGCCATCGTGGTCTTCGCCCAGGAACTGGTGCCGGGCAATGTGGGCATGATCGCCGGTATATTCTTCGGCCTGATGTTCGGTTTCAGCGGCATAGGCGCCGCGCTGCTCGGCCTGCTCGCCGACAGCCACGGCATCGAATACGTCTACACCCTGTGTTCGTTCCTGCCGCTGCTGGGCATCATGACGATATTGCTGCCATCGACCAAAGGCGTGTAACCGGAAGGGTGCGATCACTCTTTATGACACCCGACTGACGGATCGCGCCCTTGCCGGCTCGAACCGTCAGGGGTTCGTACTCGGACGCGACGCAAACCCATTAACGACGATGTACAACAACGGTCCCACCGAAACGAACACTGCCGTCAGCAACCAATACGGCACCACAGACGCGACCGACCGCCCTCGCTTGCGCGCATCCCGATACATCCACACACACGCCAGCGCCGCCATCAGGTACAGGTCGATCACCACCTGTGCCGTGTCCGGCCTCGACAACAGTTGCCGTCCAAAAGCCAATAGCGACTGCTCGGCCGTGAGCATCGTTACCAGGGTATACAGCGAAAAGCCGAGCAAAGCGGCCAGAGCGATATAAGGTCTTTGCATGGTCTCTTCCTTGAAATAATAGACCCCTACCCTAGCGATAAGGCCGCCCCCTCGCAATGACCTCGCCAAGCTCCTGCTGCGCGCACACCTGTGGCGAGCGGGCTTGCTCGCGTTGGGCTGCGCAGCGGCCCCAAAACCTGCCACCGCGACCTCACTGAAACAACGCAGCGATCTTGATGGGGCTGCTGCGCAGCCCAACGCGAGCAAGCCCGCTCGCCACACTGATAACGGTCATGCCCGCTCAGGCGGCACGCCACGACTTCTCCTCCGCTGCTCCCCACTCAAAGCTCCTGCTGCGCGCACACCCTGTGGCGAGCGGGCTTGCTCGCGTTGGGGCGCGTAGCGGCCCCAAAACCTGCCACCGCGACCTCACTGAAACAACGCAGCGATCTTGATGGGGCCGCTGCGCAGCCCAACGCGAGCAAGCCCGCTCGCCACACTGATAACGGTCATGCCTGCTCAGGCTGCGCTCCACGGTTTCTCTGCCTCATCGCCCAATTCAAACCCCCTGCTGCGCGCACACCCTGTGGCGAGCGGGCTNCGGGCTTGCTCGCGTTGGGCTGCGCAGCGGCCCCAAAACCTGCCACCGCGACCTCACTGAAACAACCCGGCGATCTTGATGGGGCTGCTGCGCAGCCCAACGCGAGCAAGCCCGCTCGCCACAAGGGTGAGGGGCATGCGCTGCGTTCCCGCAGCTACCCGGCGCTGGTTTTGTGAAATATCTGTACGTAGACTGCCGCCATACCTCCCACTTGAAGGCGGCTAAAGAAACGTGATGCAAGTTACCGAAGTCTCCATTGCTCAATTGCGCGCTGCGCTTGAAAGCGGCCACACCACTGCCGTTGAACTGGTGCAGGCCTACCTGGCGCGAATCGATGCCTATGACGGCCCGCAAACCGCGACCGCGCTGAACGCCGTCGTGGTGCGTAACACCGACGCCCTTAAAGAAGCCGAGGCGTCCGACGCCCGACGTGCCAAAGGCGAAACCTTGGGGCCATTGGATGGCATTCCCTACACCGCCAAAGACAGTTATTTGGTAAAAGGCTTGACGGCAGCCTCCGGCAGCCCGGCCTTCGCCAAGCTGACCGCGCAACGCGATGCCTTTACCATCGAGCGCCTGCGTGCCGGCGGGGCCATTTGCCTGGGCAAAACCAATATGCCGCCGATGGCCAACGGCGGCATGCAGCGCGGTGTATATGGCCGCGCCGAAAGCCCGTACAACGCCGATTACCTGACAGCGCCGTTCGCCTCCGGCTCATCCAACGGCGCCGGCACCGCGACCGCAGCAAGCTTTGCAGCCTTCGGCCTGGCCGAAGAAACCTGGTCAAGCGGACGCGGCCCGGCCTCCAACAATGGCTTGTGCGCCTACACCCCGTCGCGCGGGGTGATTTCGGTACGCGGCAACTGGCCTTTGACGCCGACCATGGACGTGGTGGTGCCTTACGCGCGCACCATGGCTGACCTTCTCGAAGTACTCGATGTCGTGGTCGCCGAAGACCCCGACACACGCGGCGACCTGTGGCGCCTGCAACCTTGGGTCGCCATCCCGAGCGTGGCCTCGGTGCGCCCTGCGTCCTACGCGCAATTGGCCGTCAACCGCGACGCCCTCGCCGGCAAGCGTTTTGGTGTACCGCGCATGTACATCAACGCCGACCCCGAGGCCGGCACCAGCGAAAAACCCGGCATCGGCGGGCCGACCGGGCAAAACATCAACACCCGCGCCAGCGTCATCGACCTCTGGCAAGCCGCACGCCAGGCACTGCAAGCCGCCGGTGCCGAAGTGATCGAGGTGGACTTTCCGCTGGTCTCCAACTGCGAAGGCGACCGGCCCGGCGCGCCCACGGTGTTTACCCGTGGCCTGGTCTCGAAGGAATTTCTGCACGACGAATTGTGGGAGCTGTCGGCCTGGGCTTTCGATGACTTCTTGCGCGCCAACGACGACCCGAGCCTGAACCGCCTGGCCGATGTAGACGGGCCTAAGATCTTTCCGCACGACCCGGGCACCCTGCCCAATCGCGAAGACGACCTGGCCGCAGGCATGGACCAATACGTGCGCATGGCCGAGCGCGGCATTACGCCATGGGATCAGATCAGCAGCCTGCCGGACGGCCTGCGCGGCCTGGAACAGACCCGGCGCCTGGACCTGGAAGACTGGATGGGCACCCTGGGGCTGGATGCAGTGCTGTTCCCGACCGTGGCGGATGTTGGCCCGGCGGATGCCGATGTCAACCAAGCTTCGGCCGATATCGCCTGGAGCAACGGCGTCTGGGTGGCCAACGGCAACCTGGCAATTCGCCATTTGGGCGTGCCCACCGTCACCGTGCCGATGGGCGTGATGGCGGACATTGGCATGCCGGTAGGCCTGACGTTTGCCGGGCGGGCTTATGATGATTCGGCGCTGCTGCGGTTTGCCTGTGCGTTTGAAGCCACCGGCAGTAAACGCCTGATCCCACCGCGTACCCCAGCGCTGGCCAAGGGATAACGCGGGCCGCGCTTTGGCAGCGCCCGCAAACCGCCCCAATCTCCCAAGCCGAGCGTGGTCAAATTGTGGGAGCGGGCTTGCTCGCGATTGCGGTGTCTCAGATAAGTATTTTTCAACTGACACACCGCAATCGCGAGCAAGCCCGCTCCCACATAAGCTGCATACATTTCCGGATATTTCGAAATTTAACTTTCTTTCCCCACGGTAAATATTGCATGGTTGTACGACGACTCAAATCGTCGCATCCGCCCTAACAACAATAAGGAAACACCCATGCCAAACGTCAAAGTATTGATCGGCTTTCTCTGCCTGTTCTCAAGCTACGTCGCCGCTGCGCCTGCCACGGCTGAAAAGGATGTCGCTCAAGCCGTCGACCACCTGACCCAAGCGATGCTGCACCTGGACCTCAAGCAACTGCATGCCTTGACCGCCGACTCGCTGACCTACGGCCATTCCAGCGGCAAAGTGCAGAACAAGGCGCAATTTATCGCCGACCTCGAAACCCACACCAGCACCTTCAAAACCCTCGAAATGCAGAACCAGACCATCACCCTGAGTGGCGACACCGCCCTGGTGCGCAACCACTTTCACGCCCTGGCGGTGAACAGCGGCGTCGAAGTGCCCACCGACATTGATAACTTCCAGGTCTGGCAGAAACAAAAAGGCAAGTGGCTGCTGATCGGGCGTCAGGCTTACAAGTACTGATGAGTGTGGGTGAGCCGTTGTGGTCGGCTCACCCGTGCAGCACTGTGCGCACTTTTACCAGTGCCTCACGCAACGCCGCGGTACTGACCGAGCCCAACGCCAGGCGCAGTGCATGCGGCACATGCGCGGAGACGGCAAACGGCTCGGCGGTGGAGACCGAAACACCTTCGCGTTGTAGCGTCATGGCGACCTGATCGGCGCGCGCATCCTCGCCCAGCGGCAACCACAGAAAATACGATGACGGGTGGCTGATGTAATTGACGCCTTTGAGTACCTGCGCGGCCAAGGCTTGCCGCGCCTGGGCATCTTGGCGTTTCTGCGCTTCAAGTTGCGCGACCGTGCCGTCTTCGATCCAGGCCACGGCGATCGCGCTCATCACTCCGGGTACGTTCCAGGCAGTGGCCATAATGGTGCGTTCCAGGGCTTTTACCCACACCTCTGGCGCCGCCACAAAACCAACGCGCAAGCCGGTGGCGACACTCTTGGAAAGACCGCCGACGTAAACCGTTCGCTCAGGCGCGATTGTCGCCAGTGGCGGGGGCGCATCCTCAACCAGAAACGCGTAGGCCGCGTCCTCGATAATCAGCAGGTGATGGTGGCGCGCGATGCCTGCCAACTGCTCGCGTTGCGCCAAACTCATCACCCAACCCAGCGGGTTGTGCAAGGTCGGAATACTGTACACGGCACGCACCGGGCGCTGACGACACAGACGTTGCAGGAATGCCAGGTCCGGGCCATACGGGGTGACCGGGATCGCGACAATTTCCAGGTGCAGGGTTTCGGCCAGCACCTTGAACCCCGAATACGTCAGTGCGTCGACGGCAATAACATCACCCGGTTTTAGCAACGCCATCATGGTCACCGCCAACCCGTGCTGAGCGCCGTTGACCACCAGCACCTGTTCGGCCTCGACCCCAAGCCCCCGGCTCAACAGATGCCGCGCGAACGCGGCGCGCTCATGCAGGCGGCCGGCATGGGGCTGGTAACGCAGCAGTGCTTCGAGGTCACCCGACAGCGCCAGTTGGCGTAAAGCGCTGCGTAACAGCTCGGCCTGGCCCGGCAACGAAGGGTAATTGAAGTTGAGATCGAGCAAGCCCTTCGCGACGCTCATCTGCCCGCTGCCCTGCCCCGGCGGCAACCAAATTTCGCGCACAAAGGTGCCCCGGCCGGTCTCGCCACTCACCAGGCCCATGGCCTCAAGCTCGCTGTAGACACGGCTGGCGGTGGCGAGCGCCAAGCCGTGGTCGGCGGCCAGTTGCCGATGCGTGGGCAGGCGCGTGCCGGGCGCCAGCTTGGCGCTGCGAATGTCCTCGGCAAAGGTGTCGACCAGCGACTTATAGCGAGCGCGCGGCATAGGCGATGTATCCATGACAATTTTTTGATTGTCTTGATTTTCAACTCTAGGATGGCCTCAGTGCAAGCCCCGCCAGCGATTACCTTATCGAGCCTGTCCGCATGAAACGTACCTCAGCACTCAATACTCTGGACAGCAGCACACAGGGTTGGATCAACGGCTTTATCGGCGTGGTGATTTTCAGTGGTTCATTGCCGGCCACGCGCCTGGCGGTGATGGAATTTGACCCGGTGTTCCTGACCATGCTCCGCGCCACCCTCGCCGCCCTGTTGGGCCTTTGCCTACTGCGGCTGTTTAAAGCGCAATGCCCGGCGCGCACTCAATGGATACCGCTGGCGATGGTTGCCCTCGGCGTGGTGATCGGTTTTCCGCTGCTGACCGCGCTGGCGCTGCAATCTGTGACCTCCGCGCACTCCATCGTATTTATCGGCCTGCTGCCCTTGGCCACGGCCGTATTCGGCGTAGCGCGTGGCGGCGAGCGCCCGCGCGCGGTGTTCTGGTTGTTTTCGATGCTCGGCAGCCTGCTGGTGATGGGCTACGCCTTCGCTCAGGGCTTGAGCGCCGCGCCCGCCGGTGACGTGCTCATGCTGTTGGCGGTGCTGGTGTGCGGGCTGGGGTATGCCGAAGGCGCCCGGTTGGCGCGCAACCTCGGCGGTTGGCAAGTGATCTGCTGGGCACTGCTGGTGTCGCTGCCGGTGGTAGCGCCCTTGAGCCTGATGATGGCGCCCGCGACGCTGACCGGCATCAGCCTGCCGGCGTGGCTGAGCCTGGGGTACGTGTCGCTGTTCAGCATGCTGATCGGCTTTGTGTTCTGGTATCGCGGCCTGGCCCAAGGCGGTATTGCCGCCGTCGGCCAGTTGCAATTGCTGCAACCGTTCTTCGGCCTGGCGCTGGCCGCGGGCCTGCTGCATGAACACGTCAGCCTCGGCATGCTGCTGGTGACAGTTGCGGTGATCGGCTGCGTGGCCGGGGCGAAAAAGTTTGCCCGCTAGCGCTGCGGCGCGACCATCTTGAATTTGATGTTGATGTCGTTGGACACCACGCTGTTGCCCGCCCACTCGCCCTCGCCGATTTTGAACGCGTCGCGCTTGAGCACGAACTCGCCGTCGAACACACCGATGCCGCTTTGCTCCTTGAGCATCACCGCAATATTTACCGGCCGCGTAATGCCCTTGATCGTCAGGTTGCCGATGATCTGGTAGCGGTTGTCGCCCAGCGCTAAAGCACTGCTGGATTCATACACGCCGACGGGATAGGCCCCGGTGTCGAACCAGCCAGGCTGTTGCAACTGGGTATTGGCGTCCGGGCTGCCAGCATCGATGCTGGTGAGTTGGATCTTGAGCAACGCATGCGCCGCCTCGGGCTTTTGCGTGTCGAAGGCCAGGCTTCCCTCAAAGTCGCTGAAGGTGCCGTAAACCCGTTGCCCGAATTGTTGAAAGGTAAAGCTGATCTGGCTTGCCGCGCGGTTGACGTCTTTGTACTCGACAGCCCCGGCGCTGGGCAAGCAACCGCAGGCCACTGCCAGCAGAACGACGAAGGGCATTCGACGCGTCATGATTTTATTCGCCTCAGGCGTATGCTCTGCTAAATAGAGCGCTGCCAAACAGCGTAGTCGCCTCCGAACAAAAAGGATTTTGCATGCACACCCCGTCTCTGCAGGACACCGCTGCGCCCGAAGGCATCTGTTACGGCTGCGGCGGCAACAACCCGCATGGCCTGCACCTCAAAAGTCGTTGGGACACCGATGCCGTCCATGTGATTGCCGAGCATCAACCCGAGGCAAAATACAGCGGCTGGCCCGAACTGGTCTATGGTGGGCTGATCGCGATGCTGGTGGATTGTCATTCGAACTGGACCGCCATGGCCTACCACTACCGGGCCGAGCTTCGCGAACCTGGGAGTTTGCCGCGCATCGACTGCGTCACCGGCAACCTCGCTATCAAATTCATCAAACCTGCGCCCATGGGCATTACGCTGAGGCTGCGCGCGCGCGTCGAGGGCGAGGTAGGACGTAAAAGCCGGGTGGTCTGCGAGGTGTATGCGGGTGACGTGCTCACCGCGATTGGCGATTCGGTATTCGTGCGCGTCGACACCGCGCAATTGGCCGCCGCCGCGCATCGCCGCGAGGGCTGATCCTGGTCTACATTAACTGTCACCGCTAATCGAGGATTGCACCGATGACTCGTCTCACCGCGAAAGACTTTGCCCCCGAACTGCTCGAACTCTATGACGGCTACGCCCATGGCAAGATCAATCGTCGCGAATTTCTCGACCGCGCCGCACTGTTTACCTTCGGTGGCCTCACCGCCTCGGCGCTGCTGGCGGCACTGAGCCCCAATTACGCGTTGGCCGAACAGGTTAAATTTACCGACCCCGACATCGTCGCGGACTACATCACCTACCCTTCGCCGAAGGGCAATGGCAGCGTACGCGGCTACCTGGTGCGCCCGGCCAAGGCCGCCGGTAAATTGCCGGCGGTGGTGGTGGTCCACGAAAACCGTGGCCTCAACCCGTACATCGAAGACGTCGCCCGGCGCTTGGCCAAAGCCGGGTTTATCGCCCTGGCGCCGGATGGCCTCACGTCCGTCGGCGGCTACCCCGGCAACGATGAAAAAGGCGTGGAGTTGCAACAGAAGGTCGACCCCACAAAACTCATGAACGACTTCTTTGCGGCCATCGAATGGCTGATGCACCACGACAGCAGCACCGGCAAAGTCGGGATCACCGGCTTCTGCTACGGCGGCGGCGTGACCAATGCGGCGGCGGTGGCTTATCCGGAATTGGCCGCGGCGGTGTCGTTCTATGGGCGTCAGCCCGAAGCCAAAGACGTGCCGCGCATCAAGGCGCCGATCATGTTGCACTTCGGCGAGCTGGACACGCGTATCAATGAAGGGTGGCCGCCGTATGAGAAGGCGTTGAAGGCCGCCGGCACTACGTATGAAGCGTATATCTACAAGGGCGCCAACCACGGTTTCCACAATGACTCGACGCCGCGTTATGACGAGGCGGCGGCGAATCTGGCGTGGGAGCGCACGCTGGGCTGGTTCCACAAATACCTGGCCTAGGCACACGTTGAGCGCTCATCACCTGAGGCTCAGTGTTCCAGTGCGTAGCGGCGGCAATGGTTGAGGTAACCCTGCTCGTGGCTGCCGACCAATTGCACCACGCTGGTCCATAACCAGGAAGGCGCGTCCAGTTGCCTGGAGCGGTTTTCCTGGAGCACGCCCATCCACGCCTTGCGGGTTGCGCGGTCCATCTGCCGGGCGTGGGCGATGCCGACCACGCGTGCCAGGTAACCGGCCGCGTGCATCGCGTCGATCTCGCTTAATTCATCCAGCTCCAGCTTCATGTCCTGAGGCAGCAGTTCGCGGATGAAAAAACCGTGATCGAGAAAACGTGTCGCCAACATGCGCTCACCCAAGCCCGGGGACAGCTGGCGCGCACCTTCGACGACGCGCCGCGCGTTGTCGCGCGGCATCTTTGCCCGCGCTGAACGCGGTGCGGCGGCGCCCACCGCTTCCTTGATATCGATCAGGCAATATTCCTGATCGTCCTTGTCGCCAACGCCCAGCAGGGCCGCGTAACGCAACAGGCCGAGGGAACTGCAGCCCTTGACCCAATAAGCCGAGTCGAGCAGTTCGACTTTGGCGTCTTTGGGGCGGCCTTTGAGTGAGGTCACCAACTGGTGCAGGTCTTCAGAAGCGCACAGCGTTGCAAGGGCGCTCTTTTCTGCGCGTGACAACGACCAGAAATGCTTGCCCAACGGAATTGTCGGCCGGGCACTTTCGATACGCTCGCGGGCGAGGTTTTTCCAGGTTCGCTCTACCGAACTGCGCATGCCCGCCTTGACCTGCGACGGGCGCGGCGGTGCTTCGTCGGGTTTGTCTTTAAACGCTTGCGCGTAGCCCAGCATCATTTCTTCAAGCATGCGCGCGGTGGTCACACCGGGCAAATCCGAACCGCGCGCGGCGGTCGCCAACGACAAGGCCAGGCGCACCAGGTCATGCGCCGGGTTACCGATCACCGTTTGGTCGAGGTCGCGGATATGCATGTCGATGCGGCCATTGTTGTCGCCGGTGGGACCAAGGTTGCCCGCGTGGCAATCGCCGCAGATCCAGATCGCCGGGCCATGCGGCAGCCGCCGACCCGATTGGCTGTGCAGCCATTCGTAAAACTGCACGGTGCTGCCGCGGACATAGGCGTGGGCAGAGCGCGCCATCTTTAAATTGCGCAATTGCGTGAGGTGGGGAATGCGGTCGGAGGGGCGCGGGATTTTCATGAACACACTCAATACGGGAGAAACGGTAGAACCTGGCCTCCGCGCAAATGTTTCATTTTGTTTCTGAATAATGACAGGACACTTCTTGCAACCAGCCCTTGAACGCCAGCATCGCTGAGGTTTCGGCCCGTGACTGCAGGCGCGTCAGCCAGTAACTGCCAGTGGTAATACCCACCGCGAACGGCTGGCGAATCACATCGGTCGCCAGTTGCCGCGAAAACATCATCGCCGGTGCCAGTGCCACGCCGACGCCTTGCAACGCGGCCTCCATCATCGAGAGCGACGAGTCGAAGACGATGTTGCGCGGTATCAAGGTGTCGGCGGGCAACCCGGCGGCCTGAAACCACAGGGTCCATTCATCGGCGCGATAGGAACGCAGCAAGGTGTGTTTCAACAGGTCGGCCGGCGTGTGCAGTTGCTCGGCAAGCGCGGGCACGCACAGCACGGTGAGCGGCGCCTCAAGCAATTGGCAGGCTTCGGTGCCGTGCCACGCGCCAGCGCCAAAGCGGATCGCGTAATCCAGGCCTTCGGCGGCAACGTCGACGCGGTTGTTGTGGGTGGACAAGCGCAGGTCGATAAACGGGTAGCGCCGCTGAAAGTCCGGCAGGCGTGGCAACAGCCAGCCGACGGCGAAGGTGCCGACAGCGCCCACCGTGAGCACTTCGCGGTAATGCCCGCCCTCGAATTGGCCCAAGGTATGCGCAATGCGGTCAAATGATTCGCGCAGCACCGGCAGCAATGTTTCGCCTTCGCGGGTCAACATCAAACCGCGTGGCAGGCGTTTGAACAAGGTGACATTGAGTTGCGCCTCAAGGCTTTTGACCTGATGACTGACGGCCGCCTGGGTCACGCACAACTCGATGGCCGCGCGGGTAAAACTCAAGTGCCGGGCCGATGCCTCGAATGCACGCAAGGCGTTGAGTGGCAGATGTGAGCGCAGCATGCGCTACCCCTAATTTTTCTAATGGCTGGTGCGAGATATGATCGTTTGCCGCACGCACAAAATCCACCTAGATTTGCCCCGCCTGCGCAGGCTTTGATCGTCGGGGATGACTCACATGGAAACCAACCAGCATGAAACATACCTATCAAAAAACCCTTATTTCAACATTACTGTTGGGTTGCGGCTATTGTGCGGCCGCCACCGACATGCGCCAGGTGGTGGGCAGCCGCGTTGAACCCTTGATGCGCCAACAGGGCATCGCCGGCCTTTCGGTCGCTGTGGTGAACCAAGGCAAGGTGCAATACTTTAACTACGGCGTGGCCTCCAGGGAAACGCAGCAACCGGTTACCGAAGACACGCTGTTTGAAGTCGGTTCGCTGAGTAAAACCTTCACCGCAACCCTGGGTGGTTACGCGCAAGCCATCGGCAAGCTCACGCTCTCGGACAAGGCCAGCCAGCACCTGCCCGCGTTGGCCGGCAGTGCTTTTGACAGCATCAGCCTGCTGCAATTGGCGACCTACACGCCAGGCGGCCTGCCGTTGCAGTTTCCCGCTACCGCCGACAGCGCGGCGACCATGCTCACCTACTACCAGCACTGGAAACCTGCGTACGCGCCCGGCACTCAGCGTCTTTATTCCAACCCAAGCATTGGCTTGTTTGGCTACCTGGCAGCGCAGAGCCTCGGCCAGCCCTTCAACGTGCTGATGGAGCAGACCCTGCTGCCGAAGCTCGGTTTAAGTAACACCTACCTCAGCGTGCCCGCGAACAAGGCCGGCCACTATGCTCAGGGCTACGACAGCCAGCAGAAGCCAGTACGCGTAAGCCCTGGCGCATTGGACGGCGAAGCGTACGGCATCAAGACCAGCACGCAGGACCTGGCCCGCTATGTGATCGCGAACCTGCACCCCGACACCCTGGAAAAGCCTCTGCAACAAGCCGTCGCCACCACTCACGCCGGCTACTACAGCGTGAATGGCATGACTCAGGGGCTGGGTTGGGAGCGTTACCCTTATCCGATCACCTTGCAGGCTTTGCTCGACGGCAATTCCACCGCAATGGCGATGCAGCCGCACACCGTTACCTGGCTGACGCCCGCCCAGCCGCAACCGGCTGACGTTTTGTATAACAAAACCGGATCAACCAGCGGTTTTGGCGCCTATGTGGCCTACGTACCGAGCAAAGACATGGGCGTCGTGATTTTGGCGAACAAAAACTACCCGAATGCCGAACGGGTGAAGGTGGCGCATGCGATCTTGAGCGCGATGGCTCCTTGAGAACCGATCGCTGCGGCTGCACGATGCGGTGGTAACTTTCTACCTCAGGCCAGGCACTGCAGATAGTAATTATCGGCAGGGCCAGGCTGAAACTGCAGTTCACTCAATACCTCCACCAACGCAGCGATGTCGTGCTCGGGGTGGTTATGCCGGATAGCTTGCAAGCGCTCCTCAAGCGTAGCGTAAGTGCCGATTATTAACGCCAGCGCGGCATCAAACACACCCGCACGACCATAGGCTTTTATCACCTGTTGTTTTTGCAGGTCTGTTTTTTTACCTTTAACTAATGGCTGACCGGCAAGAATCATTAAAATAGACTTTGGGCCGCCCTCAAGGTCCGGGGCAAATCCTTTTTTTTCGAAGTGCGGAATATGGTTAACATCACAGTAATCGTTGACATAGCGATAATACACGCCTAGTTCCAGCAGCAGGTGCTTGAGCGCCAGGTAACTGTCGTCATCCACTGGGCGCAGGCACTGACAGACTTCCAGCAACAGAACAAAAAAACCACTGGTATTAGCCTGAGCAATCAACGTGTATTCGGCCATTGTCGGCAGAATACTGCCGTTGCTGAATTTCAGATCCAAGTGCTGCCCGACGTGCAGGTATTCGAGACTCGTAAGGCAGGCCCGTAGAATATTCACATTGGACAGCTCTGCCAGACGTTGCAGGCTGGCGATGTAGCCGTACATACCCGAATTCAGAGCAATTTCAACGCCGTATTTGGCCCATACCGAAGGAAGCCCACGGCGCACAAGATCGCCGTCGAGCACATCGTCATGTATCAACGAGGCGGTATTGATAAGTTCTACGGCTTCGCAGAATACATGTGTCTGATCGGCCGGGAGTTTGTAAACAGCTGCAAGCGCACACCCGATGGCCGTACGCACTTTTTTGCCAGACACTTGTTCTTGGTAGTCAAACGCCTCACGCCATTGCGCTTCAGCCGCCTTATAATTTTTTTGCCTTGATAACACGTGTGGACCGGTCATTGCGTCAGCCTCTAGCGGGCCCGTCAGGCAAGCGCATTTACCCGCCCTAAAGGCACATGGATTAACTAGAAGTAAAAGACCGGAACTGCAGCGGACACCCCTTTACCTTAACCACTTGAATCTAGTTGACTGGCGAACAATGAGAGATTTATTTTCATGGGTTTTTATCATAGCCGTATAGCGAAAAAATATAACCTTTGGGCAATAGCTCCCTCGTTAATTCCTATACGCTCTGATCTCTCGGCGACGCCCAGACCCTTGAAATGGACCGCATTACCGTCCGACATAAATAGCCCGGGAGGCTGATATGGAAGACGTACTGATTCTGGTTGACCTGAATGACCAACCCACAGGCTTCGCTGGAAAACAGCAGGTGCATGATGAAGGCCTGCTGCACCGTGCATTCTCGATATTCATATTTGATGAGCACTCCAGGCTGCTTCTGCAACAACGGGCAGACACTAAGTATCACTCCCCGGGATTGTGGAGCAATGCATGCTGCGGTCACCCGCGCCAGGGCGAGAAAACCGCCGACGCGGCGCGGCGCCGGCTGTTCGAAGAAATGGGCCTGACCTGTGAGCTTGAGCAACACTCCACGCTGGTCTACCAGGAACAGGTTTCACCCACCATGACGGAGTATGAATACGATCATGTATTTGTAGGCCGCTGCGCCACCAACCCCATTGCCAACCCGGAAGAAGCCAAAGCCTGGCGCTGGGTGGACCCCGTGCAGTTACAGCAAGAACTGCACAACGCGCCACTGACCTTCACCATCTGGTTGCGCACACTGGTATTGCGCGCCGGGTTGACGGGCATCAAGGGGTGGGCACCTCAGCCTCGGCTGGCCGATTCGCCGCCTCTGTCAGAAAGCGCGTTTGACCTTCCAGGCTGGCTGGCTGAAGCCGATTACCCGATCAGCCCCTTTGCCGACGAAGTGCAACTTCGCACACGTCAATGGCTCAAGCGCATGGGCCTGGAAAAAACATCACATGAGACGCACCAGCAGGACATTTACGTGCCCGGCCTGTATGCCGCTTACATGTGGCCCGACGCGCCGCTGGCGCTATTGCTGATTCTGTCCGACCTTTTGGGCTGGTTCAGTTGCCAGGATGACAGCGCAGACGACGACTGCACGGACCCGCAAGCGTTGGAGCATTTGCTCCGTGGGGTCTATAGCAGTGCATTCGCAAGCTCCGCCACTGCGCAGGGTCCGCTGGCCGCTGGGCTCACCGATATTATTCGCCGTGCGGCACGCCTCGCGCCGCCACTCTGGAAAGCTCGAGCAGGCCAGCAATACGCAAATTACCTGGAACCCTGCACCACCGCTTTGATGCACCGCACTCATCACACTCAACCAGGCGTAGAAGGTTACGATAGCCTTTGGCGCAACGCAGGCGGGTTTCAGCTTTGCCTGGAATTCACTTATTGGGCGCAGAACATTTACCTGCCGTCGTCCCTCTACTACAGCCAACCCTGGCAGGAGCTGCGCCGCTTGGCGCTCAACCTGTTCAAAGCGGTGAATGATTTACTCTCGTTTCGGATAATGGAAAATCCCGATGAGGACACCTATAACGTGTTGACTCATTTGCGGCACACCCAGGGTTTATCTGCGCATGAGGCTGCTCGCGAAGTGTCGCGGCGCATTGATCAATGGGCCCATGCATTTTCGGATGCGCAGGCACAATTGCCCCATCGCCTGGCCGAGTTGGGCTATGACGAGCAAGCAGTGCACGCCGTGGTGACGTGCGCGCACGCCCTGCATAACCAATGGCGCGGCAACATTGCCTGGCACCTGGCAGTGCCGCGTTACCGGGAAATTCGCTTCAAGGGCGTTTAGCGCAAAAAAACCGCCACGCCAGCTCACTTCAGCGTAGGTGAGCAGATTGAAGTGCGCGCATTCCAGGTGGCAAGCTAGGCGGCACACGCGGTTGCCCGCGATCTGTAACGCCATTCCCAGGGAGTTGTATGCGCAAGGATTACCTGGCGTTCTTTGTTTCGCTGTTCCTGTCGCGGCTGGCGGATCAAATTTTGCTGTTCATCGTGCCACTGGTGGTGTTTCAGACCACCCAAAGTGTGTCGTGGGCCGGGCTGGCGTTTTTTGTCGAGTCGCTGCCGCGTTACCTGGCATTCCCGGTGTGCGGCGCCTTGTGCGACAAGTTTTCGCCGGTACGCATTCTGCAGATCAGCCAGCGCTACCGGGCGCTGGCGTGTGGCCTGGCGGTGGCCCTGTACGCGCTGTTCGACGGTCTGTTTTGGTTGGTCGCGCTGTCGGCGCTGTGCGGCGTGTTGACCACCCAGGGCATCATGGCCCGCGAAGTGCTGATGCCGCATATTTTCAAGCATTACACCTACGCCAAGACGCTGTCCTACTCACAAATAGCCGACCAGAGCGGGCTGGTGCTGGGGCCGCTGCTGGCAGCTCTGATGCTGCGAGTGTGGGCGTGGCACTGGGTGGTGGTGGGGGTTGCCGGATTGTTTGTGCTGGCGGACCTGGCGATGCGGGTTTGGCAGCGCAACAGCACGGTGAACCTGCACACCTTCGAACAGCATCAGGGTATCTGGCTGCAACCGCTGCGCATTGCGCTCACGCATATCCGCAACGTGGTCGAGTTGAAGCGCATCATCACGCTGGCGTTGGGTGTGAACCTGATCATCGGCGTGACGCTGGCCACTTCTGCCGCGATGGTCACCGGCCAGTTTGCTGCGGGCAACGATGCTTACGCGCTGCTGCAGGCGGCGGGCGCGCTGGTCACCATCGCCATTCTGTTTTACCTGGCACGCGCCACGTTGCCGCTGAAGGTCATGGGCGGGCTCGCATATTCGCTGATAGCCGCGGGCGCGTTGATCATGGCCATCAGCAGCCACTTATGGGCTTACACCGTGGGTTTCCTGCTGGTCAGCGGCTTCGACAAGATGTTTAACGTGTACCTGCGCAGTACCCGTCAGCGGGTGATTCCGCTGCAGGATTTTGGCAAGACCGTCGGCGTGATCACCTTGCTCAACAACCTGGCCCAGCCATTGGCTGGCTTGATGATTGCGCTGCTGGCGGCGCCGCTGGGCACGCAAACGGTGATCTTGCTGTTGAGCGCAATCACCGCGCTGCTCGGGCTGGCCGTGGCGTCAGGCTGGCACGCCACTGTGAAAACGGAACTCGGTGTCGGGTGACTCGATCAGTTCCTGTTCGGCCGCCCTGACCCGCTCAATCACCTGGGCGATGTCTTTAGCGTCACCGTACTGGTACGCCAGCTTCAAGTAACCCTGAAAGTGCCGCGCTTCGCTTTTCAGCAAACCGAAATAGAACTTGCCGAGTTCTTCGTCCAAATGCGGCACCAGTGCTTCAAAACGCTCGCAACTACGCGCTTCGATAAACGCGCCAACCACCAGCGTGTCCACCAGTTTGACCGGTTCGTGGCTGCGCACCACTTTGCGCAAACCCGAGGCATAACGGCCCGCATGCAGTTGGCGCAATTCGACTTTGCGCTTTTTGATCAGGCGCATGACTTGCTCGTGGTGCACCAGCTCTTCGCGGGCCAGGCGCGACATCATACTGATCAGGTCGACGTGCGCGTGGTACTTGGCGATCAGGCTCAGCGCGGTGCTGGCGGCCTTGAATTCGCAGTTCTTGTGGTCGATCAGCAGGGTCGGCTGATCGGCCAACGCAGCCTGTACCCAGGCGTCGGGCGTGCGGCAGCCGAGGAAGTCGTGGATTTCGGGCAGGTTCATCGGGCTCACGGGCAAGAGGGTCACAAAAGATCGCCGATTATACCGACCGCGCCGCAGACCACCAGCCACCGGCCGTGATGTGTATCAACATGCCGTCTGGCGGGCAGCAACTATAGTGATTGCAGGCACCTTCCTTTGCGTCTCTGGAGATCAGTCCATGCAAGCTATCCGCAGCATCCTCGTGGTCATCGAGCCCGAGCATCCTGAAAGCCTGGCCCTCAAGCGCGCCAAGCTGATCGCCGGGGTCACCGGCGCGCACCTGCATTTGTTGGTCTGCGACAAGCAACACGAGCATTCGGCTTTGTTGAGCCAGCTCAAGTCCGGCTTGCACGAAGCTGGCTACAGCGTGACCACGGAGCAGGCGTGGAATGACAGCCTGCATGAAACCATCATCGACGTGCAGCAAGCCGAAGGCTGTGGCCTGGTGATCAAACAGCACGTTGCCGACAGCACGTTGAAAAAGGCCTTGTTGACGCCGGCGGACTGGAAACTGCTGCGCTACTGCCCTACCCCGGTGCTGCTGGTGAAAACCTCGACGCCTTGGGCCGACAAAGTGGTGCTGGCGGCGATTGATGTGGGCAACAGCGACAGCGAACACCAGGCGCTGCACAACACCATCATCGACCACGGGTTTGATATTGCGCGCCTGGCCAAGGCGCAACTGCACGTGATCAGTGCGCATCCGTCGCCGATGCTGTCGGCGGCGGACCCGACGTTTCAGCTCAAGGAAACCATCGAGGCGCGCTATCGCGAGCAGTGCAAGGCTTTTCAGGCTGAGTTCGACGTGGATGACGCGCACCTGCACATCGAAGAAGGCCCGGCAGACGTGCTGATCCCGCATGCGGCGCATCAATGGCAGGCAGCGCTGACCATCATCGGCACCGTGGCGCGCACCGGGCTTTCGGGGGCACTGATTGGTAACACCGCGGAAGTGATACTCGATGCGGTGGAAAGCGACGTGCTGGTGCTCAAGCCACAGGCCTTGATGGATCACCTTGAAGAGCTGGCCACCAAGGCCTGACTCAAGAATTTCAAACCATCAAAAAAGTGCTGTCAGCCAGCAAACCCCGCCCTCCCAAACACTGGAGATCACTGTGGCAGGGGGCTTGCTCCCGATGGCGGTGGGTCAGCCCATTTATCTGCAGCTGACGCACCGCCATCGCGAGCAAGCCCGCTCCCACAGTTTTGATCTGTGTTGTCAGGCAGCAAAAGCATCCCTCAGAAAACCCGGCTCAATTCAGTGGCGGCAATGTCCAGTCACCAAACCCTGCTTTCCCAAACATTGGAGGTCACTGTGGCAGGGGGCTTGCTCCCACAGTTTTGATCTGTGTTGTCAGGCAGTAAAAGCATCCCTCAGAAAACCCGGCTCGATTCAGTGGCGGCGATGCCCAGTCACAAAACCCTGCTCTCCCAAACACTGGAGGTCACTGTGGGAGGGGGCTTGCTACCACAGTGTTGATCTGTGTTGTCAGGCAGTAAAAGCATTCCTCAGGAAACCCGGCTCGATTCAGTGGCGGCAATGCCCAATCACAAAACCCCGCCCTCACAAACATTGGAGGTCACTGTGGGAGGGGGCTTGCTCCCGATGGCGGTAGGTCAGTCGGCGAACGCATCCCTGAGGAAACCGGGGGCGATGTAGCGTTGGTAGTGCGCTTCGGAGAGGATGAAAAACTCCCGGTCGATGGCGTCGCGCAGTTCCGGCAATGCCCAGTCACGAAACTCCGGCAGCAGGACCATGCCGTAGGCTTCCAAATTGGAAATCACTCGCGCGCCGCGCGCGATCAATTGGTACGCCCAGCAGTACTCGGACTGGTGCGGCACGAAGCGGATCTTGCGTTGCTCCAGTTGCCCGCGCAGGGTTTTGGGGTCGAAGACTTCCAGTTTACCGGCCATCACCTGCACCAACAATTGCTCAAGCCGGAGCCAGACCGCGCGTTTTTCCTCTTCGTTATAACCATTCCACTGGATGACCTCGTGGTGAAACCGCTTGCAGCCGCGGCACACAAGATCGCCGTAAACCGTGGAGCACAGGCCGACGCAGGGGGTTTTGATGGTGTGGCTGGACATGGGCAATGACACGCAAATCAGCGAAACAGTGCGCCATGTTAGCCCTTTGTCTAAGGTTGATCACCCAGCAAACTTGGTTAGGCAACTTACCTTTAAATTTTTTTTGCCGTAGAATCATCCGGCCTTGTAAGGCGCCAATAATCCGCTGGAAGCTGTTTTCAAAGCGTCACGAGCACAGTCGTTCCTTCAGAACGGTGTTGGCGCGGGCATGACCCGGTAGGTCAAACCCGCGCCAACCCTCATCAGCACCGTTCTGCAGGCGTAAAACTTTGAAAGCAGCTTCTGTGAGAAATGCCGGCAGCGCTGGCTTTGCGGCCCAAAAAGCCCCGAGCGCACGCGTGCCGATCATTTCTGGATGAGCGTCCCGTGGGACCACTGATGAGGGTAATAACTGTGCTTGAAGCCTACCGCAAACATATCGAAGAGCGTGCAGCACTGGGTATCGTTCCCCAGCCGCTTAACGCCGAACAAACCGCAGGCCTGGTCGAGCTGCTGAAAAATCCCCCGGCTGGCGAAGAAGAATTCCTCGTTGACCTGATCACCAACCGCATTCCACCAGGCGTTGACGAAGCTGCCTACGTCAAGGCCGGTTTCCTGTCTGCCCTGGCCAAGGGCGAAGCCACTTCCCCCCTGATCGACAAAAAACGCGCTGTTGAACTGCTCGGCACCATGCAAGGCGGCTACAACATCGTGACGTTGGTCGAGCTGCTGGACGACGCTACGCTTGCGCCTGTCGCTGCCGCCCAACTCAAGCACACCCTGCTGATGTTCGACGCGTTCCACGACGTGGCCGAAAAAGCCAAGAACGGCAACCCGCATGCCAAAGCCGTGATCCAGTCCTGGGCTGACGGCGAGTGGTTCAAGAACCGCCCAACCCTGGCCGACAAGATCAGCCTGCGCGTGTTCAAGGTCACCGGCGAAACCAACACCGACGACCTCTCCCCTGCGCCTGATGCCTGGTCGCGCCCGGACATCCCGCTGCACGCCCTGGCCATGCTGAAAATGGCCCGTGAAGGCATCGTGCCGGACGAGCAAGGCAAAACTGGCCCGATGAAGCAGATCGAAGAGATGCGCGGCCAGGGTTTCCCGATTGCCTACGTCGGTGACGTGGTCGGTACCGGTTCGTCGCGCAAGTCGGCAACCAACTCGGTGCTGTGGTTCTTCGGCGACGACGTACCTTACGTGCCGAACAAGCGCGCCGGTGGCTTCTGCTTCGGCAGCAAGATCGCTCCAATCTTCTACAACACCATGGAAGATGCTGGCGCACTGCCAATCGAATTCGACGTCACCAACATGAACATGGGCGACGTAATCGACCTGTACCCGCATGCTGGCAAAGTCTGCAAGCACGGCACCGATGAAGTGCTGACCACCTTCGAAATGAAGACCCCGGTGCTGTTGGACGAAGTCCGCGCTGGCGGCCGTATCCCGCTGATCATCGGCCGTGGCCTGACTGAAAAAGCGCGTACCGAGCTGGGCCTGCCACCTTCGACCCTGTTCAAACTGCCGGAAGCTCCGGCTGAAAGCGACAAGGGCTTTACCCTGGCGCAGAAAATGGTTGGCCGTGCGTGCGGCCTCGAAGAAGGCAAAGGCGTTCGTCCTGGCACCTACTGCGAACCGAAAATGACCACCGTGGGCTCGCAGGACACCACCGGTCCGATGACCCGTGATGAACTCAAAGACCTGGCGTGCCTGGGCTTCTCGACCGACCTGGTGATGCAGTCTTTCTGCCACACCGCGGCCTATCCAAAGCCGATCGACGTGACCACCCACCACACGCTGCCTGACTTCATCATGACCCGTGGCGGCGTATCGCTGCGTCCGGGCGACGGCATCATTCACAGCTGGTTGAACCGCATGCTGCTGCCGGACACCGTCGGCACCGGTGGTGACTCGCACACCCGTTTCCCGATGGGCATCTCGTTCCCGGCCGGTTCCGGTCTGGTCGCGTTCGCCGCAGCCACTGGCGTCATGCCACTGGACATGCCGGAATCGATCCTGGTGCGCTTCAAAGGCAAAATGCAACCTGGCATCACCCTGCGTGACCTGGTGCATGCCATCCCTTACTACGCGATTCAGGCTGGCCTGCTGACCGTAGAGAAAAAGGGCAAGAAGAACGCCTTCTCCGGCCGCATCCTTGAAATCGAAGGCCTGAACGACCTGACGCTGGAACAAGCGTTCGAGCTGTCTGACGCCTCGGCCGAACGTTCGGCTGCCGGTTGCACCATCAAACTGTCGAAAGCCTCCGTTACCGAGTACCTGAACTCCAACATCACCCTGCTGCGCTGGATGATCGGCGAAGGCTACGGCGATGCACGTACCCTGGAACGTCGCGCCCAAGCGATGGAAGCCTGGGTTGCCAACCCGGAGCTGATGGAAGCCGATGCCGACGCGGAATACGCCGAAATCATCGAGATCGACCTGGCTGAAATCAACGAGCCAATCCTCTGCGCACCGAACGACCCGGACGATGCCCGTCTGTTGTCCAGCGTTGCCGGCGAGAAGATCGACGAAGTGTTCATCGGCTCGTGCATGACCAACATCGGTCACTTCCGCGCTGCCGGCAAGTTGCTGGAGCAGGTCAAGGGCAAGCTGCCAACGCGTCTGTGGCTGTCGCCGCCGACCAAGATGGACGCTCACCAACTGACCGAAGAAGGCTACTACGGCATCTACGGCAAAGCTGGCGCGCGCATGGAAATGCCGGGCTGCTCGCTGTGCATGGGTAACCAGGCACGTGTAGAGCCGAACTCGACCGTGGTGTCGACGTCGACGCGGAACTTCCCGAACCGTCTGGGTGATGGCGCGAACGTCTACCTCGCCTCGGCTGAGCTGGCGGCGGTCGCCTCCACGCTGGGTCGCCTGCCGACCGTCGAAGAGTACATGGGTTACGCAGCGAAACTGGACACCATGGCCAGTGACGTCTACCGCTACCTGAACTTCGACCAGATCGCCGAGTTCCGTAAAATCGCAGCAAGCGCCAACATTCCGGTGATTCAAGCCTAAGCTGTGTTGATGTAACAAATGAGAGGGGGCTTGCTCCCGATTGCAGTGGGTCAGTCAATAACTTCAGTGACTGATTCACCGCTATCGGGAGCAAGCCCCCTCTCACGTTGGCTCAAGCAATAAACGAATACACCAGCGCAGTAATCGCCACCAACCCCACCGCCGTCACGAACACGTTCGACGCCTGCCCACGGTACTTGGCCATCGCCGGCACCTTGCGGATCGCGTACATCGGCATCAAGAACAAAATCGACGCGATAATCGGACCGCCCATGGTTTCGATCATCCCCAGAATGCTCGGGTTCAACGTCGCCACCGCCCAGCACACCACCAGCATAAACGCAGCCGTCATGCGGTCCAGCACCTTGGCGGCCGGACGCCGCCCCGTCTTCAACACCAACCCTTTAAGACCTTCACTGGCGCCGATGTAATGGCCGAGGAACGACTTGGCAATCGCCACAAACGCAATCAACGGCGCGGCGAACGCAATGGTCGGGTTATCAAAATGGTTGGCCAGGTACGACAGGATCGACAGGTTCTGCGCTTTCGCTTCAGCCAACTGCGCCGGAGACAGGGTCAGCACGCAGCTGAACACGAAGAACAGCACCATCACCACCATCAGTAAGTGCGCGCGTGACAGAATTTGCGAACTGCGCTCATCGGCATGCACGCCGTACTGGCGCTTCTGGTCCACCGCAAACGCGGAAATAATCGGCGAGTGGTTGAACGAGAACACCATCACCGGAATCGCCAGCCACAGCGTGCTAAGCAACGCTGAGGGCGCCGGCACTTCAGTTGCGGTACTGAGGATGCCGCCGTTCCAGTGCGGGATCAGGTACACCGCCAAAAACAGCAACGCGACAATAAACGGATACACCATCAGGCTCATGGCCTTGACGATCACTTGCTCACCGCAGCGCACCACAGCCAGCAGGCCGAGGATCAGCACAAACGCCAGGATCGCGCGAGGCGGCGGCATGATGTGCAGTTGGTGTTCCATGAAGCTGCCCACGGTGTTGGTCAGCGCCACGCTGTAGATCAGCAGGATCGGGAAGATCGCGAAAAAGTACAGCAAGGTGATCAGTGCACCGGCCGTGAGCCCGAAGTGTTCTTCGACCACATCGGTAATGTCGGAGCCTTCACGGCCGGACAGTACGAAACGGGTCAGCCCACGGTGGGCAAAGAAGGTCATCGGGAATGCCAGCAGCGCCAGGATCACCAGCGGCCAGAAGCCTCCCAGGCCCGCGTTGATGGGTAAAAACAAAGTGCCGGCGCCAATCGCGGTGCCGAACAAACCGAGCATCCAGGTGGTGTCCTGGCGGCTCCAGCGTGTGAGGGTTGCAGGTGTCGTTGCATAGCGTTCGTCGACGCTATTGGCATGATCATTCATCCGGTCGGATCTCCGCATTTCCACAGCCGGGACGAGTCAGAAAAACCTGACAGGCAGCGCCCCGACCGTAACAGGGGCGCGATTGTCCGGGATTATCGTGAGTATGCAAAGACTTAGCTGAGGAATGGTGCTGCGGTGCAGCCTCTCAACGGCAGCTATAAACCACGCTTTTTATGGATTTTTCGCCCTCTGCCAGCGGTTTTTCAAGGCATTTTGAGGCGGTTCAACTCAAGAACTCCAGACCCCGCTGATTGATCACCGGCACGCTCTCCAGCAAGTAACGCCTGAAGTTGGCCAGTGTCGCGTTGCTGTTGCTGCGCTTCGGCCACACCAGGTAATAGCTGTCGCCCGTGCTGACGGCTTTGTTAAAGGGCAGCACCAACGCGCCCTTCACCAGTTCATCACCCACCAGCGTCAGGTCGCCCATGGACACGCCACGGCCTTGAATGGCGGCTGATATGCCCAGCTCCAACGTGTCGAAAATCTTGCCTTTCTGCCACGAAACGGCGGCGATCATGCCCACGCGTTCCAACCAACACTGCCAGTCACGCCGGTCTCGGGACGGGTGGATCAACCCGGCGGAGAACACATCTTGCGCACTCAAGTTACGCTGTTCGAGCAAGCCGGGTGAACAAACAGGGATCAGCCACTCATCAAACAGTTTAATCGACTCAAGGTCGCTGGAAAATCGCCCATTGCCTAACAGCACAGCGCAATCGAACGGTTCAATATGGAAGTTGACAAAGTCTACGTCCATCCATTCGCTGGACAACTGAACCTGCTCTTCAGTGTCCAACGTGTTGAACGTATCAAGTACCTGTAACAACCAGCGCATGGTCAAGGTAGAGGGCGCCTTGACGCGCAGTATTTTCTCCTTGCGGCTGATAGTCGTGCAGGCTTGTTCAATCAATCGAAAACCGATTTTGAGTTCCTGCGCCAACAACTTTCCGGCCTGGGTCAAATAGATTCTTGGCCCTCTGCGTTCGAATAGCGCGCAGCCAAAATGCTCTTCAAGGGTTTTCACGTGGCGGCTGACGGCACTTTGAGTAATAAAAAGATGATCAGCAGCCAATGTGAATGAACTGAAACGTGCCGCCAGCTCAAAAGCACGCAGTGCATACAGCGGCGGCAGGCGGCGTGGCGTGTGATCTAGAGCATCATGACTCATACTCATCCTTACCCATCCTTTTTTTCTGCTTTTAAAGGCAGCGAATTTGCCAAATACTTAGCGGCATAAATAAGACTTATAAAAATCGGAAAGCGGATCAGCCCTATTTCGACTACTTAATTTGTGTATCGGACGCTTATTCCTCTGCAGCCCTTACTCTAGTTAACACATAGCAGACTCCTTAAAATGCCCGATTTCGATCATATTCTGTCCCGCAGCATCACTCACACAAAACTCGACGAAACCCTTCAGTCGGCCCTCTTAAATTTTCGGTTATTTGGTAATAAAAAAGGTTACCTGCACCTCGAAAACTTACCCATTGGTGATATTCCACCCACGCCCATGGACCGTGCCACGCTGCAAAAGAATTGCACAATAAGCGAACATACAATTCTTAAAGCAACGGCTGTACTGGGTGATCCGATCGGCTATATACAAGAGTCGAACGGCGACATTATCAACAACTTTTTTCCGCAAAAAAAACACTCCAAAGACACTAACTCAGACAGCTATGACTGTGAGCTGGAGTTGCACACCGAAAACGCATTTCATACTGTTTCACCTGATTATCTGGTGCTCTTGTGCCTGCGCCAGGATCCGGCTGCCGAGGCAGCAACCTTTATCAGTTCCATCGACCGTATTCGCGACCACCTTACGCCTGACGACATCCGCTATTTCCTCGAAGAAAAATACAATTTCCTTTCGGACTATTGCATCACAGAAAAGAACTGTCGCATTGACATCAACCAAAAACAAACCGTTCTCTACGGTGATCCTGACGCTCCGTTCTTTCGCTTCGACCCTCAGTTCATGGTCGCGCGGAGCAAATCCGCGCAAATGAAGTTGGAGGTGTTGCGCAAGGCCGCCTGGCAAGTGGCGGAGCCCGTGCACATGAAGGCCGGCGACCTGCTGATTATCGACAACCGTAAAACCGCCCATGCACGCAGTGCCTTTTCGGCCAATCTGGATGGCAATGATCGCTGGATGCAGCGCACGTTCGCTGTGACCGGCTACCGCCACTACGCGCAAAAATTCGGAAAAAACCAACGCGTACTTGATCTGGTAACCAGCCGATGAACTCGTTGCACCTGACCTTTGCCCTCGCCGTATTTTTCCTGATTGCCTCTCCTGGTCCGGTGGTGGCATTGGTCATCTCCGACGCCAAACATGCCTGGCCTGCAGCCACCATCACGGGGGGTGTGGTGTCCGCCCAATTATTGCTGCTAATGACCCTGACACTCATCTATACCGCGCTGGACGTCAGCCCGGTTCTGCTGGATTGGGGCCAATTGGTCGGCGGCCTCTACTTGGCCTGGTTGGGCATAACCGCCCTGCTGCGTAAGGCCGACGGACCTGCAAGCATTCAATACAGTCAACGGCACTTTTTCTGGCGAGCCCTTAAAGTCGGTTTGTCGAACCCCAAAGACATTCTGTTTTTCCTGGCTTTCCTGCCCGGCTTCATCGAACCCGGCGGTAGCTTCCTCCAGCAGGGCCTGATACTGGCAGTGATCTGGGGCGTCATCGATGCCTCAATATTACTGGCCTACGGTGCGGTCTCCCGACAACTGTTGCCCTATAACGAGGTGCAAAAAATCATGACCAAGGCACCGGGTATTTTTCTGCTTGCGATTGGCCTGTTGTCGATTTACATGGGCACCGAAAAACTGCTGGCCGTGAAAAACGTACAACTTATTTTTAACTAGTCGTTCGCACTGATCTGTGGCTCGTGCCAATCAAACTCACCTAACCGTTCCCCCTTTCAACCCTGAAACATCCGGTGAAAATGATGAACTCACAAACGTTGTTCCCGCGTATCGGTAAGGTCATCGCCAATACAGGCAAACGTAACTTCTCGCGACTGTTGCACGATTTAATACTGACCAAATTGCCCGTGGACGCTACGCACATTACTCAACTTCGGGTAAAGAGCAGCGCGCTGTCGTCCGAGGGGGCGAACGATGCCAGTGTTGAGTGGGTAAGTCCGGCCTGCATGGATTCATTGATCGGGTCCAACTTCATGAAAACTCCGCCATTGCTCGTTGACGCTGATGAGCGCGCCATTCATCGCCGCCTCACCGACTTCTCGTCCGATGTGCCTGACCGTCGCCCGGTAGAGTTCAATTCCCAGTTGCACCTGACCTCGCGTAAAGACGAATACTGCTACATTATTTCGGTTTATCGCGAACAACAGGCGAACGATTTCTCCGCACAAGAGCAGCTAATGCTTAAGGATTTCTCGTCCCTGCTGCTGCCGTTGGTAGAGAAACACATTAATGCGATAAGTCCACAGACGCGGATCAATAAAAATCTTCCGGCTGACCTGCTTGTCCCGGAAAACCGGGACATCCATACCCTCAGGCAGCGCTTTGAAGACCGCCTGGCGCAATCGGGCCTGCACCTGTCCACGCGTGAAAAACAAATCTGCACAGGCCTTCTGTCGGGGCGCACTGCACCCGAGCTGGCTGAAGCGCTTTCGCTGAAGGTCAATACCGTCGAGAGTTACCTCAAGCGCGCGGTGATCAAAATGGGCATCAGTGGTCGGCATTCACTGATTCGCTGGATGCACGCGGCACCCGGCACTCCTTCACTGATGACGGCCTCAGCGCAACCTGATCGCCGCGTTCACTGAAATAAAGCCCGTTTCGATTACACCTGACAATGAGGCAGAACGTACTCGCGTATGCCTCATTACCCTGCGGCTGATTTTGCATCAGCAACACTAAGCGATCGTTGACCCGCCCTTTATATTCAAACTTTCATGCGTATGGCCTGGCAGCGGTCATATTTATCAGCCGTTAAAAAAACCCGCTAAAGACATAGATTTCAGGGACATCCCACGCCTGAATACATGGCGATCAAGACCTCCTTCCTACACACTAAAACACGCGTAAACGTTGGCCCTGCGGCTTAACTACCGGCTAATTAACACGCTGGCCATTTATACGTTTACACGCTCCCGTGGCTTTGTTTCATCAACTATCCAGTGCTGTTCTTTCCCACAGCCGATGAGTGCATGAATATGGAAGAGTTAAGTTATCTGAAAAAAATCGAGTCGAATGCGCGCAGCTATGCGGCGACATTCCAACGGCTGTTCGTCAGCGGCAAAGGCGTGTGGGTCAAGGATGCCCAGGGCAAGGAATACCTCGACTGCCTGGCCAACGCTGGCACCCTGGCGCTGGGGCACAACCCGCCCGCAGTGAAAGCCGCCGTAATGGACTTTCTCGGCAGCGACCAACTGCAACAAGCCCTGGACCTGGCCACACCGGCCAAGCATGCGTTTGTGCAGGAACTATTCTCCCAACTGCCGGCCAACATGCGCGACTCGAGCAAAATCCTGTTCTGCGGCCCAAGTGGTTCGGACGCCGTCGAAGCTGCAATAAAGCTCGCCCGGCATTACACCAAGCGCTCAACACTGATGGCCTTTCATGGCGGTTACCATGGCATGACGGCCGGCGCGTTGTCGGCGATGGGTAACCTCGGCCCCAAAAGCATCAATAACGTCACCACGCAGAACACCCACTTCCTGCCCTTCCCTTATCGCTTCCGCTGCCCTTTCGGCACCGACGGCAAGCAAACCGACCAACTCTCGATTGATTACATTCGCACCGTGCTGTCGGACCCGGAAGGCGGCGTCACGCGCCCGGCCGCAGTGCTCGTCGAAGTGGTGCAAGGTGAAGGCGGTTGCATTCCGGCCTCGGCCCAATGGCTGCGCGGGCTGCGAGAAATTACCCGCGAGCTGGGCATTGTGCTGATCGTTGATGAGGTGCAGACCGGCCTGGGCCGTACCGGCAGCACCTTTGCCATCGAGCACGCGGGCATCACGCCCGACATTCTGGTGCTGTCCAAGGCGATTGGCGGCGGTTACCCGCTGTCGGTGATTGTTTACGCCGAGCACCTCGACACTTGGGGGCCGGGCATGCATGCCGGCACGTTCCGGGGTAATCAGATCGCCATGGTCGCCGGTCGCGCGACCATGCGGCATATCCAGCAACACCAACTGGTTGAGCACGCTGCCGAGCGCGGCGAACAATTGAGCAATGGTTTGCGCGACATTGCCCTGCGTTATGAGCAGATCGGCGACGTACGTGGGCGCGGCCTGATGCTGGGTGTCGAGATCACCAAGCCGGGCGCCGAGGACCGACCCGGCCAAGGCGACGGTGCGCTGGCCCGGGCGATCAAGCTCAATTGCTTCGACAATGGCCTGATTATCGAAACCGGTGGCCGCCACAGCTCGGTCTTGCGCTTCCTGCCCGCGCTGACCATCAGCGCAGCCGAGGTCGGCAGCGTACTTGAACGTTTTGAAGATGCGATCAGCGCGGCAACTGAAAACCGCCTGCACGTGGTCGGCCAATCGGCCTGAGCCAACGCTACAAAAAAGCCCGCCACCGGTCACGGTTGGCGGGCTTTTTTACGCCGCCTCAGTCGCGGGCAAGCGCTTCAATCGGGTCCAGCCGCGCCGCATTACGTGCCGGCACAAACCCGAAGATAATGCCGATCAGGCTTGAACACACAAACGCGGTAATAATCGACTCCAGCGAAAACACCATCTGCCATTCCTTGATCAGCAGCGAAAACACAAAGCCGATACCGAATGACAATGAAATACCGATAACCCCGCCGATCAGGCAGACCATCACCGCCTCCACCAAAAACTGTTGGCGAATATCTGACTGACGTGCGCCCACGGCCATGCGGATACCAATTTCGCGGGTGCGTTCGGTCACCGATACCAGCATGATATTCATCACGCCGATGCCGCCCACCACCAACGAAATCAACGCGATCAGCGACAGCAGCAAGGCCAGCGACTGGCTGGTTTTCTGCACGGTTTGCATAATGCTGTCGAGGTTGTAGGTGAAGAAGTCCTTGGTGCCGTGGCGTTGCTCCATCAGTTTGATCACGTTGTCTTCCACCACCTTGCTCGGCTGGCCGTCCTTGATGCGCACGGTGATGCTGTCAAGGTAACGCTGGCCCAACAGCCGGCCCGCCGCGGTTTCGTAAGGCACCCACACATTCAACGCCTTGCTGGTGTTGAAGATGTTTTTGTTGTCTGCCGCCACGCCAATCACCGTGCAGGGTAAGTTACCCACCAGGATTATTTGGCCGAGGGCGTCAACGTTCGGCCCGAACAAGCGGTTACGCGTGTTGTGATCGATCACTACCACCTGCGCCTGGCGGGTGTCGTCATCCTGGCTGAAGGTGATGCCTTCGGCCAACTTGATCCCGCGCACCTGGAACGAGCTGGCGCTGACCCCGTTGACCGTCGCGTCGACGTCGATATTGCCAAAGCGCAGCAACAGGTTGCGCCCGGCGTTGGGGGTCGCGCTGTCGATGTAATGCAATTGGCTCAGCGCCGTGACATCCGCCAACACCAGCGTTTCGATGGCCGAGGCATGGCTGTCGCCAAAATCGGTGCCGGGGTAAATGTCGATGGTGTTACTGCCAATCGCCTGAATGTCACTCAGCACGTAGCGCTTGGCGCCCTCGCCGATCGCCACGATCGACACCACTGAGGTGATGCCGATGACAATACCGAGCATGGTCAACAACGTGCGCATGCGGTGTGAAATCAACGCGACCCACGCCATCACAAACGCTTCCTTGAACAACCCCAGGCTCGCCACCAGGCGGCGACCGGGTTTGGCCTTGGTCGCGGTGGCGTCGGGGGCTGCCAGCTCCACGCCGACGCGCTCATTGACGCGGTCACTGAGCACCTCACCGTCACGCATTTCAATAATGCGCTCGGCGTTCGCGGCCACCTTGGGGTCGTGGGTCACGATGATCACGGTGTGGCCGGCCGCGTGCAGCTCCAATAGGATATTCATCACCTCTTTGCCGCTGGCGGTGTCGAGGGCGCCGGTCGGTTCATCGGCCAGAATCACTTGCCCGCCATTCATCAACGCGCGCGCAATACTCACGCGTTGCTGTTGCCCGCCAGACAACTGGCTGGGGCGGTTGGCCAAGTGCGTCGCCAGCCCGAGCCGCGCCAGCAGTTCCTTGGCGCGGCTGTGGCGCTGGCCCTCGGGCACGCCTGCGTAGATCGCCGGCATCTCGACGTTGTGCATGGCGCTCAGGTGCGGCAGCAAGTGGTAGCGCTGGAAGATGAACCCGAAGTGGTCACGGCGCAGCTCTGCCAGTTCCTGGTCGCCCAAGTCGCGGGTTTCGCGGCCGCTGATGGTGTAACTGCCGTCGGTGGCGTAATCCAGGCAGCCAAGAATGTTCATCAGGGTCGACTTGCCGGACCCCGACGCGCCGGTGATGGCCACCATTTCCCCGGCGTTGATGGTCAGGTTGACATCCTTGAGGGCCATAAAGGCCTTTTCGCCCGCGATAAAACTGCGGCTGATGCCTTTGAGCTCCAACAGTGCTTGGGTCATGGTCAGATCCCCGCCACGGCCGGCGTCGGATCACCGATCACCACCTTGTCACCTTCAGCCAGGCCGTCGTTGATCTGCGCCTTGACGTTGTTGTTGATGCCCACTTTAACGTTGCGGTCCTGCGCGTGGCCGGTCTCGTCGAGCACACGCACCACGTAGGAGCCGTCGGTATTGCGTTTGCCGAGTGCGGCCACCGGCACCAACAACACATCCTTGGCGGTATCGCGCACGATGCGCACTTGGGCGGTCATCGAAATACGCAGGCGGTGGTCCGGGTTGGGTACATCGAACAAGGCGTTGTAGAACACCGCCGTGTTGGTTTTGGGCGTACCCGCCGCCTGCGTGTCGAGGTAGTTCTGCGGCGCCGGTTCAGTGCCGCGCAGTTTGGCGTAATAACGCTTGTTGGCTTCGCCAAGAATGGTGAAGTACACCTCTTGGCCCGGCTGGATGTGGATCACGTCCGCTTCCGACACCTGAGCCTTGACGGTCATGGTGTCCAGGTCCGCCAGTTTGAGCAGCACCGGTGCCAATTGCTCGGCGATCACGGTCTGGCCTTCCTGGGTAACGATGCCCACTACGTCGCCATCGATCGGCGCAATAATGCGCGTGTAGCCGAGGTTGACCTTGGCGGTGTCGATCTGGATGCGTGCATTTTTCAGCTGGGCATCCAACGCGACCAGGTTGGCGTTTTGCACCAGGTAATTGGATTCAGCGGTTTCGAAATCCTGCTTGGAAATCGCCGCATCCGATTGCAGTTTGCTGTAGCGCTCCCACACCGATTTGGTCTGCGCCAGTTGCGCCGACGTGGCCTTGCGCTGCGCCTCCAGGTTTTCTTCGCTGACTTGGGCCTGACGCAGGGTGTTCTGCAGCACCAGCGGGTCGATTTCCGCCAGCCACTGGCCCTTCTTGACCTTATCGCCGAGCTTGACCTTCAGTGACTTCAATTGGCCCGAGACTTGCGCGCCCACGTCAACCTGCTTGACCCCTTGCAGAATCCCGGTGGCCAGCACCGAGTTTTCAATCTCGCCACGTTCCACCTTGGCGGTCAGGTACTGCGGCGGCTCAGCCGGCGCTTGCACGGAATAGATAATCAGCCCTGCCACAACAACCAGACCCAGGCCCCAGACAATCTTGCGAAACTTTGGCTTTTCCATAGATGACCACTAATACGTTGAAAGGTAGACCCGGCCAATCGCCGGGCTGCGCACTAAGCTGCGTGACGGTTCGCTTCAGATAAGGGCGCAAGCGCCTGTGCCGGCTCCCCCTTTGACATGGTTCATGACGTCACCTTGCCTGCCGGTACGACCAAGCCGTCGTGCCACCACGACGCGAGGCTGTACACGTGCGGCGCCTTGAGCAGCGTGAAATGGTTGCCTGGGCCGTACCAGGTTTCCAAACCCTCTGCGTATTTGCCCCAGCCTTCGATCATGTCGGCTTGCTCGCGTTGATTGCCCTGCGCATCCAGGCTCGGATCATCGGCCAGCACCAGGCGCACCGGGCCGATGTAGTGCTGGCGGGGCCGGTAAACCGTGCGTAACGCCGCGCCGAAAGCGCGCGCCGGTCCGTACATCACCTCCGGCGTCGAACGCGCCGACAGCATGCCCGCGCGCACCATTCCCGCGTGCAACGCCGCCAGTTGTTGCGCTTCGTTGAGGCTGACAAACGCTTGCCGGTCAATGCCCAAGGGTTTGCCTGCCGCCAGTTGCATGGTGTCGATCAGCCGCTCCAGCACTTGCGTTGCGGTGTAGGGCTTGCCGACCACGCCATTGCCGCCGGGCGACTCGCTGTCGACCAAGGTCAACGACGCCACTTCACGCCCACGCGCCTGCAACTGCAGCGCCATTTCGAACGCCACCCAGCCGCCGAAGGAATGCCCCAACAGATGCACCGGGCCACTTGGACACACCTGCTCAAGCGCGACCAGATAGGCACTCGCCGCCGCTTCCACGCGGCTATGCGGCACCGCTTTGCCGTCCAGCCCGCGCGGTTGCAGGCCATGAATCGGCCAAGTCGGGCCGAAGGCATCGGTGAGGCCGATAAAACCGGTCACACTGTCGCCGGCGCCCGGCACGCAGAACACCGGTGCACGCCCTGCCTGCCCACTTTGAATGGTTAACAGCGGTTGATACGGCGCATTAGTCGCAAGCGCCGGTGCCTTGGCCAGCGCGGCGCCAATGGCTTGCCCGAGTGCCTGGATATGCGGCGCCTGCATCATGCTTTGGTGATCGCCCGGTACATCGATGCGCTGCAACAACGTAGCCGGAACCACCTGATCCCAGCCCAACGTTGCGCTGCTGCGCGAGGCCTCGTCGGTACGCTGTTCGGCGGTAAATAAATGCACCGGGACGGTCAGCGGGCACAGGGTGTAATGCGCCTGCGCATGCCCATGCGCCACTTCACGGTCCAGGTAGGCAAACAACGCCTCACGCGGCAGCGCCGCCAGTTGCGGTTGCAGCAACCGGGCGTCACGGCAACGCTGCCACAGGCTGTCAAAGTCGAGGTGCGCCACCTCGCGCTCAAGTGTTGCCAGGGTGGCCGGCGCTTGCGGGTCCAACGGCGGCTGCGCGGCGCAAAACGCGCTGCACAGCTCCAGCAGGTGCAGGCTGTGGGCGTTGGCCGCCGACCAGCGCGCCTTGCCTTGGTCGACCAGACGCGGCACATGGGTGTCGATCAGCCCGACGAATTCCACCGCCTCGTCCATGCCGAGCAACTGCGCGGCGATCTCATAGGCCAGCACGCCGCCGAACGACCAGCCGGCCACGCGGTACGGCCCGTGCGGCTGAACCGAGCGCATCAGTGCGATATGCCGCGTCGCCAGGCACTCCATGCTACGCAGTTGCGGTTCACCCCACGACAAACCCGGCAAGCCATACACCGGAATCTGCGCGTCGATGTGTTGCGCCAACGCCGGAAAATACACGTCGAGCCCGCTGAACTCATGCACCAGGAACAGCGGGGTTTGACTGCCGCCACGGCGCACCGTGACCAGCCCATCGTGCTGCGGCTGTGGCGCCTGCGTGCGCAGGCGCAGCATCGCCGCCATCGACGCGACACTGGCGTGCTGGAAGCACTCCGCCAACGTCACCTGAACATTCGCCTGCGCCAGTTGGCTGACCAGACGAATCGCCAGCAAGGAATGCCCGCCCATTTCAAAGAAATTGTCGTGGCGCCCTACCCGCACCAGCTTCAAGACCTCGGCCCAGCACGCGGCGAGGGTTTCTTCCAGCGCATCCGCTGGCGCCTCGTAGTCGCGGCTGAGCACCGCCTGTTCAGGGGCCGGCAAGGCTTTGCGGTCGAGCTTGCCGTTCGGCGTGACCGGCAGCGTGTCCAGGTGCACAAAGGCACTCGGCAGCATGTACTCCGGCAGGTGGGTCAACAGCTCTTCGCGCAGTTGCTCAAGCGTGCCCGTCGTACCACACAGGTACGCCACCAACTGCTTGCCACTGACCTGCCCGGCGCTGTCGTCGCGCGCCATTACCACCGCCGCACGCACGCCTTCGCAGGCCAGCAGCGCACTTTCGACTTCGCCCAGCTCGATGCGGAACCCACGGATTTTCACCTGGTCATCGTTACGCCCGAGGTATTCCAGGCTGCCATCCACCAGCCAGCGGCCGAGGTCGCCGGTTTTATACAAGCGGCCCACGCCGTCGCTGAACGGGTCACTCAGAAAACGCTCGCTGCTTAACTGCGGTTGATTGAGGTAGCCACGCGCAACACCAACACCGGCGAGGTGAATTTCGCCCGTCACGCCCACCCCGGTCGGGTTGCCGTGCGCATCCAGCACGTACGCACGCATGTTGGCAATCGGCTTGCCGATCTTGCGTGGCTGCGGGTTGGCGGCGAACACTTCACTGGCGGTGGCAATAATCGTCGCTTCGGTCGGGCCGTAGGTATTCAGCAAGCGCGGCGTATGCCCGCTGCGCAGGAACCAATGCTGCACCGCGTCCGGGCTCAGTTCCTCGCCACCCACCACAATCATGCGCACCGAGGCCGGGATTGCGGCGTCGCGGTCTTGCGCCAGGCCCTGCCAGAAACGCGTGGGCAGGCTGATAATCGACAAGCGTGCTTGCGCCGCCAATGCCCAGAAGTGCGCGGCATCGGTCAACCAGGCGGCACTACGCAGCACCAGGGTGGCGCCACAAGTCAGCGCGCCGAAAATTTCCTCAATCGACGCGTCGAAGTTGATCGTCGCAAATTGCAGCGTGCGGTCACCAGCGGTCAGCCCGGTCAAGTCGCGAATCGCCTGGATCTCGTTGCACAGCCCGGCATGCTCGATCATCACGCCTTTGGGCTGCCCGGTAGAACCGGACGTGTAGAGCACGTAAGCGAGGTGTTCGGCGGTCAGCCCACGCTCCTCGGCCAGCGGGTTGTGCGGGCTCAACTCGCGCCACGGCTGCAGCGCACTGTTCAAGGTCAGAACCTGCACGCTTTCCGGCAGTGCACCGAGCAACGGCAGTACCGCGTACTCGCTGAGCAACACGCGCGGTGTGCTGTCGGCGAGCATGAACGCCAAACGTTGTGGCGGATACGCCGGGTCCAGCGGCACGTAAGCGGCACCGGCCTTCAGCGTCGCGAGCAACCCCACGATCATCTGCAGGCCACGCTCGAGCGCGATGGCCACGCGGTCATCCGGTTGCACACCGAGGGCGATCAGGTGATGCGCCAACTGGTTGGCCTGGGCATTCAGTTCGGCGTACGTCAGTTGCTGACCTTCATACTCCAAAGCGATTGCATCGGCGTGGAGCAGCACCTGCTCCTCGAACAACGCGTGGATCAAGCGGTCCTGCGCAGCGTCGGTACGCGTTTGGTTGAAGTCCAGCAGCACCTGGCGGCGCTCGGCCAACGGCAAAATATCCAGGCTGCTCAACGAGGCGTCCGGGGTTCGCTCCAGGGCATCGACCAGGCTCTCCAGCGCGCCGTGCATATAGCCGCAAAGACGCTGTGCACCCACGCCCGGGGTGACTTGGACCGTGAGGCCAAACGCCTCGCCAAAATCATCGACGTCCAGCGACAGCGGGTAGTTGCTGCGTTCTTCGCCGCCCAGCGCCTGAATGCCCGCCCATACCGCGATGTCTTCACTGGAAGCCGCAGCGGCACTGTGCCGGTAATTGAGCAAGGCACTGAACAGCGGCGCCGGAGCGGCCACGCCGCTGCAACGCTGTGCCAGCGCCAGCGAAGCGTGTTCGTGGCTTAACAACCTGCTCAAGCGTGCATGCGTGGCCTTGACCCCGGCATACACACTGTCGGCGCCCACGCTGATGCGCAGCGGCAAGGTATTGATAAACAGCCCCAGCGCGCGTTCGCCACCTTGCATGCCGCCCATCAACACGGTGCCGAACACCACCTCAGCCTGGCCACACACATGCCCCAGCACTTGCGCCCACGCCATGTGCATCAGGCTTGCGGCGCTCACGCCCAATTGCCGCGCACTGGCGCGCACACGCTGGCCGAGGTCGTCGTCCACGCGCAGGTGCGCCAGCTCCAGCACGCCGCCCGCGTGCACGTCGTGCAGGCCAAACGGCAGGGTTGGCTCGTCGATGTCGGCAAGCATCTCGCTGAAAAACGCTTCATGCTCCTGCTCGGTCATCCCGAGGCGTGCCTGAGCCACATAGTTGCGGTACGGCACTGGCGCATTCAAACGGCCTTCCTGGCCCGACAGGAACGCCTGCAATTCGTGTTGCAGAATGTCCATGGCAACGTGGTCGAACAGCATGTGATGGAACATCAACAAAGCTGCCCAGTGTTGCTGCTGTGCGTCGTAGGCATACACCAGGCGCATCAGCGGCGCGTCGCGCAGGTCCATGCGGAAACGCTGCGGGTTGAAGCGCTCGCGCAATTGCGCGCCCGCCTCGGCATCGCCTGCCAGCGCGATCTCTTCCAGCGCGAACGGTACGTGGCGCAACACCACCTGCACCGGCTCGCTCAAGCCATCCCAGCGCATGGCGGAGCGCAGGATGTCGTTACGTTCGATCACGCCCTGCAACGCGAGGGCAAAGGCTGCGAGCCGCTCGTGAGAATCGAAGTTAAACGACGCCTGCTCCAGGTACAGGTCGCCCTCCTCGGCCAGCAAGTGGTGGTAAAGGATGCCCTCTTGCAACGGCGTCATCGCGTAGATGTCTTGCACGTTGGCCAGTTGGCCCGGCACACCGGCAACCAAGCTGTCGATTTCATCCTGGCTAAGGCTGGCCAGCGGCAGCATTTGCGGGGTAATGCGTCGGCAATCAGCGCTGATAGCGTTCGGCGGGATCACCAGCGCGCGGCTGCCGCCCACTACCTTGGCCAGCCCGGCCAGCGTCGGGTGGGTAAACAGTGCACCGACGTCGACCCGCAGGTCTTCCTGGCGCAGGCGCTCCACCAGTTTGACCGCCAGCAGCGAATGCCCGCCCAGCTCGAAGAAGTTGTCGTGGCGCCCCACTTGCTCCAGTTGCAAAACCTGCGCCCAGACCAGCGCCAGGCTGCGTTCGATACGGCCTTGCGGCGCTTCGTAATCACGGCTGGCCACGGCCGACTGGTCCGGTGCCGGCAGCGCCTTGCGGTCGAGCTTGCGGTTCGGTGTCAGCGGCAATGCCTCAAGCAGCACAAACGCGCCCGGGATCATGTATTCCGCCAACAGCGGCGCCAGGTAGCTGCGCAAGCCGGCGGCGCTCAAGCTGGCGCCGGCATGCGGCACCACGTAGGCCACCAGGCGCTTCTCGCCAGGGCGGTCTTCACGCGCAATCACCGCGGCCTCTTTGACCCCGACACAGTTGCCGAGCCTGGACTCGATCTCGCCCAACTCGATACGGAAGCCACGCACCTTGACCTGGAAGTCATTGCGCCCCAGGTACTCGATACGCCCATCCGCCAGGTAGCGCGCCAAGTCACCGGTTTTGTACATGCGCGCGCCTTGCACCTCACTGAACGGGTCGGCGAGGAAGCGCTCGGCACTCACCGCGTCGAGGTTCAGATAGCCTCGGGCAACGCCATCGCCGCCGATGAAAATCTCCCCGGCCACGCCGAACGGCACGGGTTGTTGCTGGCTGTCGAGCAGGTAAATACGTGTGTTGGCCATCGGTTTGCCGATGGTTGCGTTGCCGCTGCCTTCGACACCCGCCAGCGCATCGTGGCTGACGTAGGCGGCGGTGCACGACACGGTCGCCTCGGTCGGGCCATAGGTGTTGATCAAGCGGGTATGGGCCGGGCGCACCTCGTCCCAGAGTTTTAATTTCTGCGCCGACAGTGCGTCACCGGTGACGTTAATCAGGCGTACATGGCGCAAACGCTCCTCGGCCTGCAACGGCGTGTGGTGCCATTCAGCGGCCAGGGTGTGCCAGTGCGCGGCCGTCAGGTGCAGGAAGGTCGGGCGGATCGCCGGGTCCTGCGCCGCGTCGGTGCCGAACACGTGCCGGCTCGGCGCCGGGGTGGCGCCCGCCAGCAAGGCCGGGAAGATTTCCTCTACCGACAGGTCGAAGTTCAAGGTGTTTTGCTGCAACACCGTGTCGTCCGGCGTCAACCCGAACAGGCGTGCCGCGTCGAGGCTGTAGTTGACCAGCCCACGGTGTTCGATCATTACGCCCTTGGGGTTACCGGTAGAGCCCGAGGTGTAAATCACATACGCCAGGTGCTCGGCGGTCAGGCCTGGCACCTGCGGGTTGTGCTCGGCACCGCTCAACGGCGTGTCCAGAAGCACTTGCGCGATGGCCAGCGCCGGCAAGCGGTCCAGCAACGCGTGCTGGGTCAGCAGCACCGACGGCGCGCTGTCCTCAATCATGTAGGCCAGGCGCTCCGGCGGGTAATGCGGGTCCAGCGGCACATACGCCGCGCCTGCCTTGAGAATCCCGAGCAGGCCGACCAGTACTTCGTCACCGCGCTCGGCGCAGATCGCCACGCGGTCGTCGGGGCCAACGCCCAAGCCAATCAGGTGGTGAGCCAGGCGGTTGGCGCGGCGGTTCAACTCGGCGTAACTCAAACGCTGATCTTCGAACGCCACCGCAACGGCCTCGGGGCGCGCCTCGACCTGCGCTTCGAACAGCTGATGAATCGTGCTGTCGTGGGCGTAGGCCACCTCGGTGTCATTAAGTTCATGCAGCAGGTAGGCACGTTCCTCGGCGTCGAGCAGCGTGATCTGCGCCAGCAGCGCCTGGTCGTCGGCGACCATCGCGTGCAACAGCCGCTCGAAGTAGCCGATGTAACGGCGCACCGTGGCCTCGTCGAACAGCGCCGTGGCGTACTCAAGGTTGCCGGCGATGTGCCCTTGCACTTCGCTGAGGTCCAGCGACAGGTCGAACTTGGCAAAATTGCTGGTTTCGCCAACCCCTTCAAATTGCAGGTCGCCGAGTACCAGGCTTGGGCCGTCGCTGGCCTGCCAGGTCAACAAGGTCTGGAACACCGGGCTGTGCGCCAGGCTGCGCGGCGGTTTGACCACCTCCACTACCTGTTCGAACGGCAAGTCCTGATGCGCTTGCGCGGCCAGCGTGCGGTCTTTGGCATGGGCCAGCAAACCGGCCACGTTAAGCGCTGCACCGGCTTCGATGCGCACCGCCAGGGTGTTGACGAACAGGCCGATCAGCCCTTCGACTTCAGCGCGCATGCGGTTGGCGACCGGCGAACCGATCACCACCTCTTCCTGCCCGGACAAACGACACAGCAACGCGCCCCACGCCGCCATCATGGTCATGTACAAGGTCGCGCCGTGACGCTGGCTCAAGGCTTTAAGCCCGGCCGTCAGCTCAACATCCAGCAGCAGGCTCAAGGTTGCGCCGCTGTAATCCTGTTGCGCAGGGCGTGGGCGGTCGGTCGGCAACATCAACAACGCCGGTGCATCGGCCAGCGCGTGCTGCCAATACTGGCTTTGTTGCTGCAGCACTTCGCCGCTCAACCAGCGCCGTTGCCACACGGCGAAGTCGCTGTATTGCAAAGTCAACGCGGGCAGCGGGTCGTCCAGGCCTTGACGGAACGCTGCGTACAGCGCCATCAGCTCGCGGGTCAGCACGCCCATCGACCAGCCATCGGAGACGATGTGGTGCATGGTCAGCAACAGCACATGGTGGTCGTCCGCCAGGCGCAACAGGCTCGCTCGAATCAGCGGCCCCTGCTCCAGGTTGAACGGTTCAAGGGCTTCGGCACGCACCCGCGTTTGCAGGGCGTCGTCGCCGTCCACGTCGAGGCGCAAGAGCGCAAAGGCGCGCTGGGCCGGGTCGATGTGCACGCGCGGTTCGTTGTTGTGTCGAACAAAGCGGCTGCGCAGGGTTTCGTGGCGCGCAACAATACGCGTCAGCGCCTGCTCCAGCGCGTCCGCGTCTAACTGGCCGCGCAGGCCCAAGCCAAGCGGCATGTTATAGGCGGTGCTGGCGCCTTCCATCTGCGCCAGGAACCACAAACGTTGCTGGGCAAACGACAGCGGCAAGTCTTGGTCACGCGGCACCGGCAAGATCGCCGGCAAGGTGCTGCGCGCAGCCTGCGCCAGCACTTTCGCCAAGGCGGCCAGTTGCGGCTGGGCGAACAATTCGCCGAGCGCCAGCTCTACGCCCATGCGTTGACGCACTTGAGAGATCAAGCGCATCGCCAACAGCGAATGCCCGCCCAATTCAAAGAAATGCCCCTGGCGACCCACCTGCTCCAGCCCCAGCAGTTCCTGCCAGATCTGCGCCAGCGTGATCTCGATCTCGCCCTCAGGCGCTTCATAGGCAGCACTGACCACGGCGTCCAGCCCCGGCGCCGGCAATGCCTTGCGGTCCAGCTTGCCGTTGGGGCTCAGCGGCAATGCCGCGAGCTGAACATACGCCGACGGCACCATGTACTCCGGTAAGACGCCTTGCAGGTGCGTGCGCAGGTCCTCGATCTGCGGCCCCTGCGCGCCTGCCTGCGGCGTGAAGTAGCCGACCAGGCGTTCGTCACGCACCAACACAGCGGCTTCGAGCACCTGCGGATGTGCGGCGAGCAGCGCTTCAATTTCGCCGAGTTCGATGCGCAGGCCGCGGATTTTCACTTGGTCGTCATTGCGGCCGAGGTATTCAAGCGTGCCATCGGGCCGGTAACGCGCCAGGTCGCCGGTGCGGTACATGCGCCCCTGCGCCGTGAACGGATCGTCGAGGAAGCGCTCGGTGCTGAGGTCTTCGCGGCCCAGGTAACCGCGCGCCACGCCGGCGCCGCCGATGTACAACTCACCGACACTGCCGGTCGGCAGCAGTTGCGCGCAGGCGTCGAGCACGTACAGCGTGACGTTGCGCAGCGGCCGGCCCAACGGAATCTCGCCTGCCGTGTACTGGGTAAAGTCTGGGTTGACCGCATGCCAGGCCACCACGTCACTGCATTCAGTGGGGCCATAGCTGTTGATGAACTGCGGCCGTGGCACCGCGAGTTTTTCCAACTGCGAGAGTTTGATTGGCTCGCCGCCCAGCACCACCCGCCGCAGGTTGCTCAACGCGTGCTGTTGATCGGCCTCGATCAGCGTATAGAACGCACTCGGCGCCAGGTTGATGTGGGTGATCTGCTGCTCGGCGATCTGACGCACGATGCTCGCAGGGTCGAACGGGCTGTCCGCCAGGTGCAAAGTGGCGCCGACCGCGAGGCTGGCGAAGATGTTTTTCTGGGTCAGGTCGAAGCTGTGCGAGGTCAAAAGCAACACCGCGTCCTGCGCGTTCAGCCCGACTTCATCGAGGTACCAGCCGAGCATGTTGACCACGCCCTGGTGCTCGACCATCACGCCTTTTGGCTGGCCGGTCGAGCCCGAGGTGTAAATCACATAGGTCAGGTGCGTGGCGGCCAGCTCGGCAATCTGCGGGTTGTTTAGGCTTTGTTCGGTCGCACCCGCGTGGTCGAGGTCGACCACCGCCAGGCTCAGCTCGGCGGCCAAGTGCGCGGTGCTGCCATGCACCAGCAATGCTGCCGGCGCGCTGTCTTGCAGCATGTAATGGATGCGCTCGATCGGGTAATTCGGGTCGATCGGCACGTAGGCGCCGCCCGCCTTGAGAATCGCCAGCAGGCCGACGATCAGCTCGGCGCTGCGCTGCACGCAAATCGCCACGCGCACGTCCGGCTGCACACCCAGCGTGCGCAAATGATGGGCGAGCTGATTGGCGCGCTGGTTAAGCTCACGGTAGGTCAGCGCCTCGCCGGCAGCCTGCACGGCCACGGCATCAGGCGTGCGCATGACCTGCGCTTCGAACAGGCTGTGAACCGTGGCCGGGTTGAGCGCCGTGCGCAGGCCGCTCAGGTCGGCCAATTGATGTTGACGCTCTTGGTCATCCAGCAGCGGCACTTGCTCGAGCACGCACTGATCGTCCGCGACCATCGCGCGTAACAGGCGCTCGAAATAGCCCAGATGGCGAATCACCGTGGCTTCATCGAACAGCGCGGTGGCATAGCTCAACGCGCCGATGATCTGGCCCTCGGCTTCGCTCAGTTCCAACGACAGCTCAAATTTCGCCGCAGTGTTGATCTGGCCGATGCTCTCCAGCACCAGATCGCCGAGTGCCAACGCTGCGCCCTCGTTGTTCTGCCAGGTCAGCATCGTTTGGAAAACCGGGCTGTAAGCCATGCTGCGCGCCGGTTTGATGATGTCCACCACCTGCTCGAACGGCAGGTCCTGATGCGCCTGTGCGCTCAGGGTCTGGGCCTTGACGCGTGCCAGCAAGGCGTGTGCGGTCGGCGCACCGGAAGCATCGATGCGCAGCGCCAATGTGTTGACGAACAGGCCGATCAGGCCTTCGACTTCAGCGCGGGTGCGGTTGGCCACCGGCGAACCGATGACCACCTCATCCTGCCCGGACAAGCGACTCAACAGCGCGCCCCACGCCGCCAGTGTGGTCATGTACAACGTAGTGCCATGCCGCTGGCTCAAGGCTTTGAGGCCCTGCGTCAGTTCTGCGTCCAATTGCAGGTGCAGCACCGCACCGGTGAAGTCCTGCTGCGGCGGGCGCGCACGGTCGGTGGGCAACGCCAGCATCGCCGGCGCACCGGCCAGGGTCTGCTGCCAGTACAGGCTTTGTTTTTGCAGCACCTCACCGCTCAACCAGCGGCGTTGCCACACGGCAAAGTCGGCGTATTGCAATTCAAGCGCTGGCAACGGGTCGGCCTGGCCCTGGCTGAAGGCGGCATACAACGCCACCCACTCGCGGGTCAGCACGCCCATCGACCAGCCATCGCAGACCACGTGGTGCAAGGTCATCAGCAACACATGGTGCGCATCGCCCATGCGCACCAGACGCGCCCGCAGCAACGGGCCGTTGACCAGGTCAAACGGCGCCAGCGCTTCGTGTTCGGTCAATGCCTGCAACTGCTGCTGCGCGTCAGCCTGTTCGCGCAAATCATTCTGCACCAGCACAAACGAGCCCTCGACCGGCGTGATCAGCAACTGCGGCTGATCATTATCGAGAACAAACGCACTGCGCAGCACTTCGTGGCGGCTGACGATCTGCGCCAGCGCGCGTTCCAGCGCCAGCGCGTCGAGTTCACCGCGCAGGCTCAGACCGATGGGCATGTTGTAGGCGGCCCCGACGTTTTCCATCTGCGCCAGGAACCACAGGCGCTGCTGCGCAAACGACAGCGGCAGCGCTTCTTCACGCGACACCGGCAGAATCGGCGGCAGGTTACTGCGCCCGGTCTTCGCCACTGCCTGCGCCAATGCCGACAGTTGCGGGTGGTCAAACAGCGCCGCCAGGTCCAGCTCAACCCCGAGTTGCAGGCGCACCTGGGAAATCAAGCGCATCGCCAACAACGAATGCCCGCCCAGTTCAAAGAAGTGGTCCTCACGCCCGACCTGCTCGACCTTGAGCACCTGGCTCCAGATCTGCGCCAGCGCGATTTCAACTTCGCCTTGCGGCGCTTCGTAGCCACGGCTAAGCAACGCGTGCTGATCGGGCACCGGCAACGCCTTGCGGTCGACCTTGCCGTTGTTGGTCAATGGCAGGTTGTCGAGGTGCACATACGCGCTCGGCACCATGTAGTCCGGCAGTTGCTCTTGCAAGTAGTCACGCAGCGCTTCGATTTCAAGCGCCGCGTGCGCGGTGAAATACGCCACCAGGCGCTTGTGCCCCGGCTCGTCTTCACGCGCCAGCACGATCACATCCTTGACCTGCGGGTGTTCGCTCAAGCGATTTTCGATTTCCCCCAGCTCGATACGGAAGCCGCGAATCTTCACCTGGTCGTCGTTACGGCCCAGGCACTCCAGCTCGCCCTTGGCCAACCAGCGGCCCAGGTCACCGGTGCGGTACATCAACGCAGCGCTTTCATCACTGAACGGGTCGACGAGGAACTTCTCGAGCGTCAGCTCAGGGCGGTTCAGGTAACCCTTCGCCACCCCTTTGCCGCCAATGTAGATTTCACCGATGACGCCCAGCGGCACCGGTTGCTGACGCTCATTGAGCAGGTAAATGCGCGTGTTCGAAATCGGTCCGCCGATCGGCACGCTCTCGGCCTCTTCAGCCACCGCGCGCACTTCAAACGTAGTGGCATAGGTGGTGGTTTCAGTCGGGCCATAGCAATGCACCAGGCGCAACTGCGGCGCATGCGCCAACAGGCTGCGGAACGCCGCCGGGTCGGCGCGCTCGCCACCGCACAAGAGCATGCGCAGGCCTTTGAGCGCGTCGGGAATCAGCTGCACATACTGGTTAAACAGCGCGGTGGTGGTGAACAAAATGGTGGCTGCCGATGCGCTCAACACCTCGCCGAAGCGCTGCGGGTTGAGCAGCGTAGCGTGATCAATCACCACCACTTGGCCGCCATTCAGCAACGCGCCCCACACGTCCATGGTACTGGCGTCAAACGCCGGGTTGGAGGCAAAGGCGATGCGGTCATGCGCGCCAAAATCGGCGTAGCCGTTGTTGATCACCAACCGCGTGATGCCCCGGTGCGGCACCAGTACGCCTTTGGGCACGCCGGTGGAGCCGGAGGTGTACATGATGTACGCCACCGATTCCGCCGATTGCTCGAGGCCCGGGTTGTGTTCGGGCACATCTACCAGGTCGAGCGCATCCAGGTCGACGCGCTGCACCGCGTGAACGGCATCTTCGTCACGGGTGGTGAGTAACCATTGCGCGCCGCTGTCTTCGATCATGAAGCCCTGACGGTCCGCCGGGGCATTGATGTCCAGCGGCACATACACCGCCGCGCACTTGCTGATCGCCAGTTGGCTGACCAGCAGTTCAAACGAACGCTCGAGCAGGATCGCCACGCTGTCGCCTGGCGTTACGCCAAGGCCAATCAGGTGGTGCGCCAGGCGGTTAGCCCGGCGATTTAATTGCTCGTAGCTCAGCGACTGTTCGCCGTGGACCGCCGCAGGCGCTTGCGGCCGTGCCTGAACCTGCGCTTCAAACAGCGCGTGCACGGTGGACGCATGCGGGTAGGCACGCGCGGTCTGATTGAAGGTTTCCAGCAATTGTTGGCGCTCGGCTGCTGGCAAAATCGACATCGTGTGCAACTCGGTGCCCGGCGCATGTTCCAGCGCATCGACCAAGTGCTGCAACGCGGCCTGCATATAGCCGCACACCCGTTGCGCGCCGACCTTTACCAAGGCTTGGGCATTCAGTTGGAAGCCTGCGACAAAGTCATCGACGTTGAGCACCAGCGGGTAGTTGGTGCGTTCTTCCATGCTCAGCGCCTGGATGCCTTCCCAGGCAGCAATATCAGCGCCGGATACCTCGGCCTGTGCACTGTGGCGGTAATTGAGCAAGGTATTGAACAGTGGCTGCGCCGCAGGCAAACCGCTGCAATGCTGAGCCAGCGACAACGAGGCGTGTTCATGCGCAAGCAGTTGCGACAACTGCGCGTGGGTCGCACGCACCGCTTCGCGGGCGCCGTGCGCGCCCACACTGACGCGCAACGGCAAGGTGTTGATGAACAGGCCCAAGGCCCGGCCGGAGCCTTCGCCGCCTTGCAGGCGACCGAGCAGCACGGTGCCGAACACCACTTCATCGCGGCCCGCCACTTGCCCCAGCACCTGGCCCCACGCCAAGTGCATCAGGCTCGCAGCGCTGACGCCCAGCACGCGTGCCTGCTCGCGCAAGCGCCCGCTGAGCACGCTGTCGAGCATCAGGTGCGCTTCTTCGATGCCGTTGCCGTCGCCCTGCACATCCTGCAAGCCGAACGCCAGCGTCGGTTCGTCGATGTCGCCGAGCATCTGGCGGAAGAACCCTTCGTGCGCCTCGCGATCAGCGCCGTGGCGCGATTGCGCCACATGGTTGCGATAGGGAATCGACGGCGGCAACTGCTCGGTACTGCCCTTGAGGCTGGCCTGCACTTCGCCGATCAACACCTCAAGCGCGGTGTGGTCGAGCACCATGTGGTGGAACAGCAAGATGCCCACCCAGCGCTGGTTAGGCGTGTCCTGGGTGTACGCCAGGTGCATCAGCGGTGCACGGGTCATGTCGAGGCGGTAGTGGCGCGGGTCGAACTGGCGGTGCAGTTGCGCAAGCACATCGCCTTCGTCCGGGTCGATGAGCACTTCTTCAAGGCCCATCGTCGCTTGGCGCCAGACTACCTGCACCGGCTCGTCGAGCCCTTCCCAGGCCATGCTGCTGCGCAGAATGTCGTGGCGGTCGATCACGCTTTGCAGCGCCTTGGCGAACTGATTGACCAGCTCCGGGCCGGCAAAGGCAAACTTCATGTGCAGCAAGTAGGCGTCGCCTTGCGGCGCGGCCAAGTGGTGATAGAGCATGCCGTCTTGCAATGGCGCCAGGCTGTAGATGTCCTGCACATTGCGCGTGCCGCCCGCTACGCTGGCGACAATACGGTCGATGGCGGCCTGGTCCAGCGCTGCCAGCGGCAGCAAGTCGGGGGTAATGTGTTGGCAATCGGCGGTAATCCGGTTGGCCGGCACCACGCGCTCCTGATGGCCACTGACCGCGGCCGCCAGCGCAGCCAGGGTCGGCTGGCCGAACAGCACGCGCACGTCGGCGCTCAGCTCAAGTTGGCGCATGCGCTCGACCAGCTTGACCGCCAGCAACGAATGGCCGCCCATTTCAAAGAAGTTATCGTGGCGGCCCACGCGCTCAACGCCGAGCAGTTCTTGCCAGAGCGCGGCGAGGGTTTGCTCGACTTCGCCTTGCGGCCGCTCGTACTCGCGACGGGCCAACGCGTCGGCGTCCGGTGCTGGCAAGGCCTTGCGGTCGAGCTTGCCGTTGGTGGTCAGCGGCAAGCTTGCGAGCATGACGAATGCGCTGGGCACCATGTAGTCAGCCAGTGACAGCAACAACTGCGTGCGCAGGTCAGCCGCCGAAGGTTCAGCGCCGTCGGTGGCTATAACGTAAGCCACCAGGCGTTTGTTGCCCGGTTGGTCTTCGCGGGCGATGACCACCGCGTCGCGCACGCCGTCACACGCGGCCAGCCGCGCTTCGATCTCGCCCAGTTCGATACGGAAACCACGGATTTTCACCTGGTCGTCGTTGCGCCCCAGGTAGTCGATGCTGCCGTCGGCCAGCCAGCGCCCCAGGTCACCGGTTTTATACAGGCGCGCGTCGGCGCGACCGCTGAAGGGGTCGGCAATAAAGCGTTCGGCGTTCAGCTCAGGCCGGTTCAGGTAGCCACGCGCAACGCCCGCGCCGCCCACATACAACTCGCCCACCACACCGACCGGCACCGGTTCGCGCTGGCTGTCGAGCACGTACACCTGCAAGTCGGGAATGCGCCCGCCAATCGGGCTGACGCCGACCAACTGCGCATCGGCTGCTTGCAGGGCACGGTACGTCACGTGCACCGTGGTTTCGGTGATGCCGTACATGTTCACCAGTTGCGTGCCGGTGTTGGCGACACGCGCATACCACGGTTTGAGCATGCCCGGTTCGAGCGCTTCACCGCCGAAAATCACTTGGCGCAAGGAGTGCTTCAAGGCGCTCTGGCCTTGCGCCGCGATCAATTGGCGGAACGCGCTTGGGGTTTGGTTGAGCACGGTCACGCCGGCGCTGCACAGCAGCGCGTAGCACTCGTCCGGCGAACGGCTGGTGAGTTGCGGCACCACCAGCAACTCACCGCCGTGCACCAGCGCGCCCCAGATTTCCCAGACCGAAAAGTCGAAGGCGAACGAGTGAAACAACGCCCACACGTCCTGATCATTAAAGTTGAACCAGCCTTCGGTGGCCGAGAACAGCCGCGCTACGTTGCGGTGTTCGATCATCACGCCCTTGGGCAAACCGGTGGAACCGGAGGTGTAGATCACGTAGGCGAGGTTGGCCGAGGTAAGGCCCGCGACGACCGGGTTGGTTTCGGGCGCGGCGTGCAGTTGCGCTGAATCCAGATCAATCACCGGCGCAGACAGCTCTATGACGCGCGCGGCAGTCGCGGCCTGCACCAGCACCGCCACCGGGGCGCTGTCGTGCAAGGTGTAGTTGATGCGCTCTTGCGGGTACGCCGGGTCAATCGGCACATAACCGGCACCGGCCTTGAGAATGCCGAGCAGGCCGATGATCATTTCCAGGCCACGCTCGACGCAGATCGCTACACGCTCATCCAGGCGTACGCCCAGGCTCAACAAGTGGTGCGCGACCTGGTTGGCGCGGCGGTTCAATTCGGCGTAGCTCAGGCGCTGGTCTTCAAATACCACTGCCGTGGCGTGCGGCCGTTCGCGTGCCTGGCGCTCAACCTGGTGATGAATCAACGCGGCGTCGGCGAACAGGCTGTCGGTAGCATTCCAGTGTTGCAGCAGTTGCTCACGCTCAACGGCCGGCAGAATCGACAGCCCGAGCACCGACGCTTGCGGCGTCTGTTCGAGCGCCTCGACCAGGTGCTCCACGGCGCACTGCATGTAACCGCACACGCGCTCGGCGCCAATCGCGCCATCAGCCATGACCGACAGGCTGAACGCTTCACCCATGTCGTTGACCGACAAGGTCAGCGGGTAGTTGGTGCGCTCCTTACTGTCGAGCACGCTGATGCCTTCCCATGCGGCGGCGGCCTGTTCGGACACGTCGGCACCGCCGAGCTGGCGGTAGTTAAGCAGCGAACTGAACAGCGGCGTCGACGCCGCGACCTTGCTGCAGCGCTGCGCCAGCACCAGCGAGGCATGCTCGTGGCCGAGCAGCCCGGTCAAGCGTGCGTGGGTGCTCTTGACCATCGCGCGCACGCCCGCCTCACCCAGGCTGATGCGCAGCGGCAAGGTATTGATGAACATGCCCAGCGCACGGTCAGAACCTTCACCGCCTTGCAGGCGCCCGAGCAACACCGTGCCAAACACCACGTCATCGCGCCCCGACACGCCGCCGAGTACCCGCGCCCACGCCAGGTGATACAGGCTGGCCGGGGTCACGCCCAACTGGCGCGCCTGAGCGCGCAGGCGCTGGCTGAGCGTGTCATCGAGCAGGCGGTTAACCTCTTCAACACCGTGGCCTTCGCCCTGCACGTCCTGCAAACCGAAGGGCAGCGTCGGCTCATCGATGTCACCAAGCATTTCACTGAAGAACGCCTCATGCTCTTCGCGGCTGACGCCCATGCGCGCTTGCGCCACGTAGTTGCGGTACGGCACTGAAGCGGCCAGTTGCGCCTCTTCACCACGCGTATGCGCTTCAATTTCGGCCGTCAGCATGCGCAGCGAGGTGGCGTCGTCGACCAGGTGGTGCAGCAGCAACACAGCCACCCAACGCGCGTTGGGCACATCTTCGCTGTAACCGATGCGCATCATCGGCGCCTGGCGAATATCCAGGCGATGGTGACGCGGGCTGAGGTGTTCGCTCAGTTGCTCGGCAATATCGCCGGCGGCCGGGTCCAGGTGGATTTCATCCAGGCCCAGTTCGGCTTCACGCCAGACCACTTGCACCGGTTCGTCCAGCCGCTCCCAAACCACGGCGGTACGCAAAATGTCATGCCGCGAAATCACCCCTTGCAGCGCGCTGGCGAAGCTTTGCAGGCGCTCACGGCTGTCGAAGCTGAAGGTCACGTATTGCAAGTATGGGTCGCCTTGGGCGGCGGCCAGGTGGTGATACAAAATGCCCTCTTGCAGCGGCGCCAGGCTGTAGATTTCCTGGACGTTGGCCGCACCGCCCGGCACGGTCGCAACGATACGCTCGATAGCGGTTTGGTCGAGTTCGGCCAGCGCCAGCATGTCCGGGGTGATGTGTGCGCAGCCACTCGGCACGCGATTCGCCGGTACCTCCACGCCTTTGCTCGCGCCGGCCACCGCCGCCGCCAGTGCGGCCAGGGTGGGCTGCCCGAACAGCACACGTACATCGGCGCCCAGCCCGACCTGGCGCATGCGCTCGATCAACTTGACCGCCAACAACGAGTGGCCGCCCAGTTCAAAAAAGTGATCCTGGCGGCCTACTTGCTCAACCTTGAGCAAGTCTTGCCAGATCGCCGCGATTGCAACTTCTACGTCGCCCTCGGGCGCTTCGTAGTGCCTGCGGGCCAACGCATCGGCGTCCGGCGCCGGCAGGGCTTTGCGGTCGAGCTTGCCGTTGGTGGTCAGCGGGAACTGCTCCAGCAGCACAAACGCGGCAGGAACCATATAGTCGGCGAGTGACAGCAGCAATTGCGTGCGCAACTCGGCAGCGCTCGGCTGCGCGCCTTCGCTGCCAATCACATAGGCCACCAAACGCTTGTCGCCGGGCTGGTCTTCACGCGCGATCACCACGGCTTCACGCACACCGTTGCACGCGGCGAGGCGCGCTTCGATCTCACCCAGCTCGATACGGAAACCGCGAATTTTAACCTGGTCATCGTTGCGTCCCAGGTAGTCGATGCTGCCGTCTGCCAGGCGCCGCCCCAAATCGCCGGTCCGGTACAGGCGTGCATCGGCGCGGCCACTGAACGGGTCGACGATAAAGCGTTCGGCGTTCAGCTCAGGCCGGTTCAGGTAGCCACGCGCAACGCCTGCGCCACCCACATACAACTCACCGACCACGCCAACCGGCACCGGCTCGCCGCGTGGATCCAGCACGTACAGCTGCAAGTCAGGAATGCGCCCGCCAATCGGGCTCACACCGACCAACTGCGCATCGGCCGCGTGCATCGCGCGGTAGGTCACGTGCACCGTGGTTTCGGTGATGCCGTACATGTTCACCAGTTGCGTGCCGGCGTTGGTGGCGCGGGCGTACCAGGGTTTGAGAATCCCCGGTTCCAACGCTTCGCCGCCAAAGATCACTTGACGCAGCGAGTGTGTGAGTTGGCTTTGGCCCTGCGCGACGATCAACGCGCGAAAAGCGCTTGGGGTCTGGTTGAGGATGGTCACGCCGGCGCTGCACAGCAGTGCATAACACTCATCCGGCGAACGGCTGGTGAGTTGCGGCACCACCAGCAATTGGCCGCCGTGCACCAGCGCGCCCCAGATTTCCCAGACCGAGAAGTCGAAGGCAAACGAGTGGAACAAGGCCCACACGTCATGCTGGTTAAAGTTGAACCAGCCTTCGGTGGCGCTGAACAGGCGCGCCACGTTGCGGTGCTCGATCATCACGCCCTTGGGCAGGCCGGTGGAACCGGAGGTGTAGATCACATAGGCCAGGTTGGCCGAGGTCAGGCCCGCCACCTGCGGATTGTGCGTGGGCCGGGCTTGCCAATCGCCGGCATCCAGGTCGATAACCGCTGCCGACAACTCGGCGACGCGCGCGGCGGTGGTCGCCTGTACCAGCACCGCAACCGGCGCACTGTCTTGCAGCGTGTAGCTGATGCGTGCTTGCGGGTACGCCGGATCAATCGGCACATAACCGGCACCGGCCTTGAGGATGCCGAGCAGGCCGACAATCATCTGCACGCCGCGCTCGACGCAGATCGCCACGCGCTCATCCGGGCACACGCCGAGGCTCAGCAGGTGGTGTGCGAGCTGATTGGCGCGGCGGTTCAATTCGCCGTAGCTGAGGGCCTCGCCTTCAAACAGCACGGCGATTGCGTCCGGCTGTGCGGCCGCCTGCGCTTCGACTTGGCTGTGGATCAGCGCGCTGTCGGCAAACACGGCGTCGGTGCTGTTCCAGTGGTGCAACAGGTGTTGGCGCTCGGTGGCGGGCAAAATGCCGAGGCTCTGCAACGGCGCATCCGGCGTTTGCTCAAGCGCGGCCACCAGGCTTTCCAGCGCGGCGTGCAAGTAGTGCGCGACACGCGCGGCGCCGATACCGACATCCGCCAGAATCGTGATATGGAAGTCGTCGCCGAGGTCATCAAGGTTGACGGTCAACGGGTAGTTGGTGCGTTCTTCCGCGCCCAAGGCTTGCATGCCGGCCCAGGCGGACTCGGCTTCGGCGCTGCCGCCAGAGGCACTGTGACGGTAGTTGAGCATCGCGCTGAACAACGGCGTCGGGGTTGCCACGGCGCTGCAGCGCTGGGCCAGGGCCAGCGAGGCGTGCTCGTGTTTAAGCAAGGCGGTCAGGCGATCATGCGTCAGCTTGAGGCCGCTGCGCACACTTTGCTCGCCCACGCTGACACGCAACGGCAAGGTATTGATGAACATCCCAAGGGCACGGTCCGAGCCCTCGCCCGCGTGCATGCGCCCCAACAATACGGTGCCGAACACCACTTCATGGCGGCCAGACACCTTGCCCAGCACCTGCGCCAGGGCCAGGTGCATCACGCTGGCGGCACTCACCCCGTGTTGCCGCGCCTGCGCACGCAGCCGCTGGCTCATGCCGGGCTCAACCATCAAGCGGCTTTCTTCGATACCGTGGCCGTCGCCCTGCACGTCCTGCAGACCGAACGGCAGGGTTGGCTCGTCGATGTCACCAAGCATCTCGCGAAAGAATGTTTCGTGCTGTTGTTCGCTGACCCCAAGACGCGCCTGCGCTACATAGTTGCGGTACGGCACCGGCTCGCCCAAGTGCTCGGTCAGCCCCAGCAGGAACGCCTGCATTTCGCGCAACACCACGTCCATCGCGGTGTGGTCCAGCGCCATGTGATGAAACAACAGCACGGCCACCCAGCGCTGGTTCGGCGAGTCTTCGGCAAAGGCCACACGCATCATCGGCGCCTGGCGAATATCCAAACGGTAAGTGCGCGCATCAAAGCGCGCTTGCAGTTGGCTCAGCACGTCACCGTCACGCGGCGCCAGGTGCACCTCTTCGCTGACCAACGTGGCCTTGCGCAGCACCACCTGTACCGGTTCATCGAGGCTTTCCCAGACCACGGTGGTGCGCAAAATGTCATGGCGCTGCACCACGTATTGCAGCGCCTGAGTGAAGCTTTCAAGGCGTTCGCGGCTGTCAAAAGCGTAGTGCGCTTGCAGCAGGTAAGGGTCGCCCTGTTCGGCGGACAAATGGTGGTACAGCATGCCTTCCTGCAACGGCGCCAGCGGATAGATGTCCTTGACGTTGCCCACGCCACCGGGCACAGCCTCGACGATGCGGTCGATGCTGGCTTGATCGAGCGCTGCCAGCGGCAGCATCTGCGGGGTGATGCGATACGCCGGGCTGACCCAGTCACCACCGTTGCGGCCAATCAACTCAAGCAATTGCGCCTTGTGCTTGCGCAGGTTGTCGAACAGCTCATCGTCGAGCCCCTCATCGTCGCCCAGGATAACCAGGTCATCCCCTTCACGTTGCAGGTGGATCGCGTGGGTTGAAAGAACTGCCATCAATTCGCTGAAGTGCATTTTGTAACCTGCTTAAGATTCGGAAACGGTGACGAGAAAGTCCGGCTTCAGATGCAACGTAATGTCCGAGCGTCGAACAGCAGCGTTTGGGCCTTCATGGGCCAAATGCTGTAGCCGTCAGGTTCAAAAAGAGCATGGGTTTAGCGCGCGCTCTGGGGCTTCCCACTGCGCAGGAAAACTAAAACATCGGTGGGGAGGTGTCTGTCATAGGAAGCAGGGACAACTGCGGGGGGGCAAGGTGTTCGCAGGCAAAACGCGAGCCTTGGTGTGTGGCGGTTTGACGCTGTACCTGGGCAATGCAAAGCGCCTGGTCGGCCCGAAGGCCGCCAGGCGCGTTGATTAAATCCGGCGTTTGCGTTCGAGCGTCGGCACGCTCGACTGCGGCACCTCCAGGTGTTCTACCTTGCCGACCGCCGCTGCCATGCCGGCCAGCGTCGGCTGCGCCAACAGCACGCGCAGGTCGGCATCCAGGCCTTGCTTGCGCATCTGTTCCACCAGGCTGACGGCCAACAATGAATGCCCACCCAATTCAAAGAAGTGGTCATGCCGCCCCACCTGCTCCACCTTGAGTACCTGCGACCACAACTGCGCCAACGCCACTTCCACCGGCCCTTGCGGCGCCTCGTAAACACGGCTCAGCAACGCCTCATGGTCCGGCACCGGCAGGGCCTTGCGATCGACCTTGCCGTTGTTGGTCAGCGGCAGGCTGTCCAGGCGTACATAGGCCGAAGGCACCATGTATTCCGGCAGTTGCCCCTGCAGACGCGTGCGCAGCACCTCGATGTCCAACGCCTCACGCTCGGTGAAGTAGGCCACCAGACGCTTGTGCCCCGGCGCGTCCTGGCGCGCGAGGACCACGGCGTCCTTGACGCCTGGGCAACCGGCCAGGCGGGTTTCGATTTCACCCAGCTCGATACGGAAACCGCGGATTTTCACTTGCTGGTCGTTACGCCCCTGATACTGCAACGTACCGTCGGCGCGCCACGCCACCAGGTCGCCGGTGCGGTACATCAAACCGCCGTCACTGAACGGGTCGCTGAGGAACGTTTGCGCCGTCAGCTCGGCACGGTTCAAGTAGCCCAGCGCAACACCCTGGCCACCGACATACAGCTCGCCGGTAACACCCACCGGCACCGGTTGCTGATGGTTATCCAGCACGTAGGCGCGGCTGTTACCGACTGGCCGCCCGATAGGAATGCTGCCCTCGTCCGCCCGCGTAATCCGGTGGGTGGTCGAGAACGTCGTCGCCTCAGTCGGGCCATAACCGTTGAGCAAGTGCTGCGGTGCGCCCTCCTTGAGCACGCGCGCAATCACGCTGGGGTCGAGCACGTCGCCACCGACGATCAGGTAGCGCAGTTGCGCGAACACCGGCAACAGCCCTTCGGCGTATTGATGGAACAAGCCTGCGGTCATCCACAACACGCTGACCGATTGCGCCTGCAACAGCTCGGCAAAACCGCTGCGGGACAACAGCACGTGCTGATCGACCACCACCACGGCGCCGCCATTCAGCAGCGGCGCCCACACCTCCAGCGTACTCGCGTCGAACGCCGGGTTAGACGCAAATGCCACACGGTCATGCGCATTGAACTCGGCATAGCCGTTGTTGATCACCAACCGCGTGATCGCCCGGTGTGGCACCAGCACGCCTTTGGGCGTGCCGGTGGAGCCAGAGGTGTACATGATGTACGCCGCGGTCTCGGCGCTTTGCTCAAGCGCCGGGTTATGCAGCGGCGGGTGGTCAAGGTTCAGGCCATCCAGGTCGACGCGCGGCACGTCAAACGTCAGCGTCGGGTGTGCGTGGCTGAGCAGCAACGCGGCTGCGCTGTCGCTGACCATAAAGGCCTGGCGTTCAACCGGCGCATTGATGTCCAGCGGCACATACACTGCTGCGCATTTGCTGATTGCCAGTTGGCTGACCAGCAGGTCAATCGAACGCGCCAGCGCCACTGCAACGCTCGCGCCTGGCTTGACGCCAAGGCCGATCAAGTGATGCGCCAGGCGGTTGGCACGCGCGTTCAATTCGCCATAGCTGACGCGTTGTTCGCCATGCACCGCGGCCAGCGCATCCGGGCGAGCCTGTGCCTGCGCCTCGAACACCCGGTGCAGCGGTTCGCTGCTTGGGTAGTCACGTTGCGTCGCGTTGAATGTCTGCACCAGTTGCAGGCGTTCGTTTGCCGGCAGAATCGACACGCGGCGTGTGGCCGTATGCGGTGCCTGCTCCAGCGCGTCCACCAAACCGTTCAGCACGTTGCACACATACCCGAGCACGCGCTGGGCGCCCACCGAGCGCGGTGCCAGGGCATTGACCCGGAAGTCCTCGCCCACGTCATCCACCGACAGGATCAACGGATAACTGTCGACCCCTTCGCCGCCGAGCATTTCAATGCCTTCCCACGCGGCGCGCCGGCCTTCGTTAACCGTGGTCGAACCGTGACGGTAGTTGAGCAACGCGCTGAACAACGGCGCCGGTGCGGCCACGCCACTGCAACGCTGCGCCAGGGTCAGCGAGGCATGCTCGTGCGCGAGCAATTGGCTCAACGCCACGTGGGTGTGTTTCACCGCCGCGCTGAGGCTTTCGTCCGCCAGGCGCACGCGCAGTGGCAAGGTGTTGATGAACATGCCCAACGAACGATCCGCACCGTCACCGGCCTGCAAGCGGCCGAGCAACACGGTGCCGAAGACCACGTCGTCGCTGGCCGACACCGCGCCCACCACCTGCGCCCAAACCCAGTGATACAGGCTGGCCGCACTCACGCCCAACTGCCGCGCCTGCTGACGCAACCGCTGGCTGAACGCCGCGCCCAGCCAGTGCTCCGCCTCTTCGCTGGCATCGTGCGCAGCGTCGATCTGTTGCATCCCGAACGGCAGGGTCGGTTCATCGACATCGCCCAGCATCTCGCCGAAGAACGCCTCATGGGCCGCGCGGTCCTTGCCCTGGCGGGCCTGTGCCACGTAGTTGCGGTAAGGCACCGACGCCCCGAGCTGCTGCTCGTGCCCGCTCATGTGCGCTTCGATTTCTTGCGCCAGCACGCCCATCGACGTTGCGTCGTTGACCAAGTGGTGAAACGACAGCATGCCGACCCAGCGCTGCTGCTGCGGGTCGTGCGCAAACCCGAGGTGCATCATCGGTGCGCGGCGGATGTCCATGCGGTGGCGGTTAAGGCTGAAGTGTTCACGCAACTGCGCCAGCACATCGCCGCGTTGCGCGACGAACTCTTGCACGTCCAGCGGCGCCTCGCGCCACACCACTTGCACCGGTGCTTCCAGTTGCTCCCAGAACAGCGCGGTACGCAATATGTCGTGACGCGCGATGACCTGTTGCAAGGCCTGCGCAAACGCGTCGAAGCGTTGGCGGCTGTCAAACGCGAACAGCACATGTTGCTGGTATGGGTCGCCGTGTTCGGCGCTGATGTGGTGGTACAACAGGCCTTCCTGCAACGGCGCCAGCGCATAAATGTCCTGTACGTTGGCGACGCCACCCGGCACGCTGGCGACGATACGCTCGATGCTCGCCTGATCCAGTGTGGCCAGTGGCAACAGGTCCGGCGTGATCTGCGTGCAGTCGTGGGCAATGCGATTGGCCGGTACGGCCACTTCGTTGTCGGCGCCCACCGCGGCCGCCAGCGCCGCCAGGGTTGGCTGGCTGAACAGCACGCGCACGTCAGCCTGCAAACCGGCCTGGCGCATACGCTCAACCAAACCGACCGCCAGCAACGAATGCCCGCCCAACTCGAAGAAGTTGTCGTGACGGCCCACCAGTTCCAGCTTGAGCACGTCCGCCCATATCTGCGCCAGGGTGGTTTCCACCTCGCCGCTCGGCGCTTCATAACCACGGCTGAGCAGCGCGTCCAGCCCCGGCTCCGGCAACGCTTTGCGGTCGAGCTTGCCGTTGGCGGTCAGCGGCAGGCTTTCCAGGCGCACATAGGCGGCCGGCACCATGTACTCCGGCAACTGCGTTTGCAGCCAGTTGCGCAGCACCTCGATGTCCAGCGGCCGAGTCTCGGTAAAGTAAGCCACCAAGCGCCCTTCACGCGCCAGCACCACGGCTTCGCGCACCTGCGCATGCTCGCCCAGGCGGGTTTCGATTTCACCGAGTTCGATACGCACACCACGGATTTTTACCTGGTCGTCGTTACGGCCCAAGTAATCCAGGGTGCCGTCCGCCAGCCAGCGCGCCAAGTCACCGGTGCGGTACATGCGTGCAGCCGGGTTGCTGCTGAACGGGTCCTTGAGGAAACGTTCGGCGGTCATTTGCGCACGGTTCAGGTAACCACGTGCCACCCCGGCGCCGGCCACATACAGCTCGCCCGCCACACCCAATGGCACCGGCTGCTGATTTTCATCAAGCAGGTACACCTGGGTATTGGTCACCGGCTTGCCGATGTGCAACACCTGGCCGGCCTCAACCCGCCCGGACGTGGCGACCACCGTGGCCTCGGTCGGGCCGTAGTTGTTGACCAGGTTAAAGCGCTGCGGCGTGTTGAACTGACGCAGGCGATCACCGCCGATCAACAAGGTCTTGAGGGTCGGGTGCTCAAGGTTCTGGCTGAAAGCATATTCGGCCACCGGCGTCGGCAGGAAGCTGACGTCCAGCGGCTGCGCCATCCACCATTCAAGCAGCGCATCGATGTCTTCACTGCCGTCTTGTGCCGGCGGCAGGTGCAGCGTCGCCCCCGAGCACAGCGTCGGCCAGACTTCCCACGCCATGGCGTCGAAGCCAAAACCGGCGACGCTGGAGGTGTTGCTGGCGTGCGTCAGGTCAAACGCATCGCAGTGCCAATCCACCAGGTTTTCCAGCGTCTGATGTTCCACCATCACGCCTTTGGGCAAGCCGGTGGAGCCGGAGGTGTAGATCACGTAGGCCAGGTTCGCAGGGGTCAACCCGTAGACTTGCGGGTTGCCCTTCGTCGGGCCTTGCCACAGGCGGCTGTCCAGCTCGAGTACCGGCACCGTCACCGCCGGCAGGCGCTGGGCCAGCACCGGTTGGATCAACACGGCCACCGGCGCGCTGTCGCTGAGCAGGTAACTCAAGCGCTCCGCCGGGTGCGCCGGGTCAATCGGCACGTACGCGGCACCGGCCTTGAGAATCGCCACCAGGCCGACGAGCATTTCCAGGCTGCGCCGGGCACAGATCGCCACGCGGTCATCGGGCCGCACGCCGAGTTCGATCAGTTGGTGTGCCAACTGGTTGGCCTGCCGGTTCAGCTCGGTATACGTGAGGCTTTGCGCCTGATAGACCGCTGCAATTGCATGCGGGTACAGCGCCACTTGCAGTTCGAAGCGCTGGTGAATGGTCAAGCCGTGCGCGTAGTCAAAACGCGTGTCGTTGAAGCCTGCGAGCAGTTGCTCGCGCTCGCTGGCGGGCAGGATCGACAGGCTGTTCATCGGCGTCTGCGGCGCGTGCTCCAGCGCCTCGACCAGTTGTTCGACTACGATGTTCACATAGTCGCAGATACGTTGCGCACCGATCGAGGTCAGCGCCAGCGCACTCAGGCTGAAGGCCTCGCCCAAATCGTTGACGCTCAGGGTCAGCGGGTAGTTGGAGCGCTCGCGCGACTGCAACATGTGCATGCCTTGCCACGCCTGCACCACCGCTTGACTGACCTCGGCGCTGTCGGTCGGCGTATGCCGGTAGTTGAACAATGCACTGAACAGCGGCATCGATTGCGGCACGCCGCTGCAGCGTTGCACGTGGGCCAACGATGCCAGCTCGTGAGCGAGCAAGCCCGAGAGTCGCGCATGCGTGGTTTTGACCGCGTCCAGCACCCCGACCTGTGAGATGTCGACGCGCAACGGCAAGGTGTTAATGAACATGCCAATCGCCCGGTCGGCGCCTTCACCGCCCTGCAAGCGGCCCATCATCACCGTGCCGAAGACCACCCGCTCGGTGCTGGCAACCACCCCCAACACGCGGGCCCAGGCCAAGTGAAACACGCTGGCAGGCGTAACCCCGTTTTTTCGCGTGAGTGCCCGCAGGCGCTGGCTCAGGCCGGTATCAAGGGCCAAATCGACCTCATCGATGTCGTAACCATCGGCGCGCACATCGCGCAGCGCAAACGGCAGCGTCGGCTCGTCGATGTCGCCGAGCATGTCACGGAAAAACACCTCGTGTTCCTGCTCACGGCTGGCGAGGCGCGTTTGCACCACATAGTTGCGATACGGCACCGACGCACTCAGCGTGTCGCCCTCGCCCATCAGGAAGGCTTGCATCTCACGCCACACCACGTCCATGGCCATGTGGTCCATGATCGTGTGGTGGAACAACAGCGTGGCGACCACGCGCTGGCCAGCCTCGTCCTCGGCGTAGACCAACTGCATCAGCGGCGCGCGGCTGACATCCAGGCGGTGGCGGCGCGGGTCAACCTGCGCCGCCAGTTGCTCGGCAATATCACCGTCGCACGGGTCAAGGTGCAGCGCCCGAACCTGCATTTGAGCCTTGCGCCACACCACTTGCACCGGGTGTTCCAGGCCTTCCCAGACAAACCCGGTACGCAATACGTCGTGGCGGTCGATCACCTGCTGCAACGCCTGCGCGAAGCACTGCATGCGCTCAAGGTTGGCAAAGGCGAATTGCCCTTGCTGGATGTAAAGGTCGCCTTCTTCGGCGCTGATATGGTGGTAAAGAATGCCCTCTTGCAGCGGTGCCAACGGGTAAATGTCTTGCACGTTGGCCGCCCCGCCCGCAACGGTCGCGACGATGCGGTCGATGCTCGGCTGGTCCAGCGTCACCAGCGGCAGCAGGTTCGGCGTGATGTGCGTGCAGCCCTGCGGAATAGCGTTCGCCGGCACCGCGACCTCGCGCCCGCTGCCCACGGCAGCCGCCAGCGCTGCCAGCGTCGGCTGGTTGAACAGCACGCGTATGTCGGCGCTCAGGCCTGCCTGGCGCATGCGCCCGATCAGGCCGACCGCCAACAGCGAATGCCCGCCCAGCTCGAAGAAGTGGTCATGCCGACCGACTTGTTCAACCTTGAGCACCTCGGCCCAGATGTTCGCCAGCCGTGTTTCGACGTCACCTATGGGTGCTTCATAACCCCGGCTGATCACCGACTGCATGCCCGGCTCCGGCAATGCTTTGCGGTCCAGCTTGCCGTTGGGGCTGAGTGGCAACTCAGCGAGAACCACATAAGCCTGCGGCACCATGTAGGCTGGCAGATGCTGCTGCACATGCTCGCGCAGCGCTTCAACGTCAATCTGAACCTGCGCCTCGCGTGGCGTGCAATAGGCGACCAGACGCTCGTCGCGCACCAGCACCACGGCCTCTTGCACGCTCGGATGCGCCGCCAGGCGCACTTCGATTTCACCCAGCTCGATGCGCAAGCCACGCAGCTTGACCTGGTCGTCATTGCGCCCCAGGTATTCCAAGGTGCCGTCAGCCAGGTAGCGCACCAGGTCGCCGGTCTTGTACAGGCGCCCGCTACCGCTGAACGGGTCCGGCAGGAAACGTTCGGCCGTCAGGTCATCACGCCCCAGGTAACCGCGTGCGACACCCGCGCCGCCGATGTACAGCTCACCGGCAACGCCAATCGCCACTGGCTGCAAGCGGCTGTCGAGTACATAGGCACGCGCGTTGGCGATCGGCTTGCCAATCGGCACCGATTCGACCACAGCGTTGCCATCGCAGGTCCATGACGTGCTGTCGATGGTCGCCTCGGTGGGCCCGTACAGGTTGACGATGCCGTGAGTAGTCAGCGCGCGGGCCTGCACCGCCAGTTGCGGCTCCAGCGCTTCGCCGCCGCTAAACAGGTAACGGCACTGCACCGCGGGCGCTGGCAGTTGCACCAACAGGCGTAACAGGCTCGGCACAAACTGCGCGACGCTGACCTGCTGTTCGACCAGCGTGCGCGCCATTTGCTCGACATCCCTTGAAGCGTGCGCCGGCAACAGCACCAGGCGCGCGCCGATGGCCAGCGGGGTCCAGATCTCCCACACCGACGCATCAAAGGCCACCGAGGTGCGCTGCAAGATTCGCTCGTTGGCATCAAAACCAAAGGTACGGGCCTGCCAGGCGATGTGGTTGACCAGCGAGCCGTGTTCGACCATCACGCCTTTGGGGCGGCCGGTGGAACCGGAGGTGAAGATCACATACGCGAGGTCGTTCGGGCCTGCCACCGGCGCCGGGTTGTGGGTCGGCTGATTCAGCAAATGCTCAGCGTCCACGTCAACCAGCGCAACCGCGCTGCCCGCCAGCACCGCGCGGGTCGGCGCATGCACCAGCACCGCCAGCGGCTGGCTGTCTTCCAGCGCAAACGCGAGGCGCTGCGCCGGGTACTCAGGGTCGAGCGGCACGTAGCAGGCACCGGATTTGAGGATGCCGAGCAACCCGACAATCATCTGCGGGCTGCGCTCCATGCAGATCGCAATACGCGTGTCGGCCGTGGCGCCGAGGCTTTGCAGGTGATGAGCAATCTGGTTGGCGTGCTGATTCAGTTCGGCATAGCTGACGGCGTGGTCACCCAGCACCAGCGCGATGGCGTGCGGCGTTTGACGCGCGTGCGCCTCGATCATCTGCACCACGCTGGTGTCACGCGGGTAGTCGGCGTCGCTGGCGTTGAAATCCACCAACAGTTGGCGGGTTTGTGCCGGTGACAGAATCGACAGGCTGTCCAGCGAGCGCTGTGGCGCGTGCTCCAGCGCATCCACCAGTTGCTCGATAAGTGTGACCAGATAACCGCATACCTGTTGCGGATCGACAGAGGCGACCGTCAAGGCATCGAGGCTGAAGCCCGCCCCCAAGTCATTCACACTCAGGCTTATCGGGTAGTTGGTGCGCTCCTCGGACGTCAGAAAGCGCATGCCGCGCCATGCCTGCGCGACGTCGTCGCTGATCGGCGTATCCGTCGCCGGGCTATGCCGATAGTTGAGCAACGCACTGAACAGCGGCGTCGATTGCGCCACCCCGCTGCATCGCTGCACCAACGCCAGCGACGCGTGTTCGTGGCCGAGCAGACCAGTCAAGCGTGCATGGGTCGCCTTGACGGCGGCTTGCACGCCCAGGCCATCGATGTCGACGCGCAGCGGCAGGGTATTGATGAACATGCCCAGCGCGCGATCAGCGCCATCGCCGCCCTGCATGCGGCCCATCAGCACGGTGCCGAACACCACCTTGCGTGAGTCGGCAATACTCCCGAGCACCTTGGCCCACGCCAGATGGAACAGGCTGGCCGCGCTGACCCCCAATTGGCGCGACCGAGCCCGCAGGCGCAGGCTCAACCCGGCGTCGAGGGTAAGCGACGCCTCACGAATGGCATGCCCTTCTTCTTGTACATCCTGCAAACCGAACGGCAGCGTCGGCTCATCAATGTCGCCGAGCATGTCACTGAAGAACGCCTCGTGCTCTTGCTCACTGAGGCCCAAACGCGCCTGCGCCACGTAGTTGCGGTACGGAATCGGCGCCGCCAGCGGCTCGGTTAGCCCGAGCAGGCTGGCCTGCATTTCTTCGCTCACCACTTCCAGCGCGGTATGGTCGAGTGCCAAGTGATGGAACAACAGGATCGCCACCACCCGTTGGTTGGCCGCGTCCTCGGCATACACCAGGCGAATCAGCGGCGCCTGGCTGACATTCAGTCGGTAATGCCGCGCATCGAAACGCGCGTGCAACTGGCCCAGAATGTCGCCGTCAGCCGGGTTGAGGTTGACCTCTTCCACCGGCAAACGTGCCTCGCGCCACACCACCTGCGCCGGGCTGGCCAGGTCTTCCCAGACCACGCCGGTACGCAGGATGTCATGCCGGTTGACCACGTGTTGCAAGGCTTGGGCGAAGTCCTGCACGCGCTCAACGCTGTCGAATTCCAGTTGTGATTGCAACAGGTACGGGTCGCCCTGCTCCGCCGTGATGTGGTGGTAGAGGATGCCTTCCTGCAACGGCGCCAGCGCGTAGATGTCCTGCACATTGGTCACGCCGCCCGGCACCGTTGCAACGATGCGGTCGATGGCCGATTGATCAAGGTCCGCCAGCGGCAACAGCTCGGGCGTGATGCGCTGGCACTCAGGCGTAATCAGGTTGGCCGGCACTGTTACTTCACGGCCGCTGCCGACCGCCGCCGCGAGTGCCGCCAGAGTGGGTTGGCTGAACAGCACCCGCACGTCGGCGCTGAGGCTGGCCTGGCGCATGCGTTCGATCAGGTTGACCGCCAGCAGCGAATGGCCGCCGAGTTCGAAGAAGTTGTCGTGACGGCCGATTTGCTCGATCTTGAGTACGTCCGCCCAAATTTTTGCCAGAACGTTTTCAACTTCACCTTGTGGCGCTTCATAACCACGGCTGAGCAGCGCAGCCTGATCCGGCAGCGGCAGCGCCTTGCGGTCGACTTTGCCGTTGTTGGTCAGCGGCAGGTTGTCCAGGCGCACATAGGCGGCGGGCACCATGTAATCCGGCAACTGCGCTTGCAGATGGTCGCGCAGTGCTTCGATTTCAACGTTGACACGCTCGGTGAAATACGCCACCAAACGTTTGTTTCCTGGCTCGTCTTCTCGCGCCAGTACCACCACGTCCTTGACCTGCGGGTGTTCGCCCAGCAGGGTTTCGATTTCACCCAGTTCGATGCGGAAACCACGGATTTTTACTTGCTGGTCGTTGCGTCCCTGGTACTGCAAGGTGCCGTCGGCACGCCAGGCTACCAGGTCGCC